>CAZXEV010000001.1:0-20613 GCA_964639735.1 uncultured Gammaproteobacteria bacterium
AGATACTGCACCGGCGTTGATAGTTACAGAACTACCAGCGAAAGTTGTTGAAAGTTGAGCTGGGAATTTATAGTAATTACCAGTTGCGACTAAGTCAGCATTGTTATCAAGAACTAATTTCAAGATCTTACTAGCACCAGAAACAGCGTCGGCTTTCACAGTGAAATTCTTTGTAGCATTCTTTACGATTGCTACAGGAGAAGTCAAGTTGAAAGTAACATAACGGTTGTTCATAGAAGCAGCAGTTGCTACTACAACACCGTCAACAGTCAATGTATAATTTACAAAGTCTGTATCAGCAACTGTACTAACAGTACTATCTTTTTTCAACATGATAGAGTTGAAAGTAACATCTTCTACATTGTTGTTAGCTAATTTGAATTTAGCAACAGTGCCTTGTAAATCACCAAGTTTAACATTGGCCAAAGAGCCGTTGTCAGTCAAAGTAACTTGAGCTGTTGTTACCAAAGCACCTGTTTGTTCGTTACTTACGATTGGGTAAGAACCACCAACAGTTACGTTTGCTGTTACGTCAGAAGCAGAGTTCAAAGACAATGCATAATGACCAGTTTTACCTGCAGCAATTGTAGCTTTTACTACTACAGTTTCAGTTGTACCTTTTTTCACTACCAATGGACTTGTGAAATTGATTTGAGAAACTTTGTTAGAATCGATATCGCGAGATGTACCAAAACGAACACCTTTGTTCATAATAGTAACAGCATCAATATCAGCGTAGTCTCCTAAACCATATGCACTCAATTTGATACCATTAACGTTAACATCGTTATCGTTACTAGCCGCCAAATTTAAAGTCAAAAATTCAACAGAAGTGTTTGCTGGTACATTTCTAGCAGCTGGAGTAGTTGCAGCCAAAGATACTGTTAAAGCACCGGCTACAGTTACTGGACCAGTTGTTGTAGAAGCTGAACCTTTAGCACCCTGTGTGCGGTCAGACAAAGCTGCATCTTGAGCTTCAAGTTTTGCACCCATGGTAAAACCAGTAGTTGCAGTCAAAGTGTGAGCAAATTTAGTTTGGAAGCGGTTAGCTGTCAAACCAGTTGCTGTAACTTCACTCAAAGTCTTGTTTGCGCCTACTACATAGTATGTAGAAGCAACTTTTACTAGAGAGCCTTCAGTTGGAAGAGTTTCTGTGATCTGAGCACCAAAACCAGAAGTCTGGAGCTGAGAATAGAAAGTCCAAGATGGATCATCCATAGTAATTGTACGACCACCTTTTGCTGGAGTTAATAAATATTTAGTTCCATAAAGAGCTGTAGCAGCTGCCACAGTCATTGGAGCTAATTTATTTCCTGGCAATACAGTGTATACAGTGTCAGCAGCAGCTTCCTTTACCAAGTAAGTACCTGGGCGAGGTAAAACTGCAGTTGCAGACTTCAAAGAAGTCAAACAAGTCTGATTGATTGTTTTGTATGTATATTTGTTATCAGCAGTCCAAGACTTGAAGATATCACCTTGTGGGAAATATGATTTTGTTTTGTCTGCGTTAACAGCGTAGATTACTGGGGAAGCTGTTGTTTTTACCAAATCTCCAGCCATCAATGTAGCACAATCAGTTTCAGTTGCAGCGTTAGCTACAGCTGGTACCAAAGCGGCAACACCTAAGGACCAAAAGATAGTAGTGGCAACAACGCCAACAGTAAAGATCTTTTTACCTAATTTTAATAAATTGTTCATAATTATAATTAATAGATTCCATTGTTTTGCGCGCGTCATGTAAACACAACGGTCAAACGCAATGGAATTTGTTTCGACTAATGTCGAAACTACCAAAGTTTTGCAAGTTCATATGAACCCTCGACCTGGGGCAAAACTGTATTATTTGATTTCTCTCTCCGGGAATAACAACGTCACAATTTGACTTAATCATTCCCGGAAAAACAAATTTATTTTTTATCCGTCGGAATGATTACTTTTATTACTGGTAGTGGCGCTGGTGTAGTGGTGTCAATAATTACTTTAATATCTTTGACATCAACGACATCTTTTTTCAAATCAGTGGCGGCAATGATTGGTGCGATCGGTACCAACTGTTGAACATTGTTTACCATTTGATCAGAAATTTTTTCAGCTTCTTTGGTAGCTGTGTTGGCTTCTTTTACTTTTTCCAATACTTTAGTAAGGTCACCTTTGCTTAGAGCGTCAACGGCTTCAGTAACTTTTTTATCTACATTATCAGTGACGGTTTTATTTTGCGCAGCGGCATCTTTGGTAACACTGGCCACATCGGAAATTTTCTGGTTAAGAGCAGCGGTGGTACTCGCTAAGGCAGCTGGCTGAGTAGCCAAATCTTTGGCTTCAACTTTGGCGGCGGTTACTACCGCTTGTACACCGATCACACTTTGTTTGGATTGCTGAGCATCAGACGATGCTGATTGTAAAGTGTTGTTGATTTCTTGTTTTACTTCTTCGACTGATACAGTCTTATCCCCTTCTAAATGTTTAGTCACAATCACCTCTACCGCTTTTACAGAAATATCTTTGGCCAAATCTTTTACTTCATTGATAGCAATAGCATTTTCTTTGGTGGAACTAGTATCATTTACATTTGAAGTAGTAAGCAATGTAGCTTTTACTTCGTCCAATGTATTTTTTACTTGTTCAGAATCTTGTTTTACATCTTTTACTATATCGGCAGTTACAGCATTACCTACTGAAGCAATTTTTATTTCTTCCAATTTTTGATTGACGTTGGCAATTTCAGTTTTTAAATCTTGAATGGATTCTTTTACTTTTTCTTGTTTGGCCGGATCTTTACTAGCTACCAATTGCTTGGTTTCACTAGCGCGACGTTTGGCAAATTCAGAATGTAAAATAGTTTCAGTTTTTTTCGATCCAATCATACCAGCTACTGCTACCTGAGTTTTTTCACCAGCGCGTTTGGCTGGATAAAGGAAATCACCTGGCAGCGCATTGTATGAAGCGTCTACACTGGCTACCCAACCACTGGTTGCTACTATAGAGACAACCAATAGAACAGCAATTGGACGCACAACATTGAAAACCAAAGTGCGTGGAACAAATAAAGACATAGTATTCCAAATACTATCGAAATTCATTTTTTGTACTTCTTCTGAGGAAACAGTGTTTTTAATTTGGGATAGCAAAAGCGCGCGGTTGTTTTTCAACCACTCTTCGCGAGGCTTCACTTCCCCGTGCTTTAGCTGTTTAAGTTGTGCAATTAAATTTTGCGACATAACTTTAAACTTTTTCCAAAATTTCTTTTAATTTTTTTAACGCGCGATGCAATGTGACTCGAACCGCGACTTGTCCTTTGCCGGTGATCTCGCAGATCTCTTTGACCTCGAGCTCATCGACATATTTTAGTGTCAGAACTTCCTGATATTCTTGTTTTAATTTTTTGATCGTTTGAATAATTTTTTCCGTCTCAATCTTATCACCAAGTTGTCCATACCAACTTCCACTATCACTGATATCTGTATCTTCATTTATCGGTACTTCATTTTTGGAAGCGCGAGCACGATAAAAATCAATGATGGTGTTGCGCGCGATTCTATATAGTAAGCCACTGAAACTTTTTATGTCCGAAACTGATTCAGTACCACCTATTAAATACTGCCAAGCTTTCAAGAACACTTCCGATGTAACATCTTCGGCATTCTCGTGACTTCCAACCTTAAAAAAAACGAACCGATAAATTCGTTTAACATATAGATCGTAAAGCTCTGCGTAAGCGTCCGTATCTTTCTTGGTATAGATCTTGTAGAGAAGAATCTTCTCTTGAATCACGTTTGACATTATAGAAGACGAGAGAAAGTTAAAAGTGTTACACTTGCCTATCAATGTTGTCGAGTCTGCCAAAAGCGATAGTCCATATAGTACCAAATTTGAAAAGTATGGTCAACCATATAGATATGCACTTTTGCTGTGATTAGCATAAGAAAAAATACTTTTTCAAACAACGAAACGCTCAGCATGATTTGTGACTCGCTCTGCTCTGACTCTGAACTCGCCATCGGGCTCAAACAACAGAGTCAGCCACGCGGCGCTTGTCTACAAACCATCCTTCGCTTTTTCTATGTTTTCAAAACTATTTATTTCTTATTTGTATACAATAGTGTATACAAATTTCGGATGTTGGCTATTTCAATCCGATAGGCCAGGATACCAGAAATATGGCAAAAAGTCAATGTTAAAGCTTGACAAAACCGAAAAAATATGGTAGTTTGTATACACTAGTCTATACAAATTTTATGGATGAGCAAAAACCAACCACTACAAATAACGACCAAAAACAAAAAGAAATGATCAGGGTGTCTATTTCTGAGGCCGCTCGTTTGTTTGGTGTAAATTCACAAACCATACGGCGCGCCATCTCTGCCCAAGAGATTACCTATGTGATTGTGGCTGGACGCTATAAGGTAAATTTTGAAAGTTTGGTAAAGTGGTCACAACACCACACAACTGTTAAAAATAAATTAGCCAACAAAGGTATTGGTCAATTTGTGGAAAAGTGGAAGATAAAAAACCCACTCTACTCCCCTAATCCAAAATCACTCAAACAACCTACAGCGCCGACTCCAAAAACGAGCGAAGAAGAAAATGCTTCTCCAGCGGCGACTTATATAAATCCAGATTAAATCCCTCAAAATTTTGAGGGATTTTTTATTGCCACAGACACCGATTCAGCGTATAATAAAAATACTAAATATTTATTATGTTCAAAGCTATCTATAATTTTTTTCACCGACATTATCACCTGCGCTATCACGGCATTTATGCTCACGCCAAAAAACTTTTTGTATTTGATTTGGCACTGTTGTCTGTCGCCATTGCCACATTTGGAGCTACTTTGTTTTTCTTGTTTTGGAGCCCTGGATTGACCGACCAGATTGATCTAAAAATTTCATTAGGTTCAGATCGAATCAAAAGTGGTGACTTGGTGAAGCTTACCGTCGATTACAAGAATCGTAGTAAATATTTTTTGCGCGAACCTATTTTGGCTATCCATTTACCAGCTGGCTTTATAGTGGATCGCGAACTAACTCCTACCAGTATTTTCAAAACCGATTCGACTTTTGATCTAAACGAACTCCGTCCAGGGGCCAGTGGACAGACAGAAGTATATGGACATTTTTGGACACTGCCAAAACAAGAAGAAAAGATCTCTGCCCTGTTTTCATATCTACCTGAAAAATCTCAAAATCGCGAACAAAAAATTGGATCATTTTTAGCAAATTTTTCAGATAGCGTTTTGAATGCTTCGCTCGAGATGGCCACTACTTCGTTTTCAAATAACTATGTACCGTTTGCCTTCAAACTAGTAAATACATCAGATTCAAAACTTGAGGGGTTGAATTTTAACTTTACTTTCCCAGGGAAAATTGTCGGGTTAAAAGATTCGGATATCCAAAATGTAACTTTGGAAAAATCTGGTGAGAAGTTGATTACTGGGCAAATAGTTATGCCTGCTAAATCCGGCGAATTTCCATTAAACATTTTAATGAGTCTCAGAGCAAACAATCAGACAGTAAACATATTGAAAAGCCAGGCAGTGGTAAAAACCTTCTCTCACAATATTGGATTGTCGTTAAAACTTAAAGACAACTCAACGTTTGCACAACCAGGACAAACTTTAAATGCAAACATCAAATGGATAAACAACAGTCAGTACGAACTACAGAATTCACAACTTCGCATTGCCTTTACTCCTGGGGTGGTCGATCTGAAAACTACCGCTCGTGAAAATGGTTTTAAAATTGAAGGAAACGAACTGGTAATCGGCGCCGCCGAACGCACTGCGCTTACCAAAGGACAACCTCAATCCGGCGACGAATTTGATTTTAAAGTTTATCTATTACCAACCTTTAACCTCGGAGCTATCGAAAATGCCAACCTAGAAATAAAACCTTCATTTGTATCTGAAATAAAAACATTACCAGGTCAACAATTTTCTTCTCCTGGCGAATCAGCCAAAATTATTTTGTCTACAGAGCTAAATTTATCATCTGAAGCCAGATATTATTCCAACGAAGGCGACCAACTCGGCCGCGGACCACTTCCACCTCAAGTTGGCGAGACTACCAAATATTGGATTTTTGTACGTTCAAACAACACCACCAACCCAGTTAGCAACGCCGTATTTTCTGCCACACTTGCGGGCGGTGTTACATTCACAGGCAAACAAAGTGTCTCCATCGGTCCAGGCCTTACCTTTAACGAAGCTAACAACACCATAAATTGGAACTACCGTGAACTCCCTCCAAATAGCCAAACCGGATTATATTTTGAAGTAGCCGTCACACCAAGCCCAGAACAAATTGGAAAAAATATTAATTTGGTAAAAGATATTAAATTTACAGCCAGTGATAAAATCACCGGCAAAACATTTATATTAAACAAACCATCAATCACCAACATCCTCCCATCCACCGATGACGGATCTAAAAAAGGCGACTTGGTACAATAAAAAAATCGATAACAAAAAAGGACTAATTAAATAACCATTTGAGCGGGTTATGAGCCGAAGCTCATCCTTTCGCCCTCGCGGGCGAAAAAAGCGAAAAGGTTATTTAATTAGTCCTTTTTTGTTATACATTATTTATTTTTATACCCCAACTGCCTTTTTTAAATCCGCTACTCTATCGGTTTTCTCCCAAGGAAATTCAGTACGACCAAAATGTCCATATGATGCAGTCGCGCGATATATCGGTTTGAGCAAATCAAGTTTTTCAATAATTTTTCCAGGTCTGAAATCAAATACTGCTTTTACTGCGTCTTCTAATTTATCATCAGCAACTTTTCCAGTATTGAAACTATCCACGCGAATACTAGTAGGCTCAGCACGACCAATTACATAAGCCACTTGCACCTCACAGCGCTCTGCGAGCCCTGCAGCCACAATATTTTTGGCAACGTAACGTGCCATGTAAGCACCGGAGCGATCTACTTTACTTGGATCTTTTCCAGAAAAACATCCACCGCCATGACGACCCATACCACCGTAAGTATCAACAATAATTTTACGACCAGTCAAACCAGTATCCCCTTGAGGACCACCGATAACAAAACGACCGGTCATATTGATAAACAAATCAGTTTTATCGTCCATATATTTTTCGCAAACTGGCTTGATAACTTTTTCAGTTACGTCGGCGCGAATCTGCTCGTTGGTAGCAGTGTCGTGATGTTGAGTGGAAATAACTACATTTTGTAAACGTGTTGGTTTTCCATCAACGTATTCAACAGCGACTTGAGATTTTCCATCAGGTCTTAAGTATGGAATTTCGCCACTCTTGCGAACTTCAGCTAAACGTTTGGCCAATTTGTGGGCCAAAGAAATTGGCAACGGCATCAATTCTTCAGTTTCATTACAAGCATAACCAAACATTAATCCTTGATCGCCAGCACCTTGTTCTTCAACTGCTTTTTGATCAACACCTTGAGCAATATCTGGAGATTGTTCGTGGATTGAAACCAACACACCAGCATGTTCACCGTCAATACCGTAAGCTGGATCGGTATAACCAATTTCAGTCAAAACACTGCGCACGATTTGTTGCACATCTGCATATCCATTGGTAGTGACTTCACCACCAACTATTACGAGACCGGTAGTAGTAAAACACTCTACTGCTACACGAGATTTTGGATCTTGGCCAATCAACTTATCTAACACTGCATCGGAAATTTGATCACAAATTTTATCAGGATGACCTTCCGTCACTGATTCGGACGTAAAAACAAAATTATTAGACATAATTTTAAATAAATAGCTGACAGAAGGAAGTTGCTGGCAAGTAACCGACCATACACCTAACAGCAACTAACACCGTCATAAATTAATTAATTTAATTATACTGACTACTGTGGCAATTGTAAATACTAACAAAACTAAAAATGTTAGTAATTTGGCTAATGGAAGGTCATATCTATCCGCGGAAAGATCACCAGATTTCTTGGCTTTCCAATAAACCAGTGTCATCAAAATCGCTTCAATACCCAAAAATAGACCACCGACTACTCCCAATATACTAACAAAATCACGCCAACCAGCCATAAACAGTGTCAATGGAGCCAAAATAACCAAAAATGTAGCCAAAAATGATGATATTTTCCAATCCCATACCAAACTCTGTTTTAAAGCAATTCCAAGCCCCATAAAACCTGTACCCATCGCAAAAATAGCAAACACATTAGCCAACACTTTCACCCAAGACCCAAAACGAATACCAAGCCCGAGCGTGGCAATTTCTGTTGTCTCTTTACCCATTACCCCAACCACTGCCAAAGCAAATATCACATAGACAAGTACTGGGATTAGAGTGCCAAAAACCAAAGCTTTTCTAAAATGACGCTGACTGTTTGGCAATAAGGCATGCGCCTCGGCAATTGATGGTGAAGCGTGCAGGGCAAATAAAATAACTCCATATGGCAAGAAAATTTTAGTCCAATCTGAATATGCAAAATTCACCACTTGAACGTGTGGCAAGAAAGCCAGTGACAAACCAAAAATAATACCAATAACCAAAATACTCAAAACTTTTTCTACAACTTTTACCGTTTGCAAACCACGCCAAACCAACACACTACCAAACGTCCAAAACACTACCGTCCACCAAGCGGGATCACCACCAAGAATTCCTGACAACGACTCACCCTCACCTACTAAATACGCGAGCAATGTTCCTAAGCCACTAAACAAAACAATCACAGACATTAAAATTTTGGCCGGCTCTCCCAAATATTTTCCTACCAACCCTGGCAATTGAAAACTTTCTTTGGTGCGAACCGCAATTTCACCAATCATCAAATTCAAAAACAACATTACTATTCCCAAAAATAAAATATATACTAATCCGATCCAAATTCCAACTTGAGCAATTACATACGGAATACCCAAAACTCCTGCACCGATAGTCATACCGGTAATCATAAAAACCGCACTATTGATACCGATAGGATTTTTATAAACGCCGTGATGCAATACAACTGATTCTTCTTTTGGCAACATAATAAATATTTTAAAGTGTGTTTATTTTACCATAAAAGAGATAAACAAACAAAAAAATAGAGTAAAAATACTCTATTTTAATCGTGGGCAGCAGAGGATTCGAACCTCTGACCCCCTCGGTGTAAACGAGGTGCTCTAACCAACTGAGCTAGCTGCCCAAATGAATAGCCATAATATACCTAAAAATAATATTTTAGTCAATGGCTTAATCCACCAAAACTATTTGGATAAATTTTTTATATAATCCGCAATATCACCAGAACCGTTTAATTTTAGCCAATACCACCACTCCGCTCCCCATAAATACGCTCGACTAAATCCGGTTCTTTGTGCAAAATCTAGTTGTTTTTTTGCTCTATTTAAATCCATTGATTTCATTTGTTCATCAATATTATTTTTAGAAATCGGCATATTTGGCATCCATGGTTCTACCTGTAATTCAGAAATAAATACTCTGTTCAAGTCCAATCCATACAACAAAGCATGCGTTCGATAAAACACCGCTGGCAACCAATCATAATTAAAATATCCGCCACTTTTTCCCCACACCACACGATAGGCTGTACTACCAAATATATCTCCAGCATAAGCAGTTTTGTGCCAAAAACTTAACTCACCACTATCTGTGACCATCACCAAATGATTTTTATCATTATCTTTTACTGTATTTATTTCTGCTTCTAGCTCTATCGTACTTAAAGCGCGACATCTATTTCCAAAAACAAAAAATGGTTCGTTTTCTATTTGCCATATTTCAAGTGCCGAATCGTTTTTGTAGCGCTCCACTACAGTTTTTATATAATCATTTAATTCGAGATTGTATTCTTTGTCAGACAAGCCAGCAACCCAGTTTGGCACATTACACTCCGGCCAACGTGGAGTTTTTTGTCCTGCCACCAAAACCACTTTGGCATTGCGCTTACCGGCTTCATTCATCAAATAATCTAATTCGGAAAAATCATATTTTCCATTTTGTGGTTCCACCTTATCCCAACGAGCTGTCAGACGAATATAACGAAATTTCCAATCATCCAAAATTACTTTGTAAACCTCACCCACATCCAAGCCCAAATAACGTGTGTATTCTGGACTAAAAGAAGTACCCCAAATAATTTTATTATTTTTTGGATTGGCAAAATCAGAATATAAAAAGCTAATTAAAATTGCCAAGAAAAAAAATATTCCAAATAATAATTTCTTTTTAAAATGCATATTAAACTAACAAAATTAATCCGACAGTAATTACGACTACTGCTGAAAATTCTAAAACCAACTCCCCTGTTGTATAATCTTCTTTGAATTTTTTTGGCCAGAATTTACTGAGCAACAAGACTAATATTATTAGTATGGCATATTCCAGACCATTTAACGCATTAACTAGTGACACACTTCCAATCGCTACCGCATATTGAACAACAATTACCCCAACTGAACTCAAAACTTTATTTACAATCACCAAAATAATATTATCTTTTTTGGTATTGGCAGATGAAAATTTATTTTTTACTTTATCAAAAATTGTATTTTTAAATAAGGATCGAAAAACCACAGGATGTGCAAGCAGCAACAAACCTACTAATCCAGTAGTAACACGAGTCCAAACAAAACCACTAAAAAAATCATAATTGGTATAGATAAATTTTGCACTCACATGCGATATTGCAAATAAAATTCCTGCCATTACACCCCATATCATTCCAGTATGCCAACCTGAATGCTGTTTACTTTTTTCAAACGAAACTAACAGCGATCCAAAGACTAAAAATCCAGATGCAATCAGCTGTCTAGAAGTCAAAACTTCAGCCAAAAATAAATAACTAAACATCAAAACAAATAATGGTGTCACTGCACCAACGAGTGGTCCGATATGGCTAATCTCACTTTTTTCAAAACCTAAAAACATCACCCAAAGCGCCAACGCAAAAGAAACACCTGAAATTACCGTTATTAACCAATCAAATGGTGTATTTAGAAAATTCACTCCAAACGGAACCAACAACAAAAGTGGCAAGACAAAAATTGTCGAATAAAAAGTATATAATGCTGGTTGAACCTTGGCAGAAGATAATAAATATTTATCAATAATTGCTGCTAGAGCCAAAAGTGTATAGCCAACAACCGAAAGTATTAACCACATATTTTTTAATTATAGATATTGATAATTATACCACAAAAAAACACCTTGATCTAACAAAGTGTTTTCGATACCCACATCCGCTATTTACTTCAAAAAATAAATATTGGACGTGGAGAGTAGTGCGCAACTACCAACCCCAGAGGTCTGACGACTATTCGCCGTACTTGGCGTTCTCCGCAGCGATATCGTTGTTGTCACGGAAGTGACGGGCGGGGCCATGATATTGGCCAGACGGACGGCGGCGGCGGTGACGATCACCCAGAGGCGCCTCCTTGCCCACATCGGTCATCACCGACACCGCAGGCTTGGCGACGTTGTCGCCAGAAGGAACCGACTCACTCGACCCAGAAACATCCCGAAGAGAAAATTCAGACATCGTTGACCTCACTTGTGGAATTCCCATTTAGCAGCCTAGTTGCTACAAAACGGGAGATAGGTGTTTAATTTAAACAACTTTCTCCCGCTAACAACCAAACATGCCAAATTCTTTGCACACTACTCTAAATTGAAAAGAACGATCGCATAAAAAATCACCCTAACCATATGGCCAGGGTGATTTGATAAATGCTTTTTTATTATTTATTATGCATTTTCACAACCACCCTTTGACCACACAAAAACACGACACAAGACTGTGTAGTTTTTTGTAATCAAATTGTGATTAAGATTGCTTTGCATAATACTTTAATGTTCTCAAAGTTTTATTTATCTGTCAAAAAGTTATCCACAACCAACACTTTATTTCGACTTCAAACCGGCTGATGTATAACGATTAGCAGCGTTCCAAAGCAACCAACCGGCATTTGGATATTTTTCAACCATATCTATTTGGGCACGAATATTTGCAGCACCATACATGGCTCCAATATTGAATGCCTGTAACCAAGGTCGCACTTGCGCACGTTTGTTAACAAACAATGGGGAGCCTTTTTTCATTCCATTATCTATCACCTTGCCAGGATTTGCCGCTGGATTTTTTAAGCCCAAATGTCCAGCACCATAATGAGATGGATACATCATCGGAGAAATATAATCCACCCAATCTGAAGCGGTGTCAATTTTTTGACCAATACTCATACCAGTATGATTCTCCATCACCAGTCCAAAAAAATCTACTGAAATATACGCTGGTTCATCTTTTAAGTTATCAGAAAGATATTTAAAAAAGTTAGCCATTACCGTGTTACGTGCAGTCGAACTTGGGATTACCGCTTGAGACATATTACCGTCGGTTGGAAAACGAACATAATCAAAATTAATTTCATCGAATCCTAAATCAATGGTTTCTTTAGCAATCTCTATATTGTAATTCCACAAATCTTTTCGCGCGCTATCTACCCACGACAATCCTTTGTTATCATGCCACACTCCACCTTTTTTATTTTTTATAGCCCACTCTGGTTTTTTTTCTGCCAAAATTGGGTCTTGAAAAACTGTTTGGCGAGCAATCACATAAATATTATGGTCGTGTAATTTTTTTATTAAATCGGGAATATTTTTTAAAACCACTCTTTTTGTTTTTAATTCTTTAACCAAAGGTATTTGACTGTCGTACAAAATATAGCCTGTATAATCTTTAACATCAATCACGACTGCATTGAGCTCCGTTTTGTCTATCAGGCTAATCATCTCATTCATTTTTTTTGAATTGTTGGCAGAACTGGCAGTGAGATAAATACCTTTGGCTACTACTTGAGTTGGCTTTTCTCGTGGCGGCAAAATTATTGGATTAAAAGCAACACTACTAGTAGTCGGTTTAACCAAGACATCGACGGACTGTGAAATCGCCTGGGCGTCAAGCGGTCGGCCGGAATAAAATAAAGCTAAAAATATACCTATCCATACGACTGGCAAGCCGATTACTAATATTTTCCACAAACGGCTGTTTATTTGCATATTTATGAGGTTTGACTAGAAGTAACGATTAAATTATACCACATTTAGCCAAAAGCCGCACACCCCTTGACAAAACCCGCAATTTGTGCTATTATTTAGAGTTTTAATTATGTAAACCAAGCCAAATATGCGAATAGCCATGATCGGACAAAAAGGAATTCCGGCTATCTACGGCGGCGTTGAACGCCACGTAGAAGATTTGTCGCGCGAATTGGTCAAACAAGGCCATGACGTTTTGGTATACGCACGTGCTTGGTATACTCCAAAAGCTTTAAAGAACTACCATGGCGTAACGATCGTTCATACTCCAACTATACACACCAAGCATTTAGATACAATTTCTCATACCTTTACCTCTACTCTAAGTGCAATTCGTCAAAATTGTGACGTGATTCATTATCACGGTGTTGGACCTGCTTTGCTTTCTTGGATCCCAAGAATCTTTGCTCCAAACACAAAAGTGGTTGTGACTTTCCATTGTATTGATCGCTATCACCAAAAATGGGGCATCGTCGCGAAGACCATGCTTTGGCTTGGTGAAAAAGCAGCTTGTACATTTGCTCACCAAACCATCGCTGTTTCTCGTACTATCCAAAATTATTGTTTGAATGAATACCATACTAAAGTGGAATATATTCCAAACGGTGTAGTCGTTTTCAAAAAGAACGGCGCGAATTTATTGGAGAAATACGATCTCACACCAAATAAATATGTATTAATGGTTTCACGCTTAGTGCGTCACAAGGGTGCTCACTACTTACTTGAAGCTTGGCAAATGGCTAGATCTCAATATCCGGAATTGTTAAAAGATTACAAACTAGCAATTGTTGGTGGTAGTACTTTTACTGATGACTATTTGGATGAATTACATTACATTGCTCGCGGTGATAAAAGTATTGTATTCACAGGATGGATGCATGGACAAATCCTCGAAGAAACTTATGCCAACTGTGGATTGTATATCAACCCTTCTGAAAACGAAGGTATGCCTATAACCGTGTTGCAAGCGATGGCCTACGGCAAACCAGTATTACTATCCAACATTCCAGAACACCAAGAATTAATTAGTGATCCAAACTTTTTATTCCGCAACGCAAGTATCGTCGATTTATCTGAAAAAATTGTTAAATTAATTAAGGACGAAAATCTTTGTACTACTGCCGGATTAGAAAATAAAAAATTAACCAAGAAAAGTTTTAGTTGGACTGATTTAAGTAAACATACTTTGGCAGTTTACTCTCCTCAAACAACTGTCAAAAGTGCGCGACTCAAAGCCGTGCGCGCTTAAATAAAAATCCTCCTTTTTTAAGGAGGATTTTTGTGTTTATTTTTCAGCTACAGCAATCAGATTTCTGCCACCCTTGCCACCGGTGAAAGTATTTTCATCATCATAGAACAATCTGAGATTTTTGAAACCAGCTTTTAGAAGCAGGCCTTCCAATTCTTCTTTTGAAAAATGATGATAATATCTTTCTGAAATAATCTTTCCGTCTGTGTCTTTCCAAGGAATAATGTATTCATTTTCACCCATCTTGGACCAGCCAGATTTTAATTTGCTTTGTGCCCAATCTGATTCTAAATTCCAAACAGTAATTACGATTTGTCCGCCTGATTTCATTTCCAAATAAATTTTATTTAACAAATCTAAACGCGTTGCTTCGTCCGGTAGATGGTGAAACGAAGCAATCATAAAAACCAAATCAAAAAAATTCGCTGAAAACTTTTTATCATCAATGATGGTTGAAGAAAAATTGGCTTTTCCAGACTCCACATCTGCTGCCCATTTACTGCGAGCGATTTTAATAAGTTCGTCACTTTGATCCAAGCCAAAATATTTTACATTTTTATCTTTTAATAAAAATAATAGCCGTCCATTTCCACAACCCCAGTCCAAAATATTTTGTCCGTCTTTGACTAATTTTTCAAACTGTTTCAGTTCATCCCAGAGGTCATAACGGGTACCTGAAAATAAGCTGGCAATACGGTTGTAATCCTCACGGGTTTTATGTATAATGGCTTTTGAATCCATATGCAATCAATAGAAGAAATAATTATATTAGACTGTTATAAAAAACAGCCAAAAGATATCGAAGCGCTCAATAACATCAAGCGCCGTATTTTGCGTACCAATAAAGCGGGATATATCCCTACTTCTACACAATTGATTAAAGCATATCACAAACTCATCAAAGAAAACAAGATAAAAGCCAGCCCTGAGCTGGAGAAAAATCTTTTGCGTCGCGCCGTACGTACTATGTCTGGCGTGACCATTGTGACTGCTTTGACCAAACCATTTCCATGTCCTGGACAATGCACCTACTGCCCTACTGAAGCGCGCATGCCAAAAAGTTATCTCTCAGACGAACCAGCGGCGGCTCGTGCTTTGTCTTTGCGTTTTGATCCATACGAACAAACTTGGCGACGTCTTGAAGCTTTGAAAAAAAATGGACACCCGATAGACAAGGTAGAATTAATCATCAAAGGTGGAACTTGGAACTCCTATCCTATTACCTATCAATACTGGTTTATTGCTCGTTGTTTTGAAGCCTGTAACCGCACTCGCAAAAGTTCCGTTTCAGAAAAAATGTCTCTGGATGAATTGCGTAAAGAAATGGTAAAAATTCAAAAGAAAAACGAAACCGCCAAACATCGTATCATTGGTTTGACTTTGGAAACTCGCCCAGATTTTATTAATAAAAAAACTATTGAAGCCATGCGTGAGATGGGCACGACTCGCATCGAAATCGGTGTTCAACATATCGATCCAAAAATAATGGAAATGACCAAACGCGGACACGGATTAAAAGAAACTGTTGATGCCACCAAATTATTACGACACTACGGTTTCAAAGTAGATTATCATTTGATGCCACAACTCCCAGGCAGCACTCCATCTAAAGACTTAAAAATGTTGCGTCAAATTTTTTCTGATCCTCGACTACGCCCAGACATGATAAAAATTTATCCATGTACAGTGGTAGAAAATTCAGAGCTATACACTTGGGTTCAGGAAGGAAAGTTCAAACCATATAGCGATAAAAATTTGTTAAAAATTTTAAAAGAATTTAAATCAGACGTACCTCACTATCTTAGAATTTCACGTTTGATTCGTGATATCCCTTCTCATCATATCAAAGCTGGAAATATGATGACCAACCTACGTCAATTAATCCAATTTGAAATGAAGGCGGAAGGAAAAAAATGTAATTGTTTACGCTGTCGTGAAATTGGACACCAAACCAATATTGATTGGGAAAAAGAAAAAATTAAAAAATTTATTGATATTTACGAATCCAGTGGCGGTACTGAATATTTCATGAGTTTTGAAAATGAAACTCGTGATGTGGTTTTGGCTTTTTGTCGTTTTCGTATCGATCCTGCTGGAATCTATCCAGCCTTTATTCGTGAACTACACGTTTATGGTCAATCTATTGAAATTGCCAAACGCCAACTAGGAGCGTCTCAACACACCGGCATGGGAAAAGAACTAATGAGAACGGCGATCGAAATTTGTAAACAAAATAAAGTACCGCGCTTGGCGGTAATATCTGGTGTGGGTGTGCGTGATTATTATCGCAAACTTGGTGCCAAGCTCGACGGTAATTATATGGTGTTTGATATCAAATAAAAAAATCTCTCGCAGATCTAATCACCGCAATATTATCTGCACCGGCTTTATAAAGTTCCGGTGCATTTTTTATATCAATTCCACCAATTGCCAACCACGGAATAAAAATTTCTTTTTTAATTTTTTTAATAGCTTCAACACCAACTGGAATACGATCGGGTTTGGTTGGAGTTGGAAAGATCGGACCAATACTAACATAGTCTGCGCCTTCAGCTACCGAAGCCTTCATCTGATCTAAATTATTATTTGATTTTCCAATAATTTTGCTACTACCCAACATTTTTCTAGCTTGTAAAAGAGTCATATCTGTTTGTCCGATATGGACACCGGCCACCGGTAAATTGGCCGCCACCTCGACACAGTCATCAATAATCAAAAGTGTCGGAGTATAACCAAAAACAGTCTTATCTTTTTTCTCAATATAATCGCACAAATATTTTGCCTGATTGTATATTTCATTTTTATCGCCATTTTTATTTCGCAATTGCAAAACTTTGGCACCGTGATCAATCAACCAAACCAACTCTTCCACATTGTCGTTCAGAGGATACACGATCCCCGATTCAAAATATAATTGCAACCAATAATGTGGAGTAGCCGAAAGTACTTCAAATTCTAGTTTGTAAACGTCGTGTCGAAGTTTTTGAAAATAAGAATAGTGTTGTGGTAAATAAATTTTGGAATATTCTTCAAGTGCGCGTAGTGATTCTTCAAGACGTGAAAAGTTAGCTTTCATCAATCCCCAAAAGTTGCGACGTGAACCAAGATTGTTCTCAGAACTCGTACCTCCCAAATCATGCTCAAAATCACGCCCAGTGAGCCTAGTAGCCGAGCCGAGTAAATGTTCAAGTTGGACCAACAAGTGCCTTAGCGGCCTGATTTTGCCGTACAAGACCTCATTGCGCAACACAAACCTGATAGTATCCTCTACCACCCGCATTCCTTCCTTAGCACGGCTTAAATTGGCATCTATTAGCGAAAAGTCTTTATTCATACAATATTTGCTTGCTAATTATCGGTATGGTATCATAGATCTTAGTAAAATCAAGCTATTAAATACTATGATATAAAAAAATACTTCATCCGAACGAACGTTAAAAATACGCAGTATTTTTTGTTAACAAATTTAATAATATTATGCATACCCATACACTCAAAGAATTTGATCCAGATATTTTAAGTAGTATAAAAAAAGAACAGCAACGCCAAGAAGAAGGACTGGAAATGATCCCTTCGGAAAACTTTGTTTCACCAGCTGTACTCGAAGCACTTGGTTCGGTGTTGACCAATAAATATTCAGAAGGATACGTTGGAAAAAGATATTATGGCGGCTGTGAATTTATTGATGAGGTAGAACAATTGGCAATTGATCGCGCCAAACAACTTTTTGGAGCGGAACATGTAAACGTTCAACCACTTTCTGGCGCTCCTGCCAATGTCGCTGTTTACTTTGCTTTATTACAACCTGGCGACACGGTGCTTGGTATGGATTTGTCTCACGGCGGACATTTGACTCATGGACATCCTGTCACCTACATGGCCAAAATTTTTAATTTCATTCGCTACAAAACAGACGCTCAAGGAAAAATTGATTTAGACAATTTGAGACAAATGGCCCTCGAACACAAACCAAAAATTATCTTGGTTGGATACAGCGCCTACTCTCGCGAGATTGAATACGAGAAAATAAAGGCGATCGCTGACGAAGTCGGTGCAATCACTATGGCGGATATTGCTCATATCGCTGGTCTCATTGCTGGTGGACAGATGAACAATCCGGTGCCATTCTTTGATGTCGTTACCACCACTACTCACAAAACTCTACGCGGACCTCGTGGTGGTATGATTATGTGTAAAGAAAAGTTTGCCAAAGATATTGATAAGGCGGTGTTCCCTGGTTTACAGGGCGGACCACACGAAAATAATATAGCCGCCAAAGCAATTGCTTTCAAAGAAGCCTTGTTACCAGAATTCAAAGAATATACTGCACAAATAAAAAAGAATGCCAAAGTTTTGGAAACCGAATTTAACAAACTTGGTTACAAATTATGTTTTGGTGGTACTGACAACCATTTGTTGTTGATTGATGTAACCATGAAAGGTATCGGCGGTAAACAAGCTCAGATTGCCCTCGACAAAGCCGGCATCACCGTCAACAAAAATATGATTCCAGATGATACTCGTTCACCTTTTGATCCATCTGGTATTCGTCTAGGCACACCAGCCCTTACTACTCGCGGTATGAAAGAAGAAGAAATGAAAATAATTGCGAGTTGGATCGATGAAGCCATTTTAAATAACGATAAGGAAGAAAAATTGGCGGACATCAAAAACAGAGTGATTAAAATGACCAAAAAATTTCCACTCTATCCGACATTAAAATAAATAAAAATAAAAAACCTGCTTAATAAATAAGCAGGTTTTTTATTTAAATTATTTTACTTCACGAACTTCTAGCAAATTTATTTTTCCTGCTTCACCTACTGGCTCACCAGCTACCACAATTACCTTTTCTCCCATTTTTACTAGATGTCTTTTTTTAATATAACTTACTGAGTTCTCTACCAACTCTTCAATAGAACGACAAGGATGCAAAATAAATGGACGCACACCCCATGATAAATTTAGTTGACGCTGAACACGCTCACTAGTAGTTGCTACTACAATATGAACATTTGGTCGTACACTACTAATCAAGCGACCCGTATCACCAGAAATCGAAGCCACCACAATTGCTTTGGCTTTAATTTCCTCAGCTAAAATTCTAGAAAGATTGGTAATAGCATTTTCTGAACTCAAATTTCTTTCAGCTAAATTTGGCATCGCCAAATCATCGTAATGAGATTTTTCAGTAGTCACGACAATATCAGCCATGGTTTCCACTACCAATACAGGATGTTCGCCGACTGAAGTTTCGTTTGACAACATTACAGCATCGGCATGATCGATCACGGCGTTGGCCACGTCGGAAACTTCCGCACGAGTTGGACGACGACTAGAAGTCATCGAATCAAGCATTTGGGTAGCCACGATTACCGGCTTAGCGATCTTATTAGCAAATTCAATAATTCTTTTTTGTACCATTGGCACTTCGGCCGCACGAATTTCTACACCAAGATCACCGCGTGCCACCATCACACCGTCAGTCGCTGACAATATTGATTCGATATTTTCAACTGCTTGAGGGCGTTCTATTTTTGCAATAATCTGAATTGGGTGTTCAGGTTCAATGCCCAATTTTTTTTCATATTCTTTAATAAGAAAACGGGTGTCCAAAATATCTTCGGCCCGATTCACAAAAGAAATCGCTACCATGTCCACTCCGAGCTTTACACCAAACAACAAGTCTTCTTTGTCTTTGGTAGTCAAAGAAGAAAGCGAAATATCACTATCTGGCAGATTCACGCCTTTGTGGGAGGTTAACAGACCACCTTCAATAACTTTGGCATAAATTTTTCCATCAGCCAATTTTTCAATTTTAGTTTCACAACGACCATCATTGATAAGCAATCGGTCGCCAGCTTTTAAAAAATTATAAAGTTCTGGATGATTAAATGGAATTTCATCTTTTTCGTATGTACTAATTTTAGTATTAAAAATAACTTCACTATTATCTTCAATTTCCACTCCAGCTTCAGGCATTTTTCCAATACGAATCTTTGGACCTTGCAAATCTTGCAAAATAATAATTGGTTCGTCTAATTCTTTTTCTAATTCACGAACATTATTGTAAATTTTGGTAAATTCATCATAACTACCATGTGAAAAATTTAGACGTGCACAGTTCATCCCTGCTTTTATCATCTGTCTCAATATTTCTTTATCTTCACAAGCCGGACCGATAGTAACAACAATTTTTGTATGTTTATGCATAAATTTATTTTAACAAAGCTTTTAACTGTTCTTGTTTAGCAGGATCAATCGGAAGAGTTTTTAACAATTGATCGATAGAATTTG
>CAZXEV010000001.1:20623-29390 GCA_964639735.1 uncultured Gammaproteobacteria bacterium
CCTAACAAACCACCATATGTATCAAAAAGATTTTGAATGATTGGCGGTAAAAACCAAATTGCCAAAATTAGAGGCACAATAATAATTAATAATCGAAACCAACTAGCAATTGATGCCCACATCAACTTACTATTTATTTTGCGATTTTGTTCATAAATAATTTGTGACCACTTTAGATTTTTTTCTAATAACTCTTTTATCACTTCATTTTCTGTTTTTGGAGACTCCTTTTTTACAACTGATTTAGCATCCAAAACAACCGGTGTTTCTACCACTGTATTTTTTTTGTCATCTAGGGAAGGTTTGTTTTCAGCTGTCTGATTAGTTGGGTTTTTGTGTCTAAACATATTTATTTGCTTAAACGTTTTAATTCATTTTCAAAATTTTTTACATCTTTGAAATCACGATAGATACTGGCAAAACGAATATAGGCAACTTTATCAAATCCTCGTAAATTTTTCATCACGACTTCACCGAGCTCACCACTGCTGATTTCATGTTTTTTCTTCTTTTGAATATCGCGCTCAATACCATGTAAAAGCTGGTGAAAGTTTTCCTGAGTGAACGATCGTTTGGTCAAAGAACGTCGGATGCCATTTTCCAATTTATCACGCATGTAGGCTTCTCTGCGACCATCACGCTTAACCACGATCAAATCCAAAAGCTCAGTCTCCTCAATAGTCGAAAAACGATACTGACATTTATCACATTCGCGACGACGACGAGTAGCCAAGTCATTTTCAGCTGGTCTAGTATCTACCACACTGGTATTTTTGTGATTGCAAACTGGACATCTCATATAAAACTAGAAACTTTTACTACATAATAATACCATTTTTCACTATTTAAAACAATATCTCGTTTGCCAATTGACAAACGAGATA
Organism: uncultured Gammaproteobacteria bacterium; assembly: GCA_964639735.1. GTDB lineage: Bacteria > Patescibacteriota > Patescibacteriia > Magasanikbacterales > GWA2-37-8 > CAIOJG01. The sequence continues at coordinate 21,508 of CAZXEV010000001.1, forward strand.
TTTGATAATATTAGATTCCCATTTTTTTGCGAATAAAAGCTGGTATTTCTAGTTCATCATCAGCTTTTGTTTTTGGCGGAGCAATCGGAGCCGCACGCACCTCTTCTTTTGGCATTGCATAATTTACGGCTGCTGTTTGAGGTGTCTGGGCGATTGGCTTTTGAGTAAATTGTTTGAATTTCTTTTCTTCTTCCTCTTCTTCTTTTTGAGCTTTGCGTAAGAAACTGGTATTGGTAAATTTGTTGGCACTAAAGAAAGAGGTATTGTCTTCTTCCTTAGTGAGTAAATTGGTTTGACGTTCATCAAAGCCAGTAGCAACTACCGTGATACGCATACTGCCAGTCATAGTGTCATCGATAGTAGCACCAAAGATAACTCTAGCATCTTCAGCTGCCGAACTAGTAATAATTTTAGCCGCCTCACTAACTTCACTCATAGCCAAATCTGGACCACCAGTAATTGTAAACAATATTCCATGTGCACCGTCGATAGAAAGTTCAAGCAACGGACTCGATATCGCCATCTTAGCAGCATCAACAGCTCTATTTTCACCAGTACCAGTACCAATACCCATTAGCGCTGATCCGGTATTACTCATAATTGTTTTAACATCAGCAAAGTCGACATTGATAAGTGATGGTGTGGTAATAATTTCTGAAATACCTTGCACACCTTGACGCAACACATCATCAACAATTTTAAAGGCTTCAAGCAAAGTAGTTTTTTTATCAATCACTTGTAAAATGCGATCGTTTGGAATAGTGATAATAGCATCAACATTGCGTGCTAATTTTTCCCAAGCTGCATCGGCAATATCGCGACGTTTTGGACCTTCAAATCCAAATGGTTTTGTTACTACTGCTACAGTAAGTGCACCGAGTTCTTTGGCTACTTCAGCAACCACCGCACTTGCACCTGAACCAGTTCCACCACCTAAACCGCAGGTGATAAAAACCATATTGCTATCTTTGAGAATTTCTCGAATTTCATTTTGAGATTCTTCGGCAGCTTTTCTACCAACTTCTGGGTCCATACCTGCCCCCAAACCGCGAGTAACACTTTTTCCGATATGTAATTTTTGAGGAGCAATATTGTGGTGTAGCGCCTGTACATCCGTATTCATTGCAATAAAATCAATTCCGCGAATTTTGGCTGCCACCATTCGATTTACAGCAGAGCCGCCAGAGCCCCCTACTCCCACGACTTTAATTTTTGCAAAGGTTTCCATTTCTGGTTTAATTTGAGGCATAAGGGGTGTATTATGAATAATTTTTGTGTTCAATCACGGTAAATAAAAATAGCGGAGGTTATCCGCTATTTAGTTTATACGAGACGACTTGGGATGTCAATAAACAGTTTTTGTGTTCATTGTGAATAATTAAGGTAACAATGTTTTGAACCAGTCTTTGGTAGACGACATTAATCCACTTACCTTTTTTATTCCACCCAACATATTACTACTTTTATTTTTTGGACCACTTTGCGACATTATACTTCCCCACTTTACCAAACCGACTACGTTTACAAAAGACAGATCATTTATTTTGTCGGTAGCGCTGATAAAATTCAAAGGATAGCCTAGTGTGGCAGGTAATCGTAAATACTGCTTGGCAGCATCGAGTAGTCCCGGCAATTTTGCACCACCACCAGTAAACACCACACCAGCTGGAAGCATACCACTTCGCTGAACCTTTCGTAATTCACCGTCAATTTTTTGCATTATTTCTTCTACTCGTGCTTCTATAATCTCACTGAGATATTTTTTCTTTATTACTTCGTGCTCTCCAGTACCCAATTCATACAAATCTATTTCTTCCTTCTTGGAAACATTGTTAGCAAAACAACCACCATATTCTATTTTGATTCGTTCGGCGACTTCGATAGATACACGCAAGCCGATAGCGATATCGTTGGTGATGTGTTCAGATCCAATCGGTAGAATTGTCGAATGCAAAATTTCACCTTCCTCATATATCGCCAAACTAGTAGTCGAAGATCCGATATCAACCACAGCTACTCCTAAATCTTTTTGACGATTGGTCAAAGATGCTTCACTGGTAGCTAGAACTGATAATACCAAATCTTCAATTTCTAAACCGGATCGATAAATAGCTTTTGTTAGATTTTTTATTTGAGCCGATGCTCCCAAAATTATTTGAGCGTCTACTTCCAAACGAATACCAGTCATCCCAACTGGGTCTTTTATACCAGTTTGACCATCTACTGAAAAACGTTTTGGTAAAACATGCAACACTTCATAATTTAGTGGGGTTGAAATTGATCGAGCTGCTTCTAGAGCACGCTGCACATCAGATTCAGAAATCTCGTTTTCTGATTTTGAAGCCGCCACTACACCTTTACTATTTTGTGACATTATGTGCAGTCCAGAAACACCAACCCAAACAGTATCAATTGGCATCCCAACGGTGCGCTCCATTTTTTCCAAACAAGAAGAAACCGAAGAGACTACATCTTCGATACTGCTGATAGCACCTTTGTGCATACCTTCGGCTGGAACTTCGGCTGCCCCCAAAATTTGCATATCTGGTTGAGCGTCGTCACGGCCATTGTAAACCAACTGACCTACAGCCATGCGTACCATACTGGAGCCAATATCCAGACCAGCAATTAAATTGTTATTGGCTTTTGCCATAATGAAATATTTTACGAGTCTTTATTATACACTATTTTATCAATCCAACAAAGTGGGGTACGAAGATTATTAACCCGACTATCAGAGCACCCAAAGATGTTATTAAAACTGCAGCGGCCATGATATCTTTTATTACAGACACATAGTGGTGTAAACGTGGTTTCAACAAATCAGCAAAATATTCTAAAGCAGTGTTCAACAATTCCATGGCTAGTACTGCCACCAACATTAAAATCACTAATATTACCTCCCAAACTTTTAATGGAAAATAAACTGTAACAATCAAAACCAAGATTGCCAACAAAACTTGTAACCTAAAATTTTGCTCGTGTTGAAATGTATGTTTCAAACCAGCAAAAGCGGCAGAGAAACTGTTAAATAAACTTTTGACAGACATATCCCAATTCTTTTATTATCCCTTCCTGAATTTTAAACATTTTCTTAGCCATTGAAGATTTGATATGGTCGTGGCCAACTAAATGCAAGAGCCCATGAATCAACATACGAGACAATTCTTCTTGTTCTTTTATTTTATAATCTTTGGCCTGACGTTTTATTTGTGGTAAGCAAATATAAATTTGTCCTAATAATTTTGATTTGATTTTTTTATCTTCTGTCCAAGCAAACGACAATACATCAGTAGGATATTTCTTACCACGATATTGAAAATTTAATTCAGTCATTTCTTTATCCCCCACTATATTTATCTCCACTACACCGGCAACTTTTTTTTCTTTTTTAGCAACCAATAGAGCGACTTTTTTTAGATCACTCTCAGAATATTTATTTTTTATACTAGAGTTAAAATCAATTTCAATCATATTTATAATGAAGTACTGGTTGTAGTTGAAACAGTACTGTTGAAATTGTTAAAACTTTCTTCAACCGGACGCGCTTGAACTTCCGAAGAATTTCCAAATTGAAAACTACGTGCCAACATTTCGACAATAATTCTATAGTTAACAACACTGGAATCAGTAGTATGATAAAGGATCGCAAAAATTTGATTTCCTTTTTGGATAAAATAAACTAGATTATCTTTACGTACAAAACCAAATTCTTTAAATACTGACTCAAAAGACACGTAATCAGACAATTGTTCATTGGTAGCATTACGAGCGAACCAATCGTTAAATGTTTCACCTGGATTCATATCCATCACTCTAACTTCAATGTTTTCACCAGTTAATGTGCTAAATAAAACATCTTTATAATTTGTATCCACATTACCAACTGCCCAACTTTTTGGATAATAAACTTTGTACATAAAAGCTGGATTGGTATAAACACTAACCAAACTAGAGTCAATTAATTTGAGAGGTTCTTTGCCGGCTGGATTGTAGAGATAGAAAACTTCATGTCCATCGGTAAATTTGTCACCATCAGTATCAGGCACCGCAGGATCTGTACCAAATAATTCTTCGGCTAAATCAGTAATATTATCTTTATCTGTATCAACACTATCCCCAAGCAAAGATGAAGGGAAATCTAATTTAACATCAGTGTAAACCACTGGAGCCTCGGCGTCAGGTGCAACAGTTGTTGGAGTTTCATTGGAGATAGTCGGTTCTGTTATAACCGGCTCAGAAATCACCGGTTGAGTTGGTTGCTGGGAAGTTTGCGAAGTTTGGCGGTATTGCCACCAATAATAAAAACCAATTACCAAACCACCAAAAACCAAAATCACCAAGCCTGAAGCGATTAAAAATTTCCAACTCGTAAATAAATTCATTGGATGCAATTTGTTTCCAGATCCAGCTGCCGTTTTTTGGTCCAATAGTTTTTTATCAGCAGACGACAAAACCGCTTTTTCTATTTTTGTCGGATTAACAATTTTTTCTATCGACTGAAATTTTATAATCGGATTTGAACCAGCATAAAAATCATCAGGCATTTTTGTTATTTTTACATCCGGTTTGATTGTTTGGTTTTGTTGTTCTGGTTTTTTACCGAACATAATTATTTTTTAGTTTTTATGGTAGTAGTAGGTTTGATTGCGGTTGGTTTAGATGTAGTGGTCGTAGTGCTTTTTGTAGAAGTAACAGTAGAAGTACTTATACCGGCTGGTACGTTGAACAATTTGCCGGCACCAAGCGGATTGTAACCATTTCGTACTTCTTGCCCATCTTTATAAGTATCACCATCGGTATCTGGATTCAAAGGATTTGTTTTCCAAATAATAACCTCATCACCATCACTCAAACCATCACCGTCAGTATCAGCGTTGTATGGATTTGTACCAAGTTCTTTTTCACGAACATCATCCAAACCATCTTTATCACTATCCACCGCTTCGCCAAATAATATTTTATCGTTGTTCATTTTAGCTGTAACATCTGAAGTTGCTGAAGTGGTTGGCACCACAACTACTTCAACCTTTTTTTCCTCTACCGGTATGGTGGTGCTTTCAGATACTGGCTGTTCAAAATTTGCAACTGGAACAGTCGAAGCTGTTTTATTTTTTACAAATTTTGCATATGCATACCAACCGCCATACCCCGCCCCACCTAAAACTACTGTGATCAACAAAAATAATAATATTTTTCCAAGCACTGGCTGTTTTACTTCATACAAAGACGGTGCGGTCATTGGTGCCGAAGTAATTTTTGGTGCGGCAGTATCTTTCTTCTTCAACAACCCAGCCCCTAGTGCATCGGGAGTTTTTTCGATCATTGGTGCCTCGTCTTTTTCTACCCCCGCAAACATATCGGCTGGCTCAGCTGGCAGATTGGCTGGTGGGTTGGATTTGTTTACTTGGTCATCAAACATATTTTTGTTTTAAAAAAAATTATTTTTTTAATTTTCCTGGTCCGTTTGGGTTGTATCCCCGTCTCACTTCATATCCATCTTTAAACCCATCTCCGTCAGTATCGGCTTTTAATGGATTAGTTTTATAAAATTTAACTTCATCACCATCCAATAAGCCATCGCCGTCAATATCAGGATTGTTCAGATCAGTACCAAGTTTTTTTTCTTCTTCATCAGTCAAGCCGTCCAAATCTTTGTCTGCTAATCTAGCGCCATCCAAGGCAACATCCAACGATTTCATTGTGTCGGCATCTTTTTTTTCAATCTCTAATTTTATTTCTGCCTGTTGAACAGGATCAGCTGTATTTTTTGGTGCTGAAACTATATTATTTTTTTTTCTAAACATCAAAAAATAAATTCCGGCTACTACCAGTGCTATCACCAACACTACTATTATAATATATTTTTTATTATTCATAAAGTCTATGGTGACATTTTAATAACACTGCGGATCATATTTATATCCATTATACTATTGTCTAGCTTTGCGACAGTACCAACTGCAACTGATTTCACATTGAATACATGCCAATATTGGGCAACTGCATTATCTGAAGGCAAGGCTTGGTTAAGATAATAAGTTTTTATCGGACGAGCAAAGTGTCTTTCTACTGTATCATTTTCAGGTATATATACTTCTACTTTTAATTTTGCTGAATTTTTTAAATTTTTTATCGGTAAGGACGGAGTACGAACATAAAAAGCGTAGGCACCGGTTGACACTTGGGCAGTTTGAACTGTAAATGATTCGACATTTGAATTATTAGCATTTCTAAAACCGTGATAATAAACCCCTTTAAAAGGAGATGGCAGATTATAATAATTAAATCCATCCACTTTGGAAATCTTTGGTGACAAACCTTCCAAAGTACTATCTGTGCCTGATGGTATATTAAAACCACTTACAAAATCTTCATTTCCTACCCAGCTAACTACTACACGTAAGTCATTTGGCCTAATGTTTTGATTGATAATTGGAGACAAAAACAAATTATACATGTCTGGTGTGGTCGTGCCATACACTGGAAAATCTATCAAATGGTTTTTGTTAATATCATCATTAATCGCAATTTTATACGATCTCAATTGAGACTTGTCAGAACACACTGGATCACTATTTATTTCAGCTTGATCACTAGAGAACGTACCGTCAAGTGTCAGTAAATAATTATTAAAGAAAATATCTTCTGAATAATATTTTGAAGCTACTTTGTCGGTACTTAAATTTACATCGGAACCGTTTTTGGAATATACCAAACTCAACCCACCCAGAACATTTGCAGCACCAATACCAAACGTTGCTTTTAATGGATTAGCCGCTTCAGGAGACAACACATTTATCACCGCCCCAGACACTACTGACCCACCTTTTTTCAAACCACACTCCACACAATTATTACTTATACCGCTACAATTGTTTACACAGGATTTTGTACCGATTTTGGTAATTAAATTGGCAACATCGTTGTTTTGATATGCTACTGTCGCATCAGAATTTAATTGGGTATTAAATTCCTCTCCACAAGTATTAACTTGGTACCCACCACGATAAGTATCGACACTGGCATAAGTTCCAATTTTCCAAATACCACTACCAGTAGTCGTTGTAAGAGAGAAAATTTTACCAAAATCTATACCAGCAGTATTAACCATATCACACTTCTCACCACCATTAATTATTCCATCACCACAGTATTGTGTTGCTTCAACAACTTTTGTTCCTTTACAATCGACAGCACAATATGTACAAGATTTGTTGTAACTAGGAATACAAGCGATACCATTTTGAGAACCTTTGTCACACGCTTCATTAGTATCAATCTTTCCATTTCCACACCCAGTTTCTACCTTTACTACGTCCACAATGGATTCAGTTTTCGCTTCACAGAAATTTTTACCATTTTTATAAAGATCATTTATTTCTTCAGCTGATAAAGCTCGTCCAAACATATGCATTTCATCCCTGCTTCCTTTAAACCAATTATCGGCACGACCGATCCAAAGTGGATAATTTCTATCTGCCTTCAAAGCAGGGTTGCCGTTGGTAGGAACTTTGCCTAACAAATTTCCATCCAAATAATAATTAAAATTACGAGCTGCATCTACGGTAAACGCCACAAAATGCCATTCACCACTATTGAACAATGTTTTAGTACCATCGGTAGCGTTATTAACACCAAAAATAATTCCAGTTGCATTTGCTGAAAAGAAATGTAAATTATTTACGACTGCCGGACTACCGTTAGTAATGACATAGAAATTAAAATCTCTTTCACCCTCAACAGTATTGGCGCCGTTTTGCTTACTAACAACAGCGTGCCAACCATTAGTGATGTTTGGATCTACATTTATCCAAGTGGCAAAAGTTAATTCATTTACATCAAAATCAGGCTGGTGTGAAACAGAAAAATAATTTTTTGCA
>CAZXEV010000001.1:29400-40321 GCA_964639735.1 uncultured Gammaproteobacteria bacterium
CACCATCGAACGACATTGCTTGTTTTTTGCTTGAATCAACCGAACTAACAGGAAATGGACACTGTCCACCACTACACGAAAGATAAGCTAAAGTGTTTTTACTTGAAATGTTAGAAACATGACTGAAACCTCCTGATACCCAAACATCATTAAAATTATAATAAGCTATTAAAGAACTTGTGGAACTTTGCTGCCAGTGACAGTCTGCAGAACATTTTCTAATCCCTGCTACACCATTAATATTACAGGACTCACCACCGTCACATTCTTCACCAAATTCAGATTGCACAACACCATCGCCACAATATGGCCCATACTTCTGGCAATCAAAATTACAAGAATCTATTTTACTTAGAGAATACTTATTATTATTAAATCCTAATGGAACACATTTTCCGTGAGATGTAACAATACTAGGTGAAGGTATTGGGAAATTATTACAATCATAATCTGTATTACAATTATTAATACCACTTATATTCTTTAAAAACGACACGCCACCAAAACACCAACCGGTATACCCATTTGCTTTCGTATCACACACTTCGTACGCAGAATCTAATTTACCATCATCACAACTAGACGACATATCATTGCAGTTCAAATTACAATGATTATATTTTCCATTTAAGCCACCCTCATCACAAGTTTCTCCCACTTCAACTTTTCCATTTCCACATTTTGCCAATATTCCACATTTTGTAGTGGTGGCAACAGTTGTCTTACAATCAGTAGAACACATCTGTCCTGTCATGTCTGAGTTGGCATTGGCCGCACCACCGCAAGTGGATTGGTTCCAAACTATTCCACCTGGTGGATCACAAATCTCACCTTTGTTTAAATTTACTTTTCCATCACCACAAGTCCCTTGGTTAATAGTAGTGATTTCGTTACTTTGACTACAGATGCCATAATTATTGGCTACACCATTTAACCCAACAAAATGAGAAGTATCCTCAATAAAATCATTTATTATTGAATTACTGTTATCTACAATAATACCGATTTCTTCCATTTTAAATTTGATAACATAATTGGAAGATGTTGGATTGGTAGATGTCGAAATATATCGATAGGCCAACGAATCGTTAGCACATGCAAAACTAAAACGCTTATCGGCGGTACTCCAACCAGTAAGAGGATCATGCAATATACAAGTTTGCGGTACGGCTTGAGTGCCACAATTTGCATCGCTAGTACAAAACTGTCCAGTCGAAGAAGAACATGTTCCTGCAATTCCAAGCTTGTTTACCGGATCGGCTGGAATATTTTTTCCAACAGCATTACTAAGCAGTGACCAAGACGGCCAAGTACTGATAGTTTGGCCAGATAAATATGTGCCTGAAGTAAGATCTGGATAAGTATTGTTATTGTTTATTTTATAAGTCTTTAAGCTTTTTTCAATCGAGCCTAAATCTTGAAGACGACTAAAGTTTCTCTTTAATTTATCTTTTTGAACCGAACAGACCTGTGGAATCTGGCAATTTGCATCGGTTGTACAGTTTTTTGTTAAATCGTTGGAACATTTAAAAGATGTAACATCTTTTAACACACATTGGTCATTTGTTGGCAATTCACACTCAGGAGGATAATCAATAGATGGATCACAAGCGACCGCCGGGTTGTTTTCACATTTACCAGATTGACAATAACCACTAACCATAACTTGTGGACAGTCGGTAGCCACGTTGGCTGGAGTACACTGTTTAGCAGGCACAACTCCACAGAAACCTGTTGGAGTAACAATAGCTTTACACGAACCAACAATCGGACAGTCGAAATCTGATGAACAAGCAACAGAATCTCCAGGATTGTTCATATCCGCTCCACAATATCCATAGTTTGTTAAATTAATATTGAATTTAAGATTTTTTAACAAACTTTCGAACACTTTTCTAGTTTCTGGTTTAGCATCTGGATTGACGCTGAAGAGATAAATATTTGTAAACAAACTACCATGCCCTGCTGCGGCGGCTGGATTGAGATTTAAAGCACTAACATAAACATTATTACCATCAGTCACAGCATCATAGCCGTCAATTTTTGTGTCTTGAACATTTCCACCAAAACCTTGACCGCCCAATTCTTTACCGGTGGTATACCAATCGTGCGGTGAAAGATGGTTTGGATTTGACAATACTTGCACACCGATAGCATCACCATTTACATCGTTAGTAAAAATAAAGCGTTTGAATATTTCAGTCGAAGTTCCATAATTGTTGTTGATAATATTTATGGAATCACCATACTGAACAGTCGGTCTTAAATATGGTAGGTCATCTGCATATCCATGTTCACCGTTGTCAGCACAATAGTAAGTACTAAAATTAAAATATCCATTACCCACACTTGCAGCCGGTATTGAAGTATTGTTAAAAATATTATTTGTTAAATCAAAGCCATCGTTGTTTCCGGCTTTATCTTCATATGGGAAAATAATACTGGCAGTGGTTTGACCTGGAGTAATTACTTTTTTAGGTGGCCAAGGATGTTCACACAAATAAACAATTACATGTGATTTACCAGTAGCAATTAAACCAGTCTGAGCAGGATTTAAACTATTTTCTATAATATTTGCGGCAGCATGTACATCTACTTCACCATTGTTATTTTGTGAAGTAATAGTATTAACAGACGAAGTAGAATTTCCTACCAAAACATATGGATTATTTGCAGGTCCCCAAACATAATTCCAACTATAACCAGCCACTGGTTGAATTTCTTGTTTATTAGCAGTCAATCCTTTGGCGACCAGATCAGTGTTGGCATTTGGTACAGAGAAATAATATTGATTTGGATCGACTGTAACCCCAGTAATTTCACAAATTTTTTGACCGGTTTTAAATCTCCATCCGACAGCTTTTCCTTTTGAATCACTTTCTATACTTACACCTTGAATATTTTTTATACCATTCTTTAAAATTACCACATAGTCTGTAGATGAGGCGAGTGGTTTGTTCAAATTAAACAAAATTTTTGAACCACCATTATCATTTTTAATTACATCTACACTTCCAATATCAGCCCCAGCACACCAAGTGTTGGCATTTACTTCCATGCCAAAAATATTTTTAAAGGTTACAATAATTTTGTTAAATATGTTTTTATACCAAGGCAAAGAAGGATCAAACGATGCTAAGAACGATGTTGAGGTCGAGACATCTTGCAACCCACCAGAACAGGCGGCTGTGGCGCTGCGAGCAATAACAAAATTACCTGGTAAAGTGTCTTGATCTATCACACTATCAAAATCCGCCCCTATAAAGGTGTTGATACAAACATTATTTGCTACGGTTGTAGTATTGCCTGGATATACACCTGTTAATTTTGATTTAAAATAACAACATGAATTATTTCCGACTCCAATCTTAGAGCTATTAGGGTCTCCAGAATAGGCCGCCTGACATTCTGCGTCTGATTTATATCCACATTTTACTTGATATACACCAGATCCACTTACAACACCTTTTGGTGCTAACAATGAACCGGTAATATTACTTTCTTGAACATTTACACTAGTACTAACAACCTGCCCAGCCACTCCTGCTTGACCAATTACCAAAACCCAAGGATCGTTGAAGTACGAGCCGGAAACGTTTTTGTGCCACAAATTGGTTAAATAATCATCGGTTTCACAAATAGAATCCTCTCCGGCACCAGCATTTCCGTCACCACAAATTGATGGCACAGGATAGCCCAACGAAGAACCTAAGTGTTGCCCATTTTCACCACAACCATCTGCTGTTTTTTCACAACCAATATCTGAGTGAGTCTTGTCGATATACAAACAACGATCATTACAATAATCTTTGTGCTTGCCTGTTGCTACACCATCTGTGAATTCACAATCCAAATCTTCATCTGGACTCTTTACCCCATCACCACATTGACTATACGACTGACCACAATAAAAATTGTAATCTTTTTTTGCAAAACCACCAAAATTTACTTTATTATCAAAACACCATTTTGAAGACAATCTCGTACCCAAATGCAAACACTGTGCTGAACAGTTCATTGATGACGATGAGATATTTTGATCAGAAACTACACCCAAATCACAGTCTTCACCACTACCAACCATACCATTTCCACAGATTGAAGCATTGATATCTTTGGCATTGGTCTGAATTTTTGAACCAACATGCAAACAAATATCATTACAACCAAATTTTGTTTTTGTATCGTTTACATCGCAAGCTTCACCTTTATTTGGAGAAACAACGCCATCACCACACTTTCCAACATTCGCATTAGTCGATGTTGTAGAGTCTAAATTTCCTAAAAATTTACAATTCAAACTGCATCCGGTTGCAAAATCTGGAGCGTCACAATCTTCACCTGCTTCTTTCTTTCCATTACCACAAATTGGATAGGCTAGACTACCTTGACCAGACGGAACTGTGCTGCCTTTTAAAACACATTCAGCTGTACAAAATGCACTCGAACCTTTGGTTTTTGTCGGTACCACCGTGGCTAAACCAATATTAGAAGAAGACCATGACCAATCTTGATTCCATGGATTTAATTTTTGTCCAGTAACACTGCAAGCATCTGGAGAGGCATAAGATTGGGCTTGGAAAACTGTTCGATCCAAAATCTTGCTAGCAACAAAAACTTTTGGCAAAACAGAAACACGATCTACTTTACAAGCCTCTTTTTTGGTTCTAAATCTCCAAGTAAAGGATTTGTTATATGGCTTGGCAAAACTACTCAAATTTGAAGAATCAGACACTGACCATAATTGATTTCCTATATCGACACCAGGTGTTCCAGTAGCAGACAAAGTCACTTGATATAAAGTGTTTGGTAAAAGTGCTACCCCGGCACCATCATTTGCAATTTTTAAAACCGTATTTCCAGAATTAACATCAAAAGAACTAGTAGCAATAGAAGCTCCCAAACTAAGACAGTTTTCGTCATTACACTGTTGTAATTTTACAGCCAATGAATTTGGTCCACTATTGTGACTAGACATTGTAATATTGAATCTAGCACCCACCGAAGCATTGGTACAGGCCTCTAAACAATTTGGCCAGAATTCTACTACTTCCGGATTTGACAAATCGATAGTCAAAGTACTAGAACCAGTTTTAATTGAGGCGGAAGACGTAGAAGCGGCTGCAACCACGACCACACTATCACCTGGTACACCAACACCAACAGTGTTAGCTTTGGTATTAACTTGAGCTACGATTTTATTATTAGCGCCATTAATTTCAGCATAAGTTTTACCAACTACTTTGTTATTCACACTCCATGTCCAATCATAACCAGCCACATCCATCATTGTACAGTGTTGACTACTCAAACCATTACCACGATAATAAACATCAGAGATATCACCACCGATAGTGTGATATTTCATTGGTGATTCAAGATATTTTGCCCAGAAATTGTTTGGGGTTATAACTACCTCTTTCAACACACAATCACCTTTGCCGGTTTTGAAAGAAAAACAATATGCAGTACCATTACCACATGGACGAGTAGCCATAAGAGTAGTGGAAGCCCCTTTGGCATCAGCAACTGATTTAATACTATTTTTTAGCATTACTTGATAGAGTTTGTTTTCATCCCACTTACCAGTAACAGTTTTAATAGAAAGAAAAGGATGAACTTCTTGAGTAGCGCCGACATTTGCCACATTTAAATTTAAACTATTACCAGAAAGTACAACCGGAATTGGATTTACACAAACGCCTTTAACATCAATACTATCACAAGAATTTACTAAAACAGAATTAGAATTAATAGTTGACTGATTCAAAGTTGCATTAAATTCAACGGTGATCAAAGCCGTCTGACAAACTTTGCCAGCATCACTATAACCAATATCATTCCACTGAGTAGAAGGTGAAGGTGATGGCAAACCTTTGCCCGAATCAGTCAAAGAATCACAGCGTTCAACAACTTGTGGTGGTGGAACAATTTCTTTGGTGGAAAACGCCCACACAAAACCACTGGATTTAAATTCACCGGAACACAACTGACCAGCTGGTTTACACATACCAACTTCATTGCCAGACATACAACATTTATCATTGCTAGATGCGCAGCCGTTTTTTACACAATCGTTGACCGAAAACAACAATCCATTACTTTGTTTTTGATCTGAATTTCTATATGCAAAAACAGATCCGGAAATAATATTTGTCACACCGGATACTGCACTACCAGGAAATGTAGTCAAAGATTTTCCATCGGCGCTTGGTACAGCATCTACACCCACTAAAGTATTTGTAATATTATTTATTACACCGCCTGCTTTCCAAAAATAAAATTTATTTACACCAGTCAAATATTCACCAGATGCAGTCAATACATTTGGGGCAACAAAAGGAAGTTTGCCAGATACAGGAGAAATCTGACAGATACCAGGACTTGGACTACCAGTATAAATTTTAACATTTTTATTATTATCTAATGCACTATTTAGACCACTGACAGAATTATAAACTTGAACAGTATAAACATTTCCAACAGTTAATCCATTTGGAACTTTTACTATAACTTGATTGTCTTTCCATACTGAATTTTTACAATCTGCAGGAAAATTAAAACTACCGTCTGTTTCTGAAGCGCCGTTTTTAAACCAAATCACACCTTGTTTGTCGCCAAAATTTTTACCAGCTATTGTAACATAATCACCAATAGTGGTTGACGATGGAGCCGAAATATCTGAAATCAATGGTATATCCTGATTGGAACCAGAAATAGAATAGATCACAGAATTACTCGTCTGATTGTTAGCGCTAATTACTTTTACACCATAATCTCCATTACCAAGAGATATCGGTGCAACTGATAAAATGAGACTATCAGTCCAACCCATTATTTTTGCTTTGGTATTGTCAGCAAAATTAACAGAGCTTACAACAGGATTTTGCAACCCAAAATTCTTTCCAACAATATTAAAATTAGTACCTACTGCCCCACCAGCTGGAGTCAAACCACAGATACCTGGATGTGTAACAGTGCCTAAAACAAAATTTGGTATTTTTTTAAAACCATCACCAGTAGTATCAAAATATTTTATATTATTTACATCTACACCCGTCGCATTGGCGTTATAAACCGCTATCTTTCCACTAATAGCACTGTCTGGAACAGAAACAATAATTTGATTATCAGTCCAATTGTTAAACCCAACCCCACAGTTCGCAACTTGTGCCTCAACCCAATCAGTTGCTTTGGTAATATTAGGGTTCAGAACTTTTGCAAAATATACGTGACCTTTGCTATTACCAAAGTTTTTTCCAACTATTGAAACGTAATCACCAATAGCCGCACTAACCGGCGAAAATGCAGAAATAAAAGTTTTATCAATACACACACCTTCAGTGGCGCCGCCTGTTTTTGAACAATAACCACTTACACAATCAGTATCATTGGCGCATTTATCTCCAGAACAAACCTGACACTCACCACCGCAATCAATAAACTTTTCACCAAGGTTTAATACACTATCAAAACAATGAGCTGGTTTTAAACTAGTAATCAAGTCACCTTCTCCTGTGTTGGCTGCCCAATCCAAGCCTATCGCTTTTAGTTTGTGATTGCCAACACTAAGACTAGCAGTAGGCCAAACAATAGTCGCGTTACCAGATTTTTGACAACCGTTAAAGTTTTTACTATCAACCAAAATATCGTCGGCATTTAACATTAAATTTTGCAAACCACCATCATCTTCAAAATGAATCGAGACGCTCACATCATCTCCCTGTTTGATGTTGTTCAAATTTGAATTTATAATACTGATTACTGGATTTTGTCTGTCTACCCCATCACCAGTAGTAAATGTCACATCAGCACAACCACCCTTACTCAGTGTGCAGTTTAAATCTTTTCCATTGGCACTTTTAATACCTGCACCACCATTTTTAATTTTTAATTTATAAGTAGTTGACGCACCAAAACAATCTTTGCCGGTGTCTGGCGCAGGACAAGTACCGTTAGTTGGCTTGAAATAAGCAGCGTGGTGATGAGCAGATTGCCACGACCAAACTCCCGTTACTGGTACTGAGGTTGAAGCATTTTCTACGACTATATTATTTTTCAAAGTATCAATATCAATATCAAGATTAAAAACAATAACTGGCGCCACATTGCGAATACAAACAGCTCCAGCGGCTGGCATTGAATTTATAACAAACTGACCGCCAGCACAGCTTCCATACAAACAACCTTGTTGTATAGGACAAGCACCTCCATAAACAGAACCGCCGTTAGCTTTTTGTTGCTCACACAAATCGTTCGAAGAAATATTCCCTGTGGTCGCTTCAACTAATTTATTCATCACAAAACTCACGATTGAATATGCTGACAAAATAATCATCAAACCAATCGCTGCATTTAATAATATTTTTTTGGATGTTCCTATTTTTTCATCATCACCGCCAGCAGTCATCCAGAGATATCCGGCATACAGCACCAAACCAACCGCTATGATACCCAAAAGTCCAAGAGCGGATTTAATGATCCTAGCAATAATTATACGAATATCGGTGTTTGGCAAACCAGTGGCAGCTACCTGTTGCAACCCTAAATCGTTGGTGGTAATTTGGGCGTTTACTAAATTACTAAAAACAAAAAAACCAGTTACAAAAAATAACGAAAAGAATAAAAAGAAAAATATTTTTTTATTAACAAATTTCATGGTAGCAGATTTTCATTTTTATATTAGTTATACAGCGTACTGGTAATTGTGTTTACACAATTTTTAATGCCATTTTGAGCTGTAACGACAGTGCCGTTGCAGCAAAATTCATTATCAACTTTATCTTGAGTTTTACAACATTTTTCTGGAGAATTTACTAAATCACAAACTTCGGAATCCATCTTACCAGTTGGTACCACATCTTTTGGACCAACACCTGGGTAGAAACAGTTGAAATGAGTATCTTCTACACTCGAATCTACAATTGGTATATATATTGTTTTTACATTGTCCAAAAATGGACCATGTTTAATGTCAAAAGTTTTATAATCCAAATGAACAGATGGCACTTTCCACAGAGGAACACCGTTTGTAGGTGCTGGAAATTCTTGAATATCAATATTGTACGCAGATTCAGCACGCATACGTTTACTAAATGTTAAACTCAAGTCGGCATCTTTTGGAACGTTTTGGGCTTTTACACCTGGGGTGATGAAATTTATATAAGGTGATTCGCTATCAATTTCATCTTTTATTTTAAATGTCCAGAAATAATTATCCGGTTGTTTCCAGTTGTCAAAAACTGGAAGTGTGGTAGTTGCGTTTTGAGCACTACCATCATTGTTACCGTCGAGTGAATTACCAGACATATCAGATACGCCTGTAAACGGTACGCTTTCAAAACTTCCCGCCAAAGTCTTGGCTGCTTCTAGCAACACTTGATAATTATCAGTTTTACATGTCGTACCTGGTTTATCACAAACAGGCAAACAATATATTGGATTACCACATGCATTTTTTCCACATTCTTTACTTGGTGTAAATTCTAAAGTTTGATAATTATTTACTAAATTAAAATTACCAAGTGGTAAACTACTATTTTGTGACTGGGAAAATATTTTATTTCCAACTAAAGCATAATAATTTACTCCTACAGGAGCACTAAAAGACCCTTGCACTCCAGTCGGATCAATCGGTTTACTAAAAGAAATTTGAATAACAGAATTTTTAGCTTCGCCTTGAGGGTTAATATTGACGGATTCTGGAAACACACTGGTCACATGCGGTGGTGTGGTGTCCAATAAATTACTACAAGTGAATTGCCATAAATAATAATCATTGCCAATTTTTTGATTTTGAAAAATTGAAGGATTATTATTTGTACTATCATCAGCTGAAATACCATTTCCCAATCGAACAGAATATGGAACAAACCCATTGGCATTTCCCAAATAACCACCTTTGCTGTCCGCCGCATCAGTGATAGGTTTTAAAACAATAGTGTAATAACCAACAATATTATTGACTGTTGAAGTCGCGGCATTTAAAACAAGTGCCTGAATCGAAGTGTTTGTATCCAAATTCAAAACATTGATAAATTTATTTGACAATTGGTTATTTTCCATTTTTACCCGATCACAGTTGTCATACCATTTGAAACTAGCACTGTTCATATTCACACAATCACCTAATACTCCTGAACCGTTACTATCATCCACAAAACTAGACAACAAAACAGGTTTGTTAAAAGTGATAACAATCTTTGTGTTTCGTGGTACATCTTTTTGATTGCGAGCTGGATAGTGATCTTTTACTACTTTACCCAAAGCGCCACTACCTGTGAAGTTCTGAGTACCAGGTGCATAAACAGATGTAGAAGTTCCGCCGCCAGGTTGCACACCCAGCATGTTCATAATGAACGAAACGATACTGTAAGCACTCAAGATAATCGCCAAACCAATAACCGCATTACGAATAATACTTTTTGCTTGTCCTATTTGTTCGTCGTTGCCACCAGCAGTCATCCAAAGATAACCGGCGTACATCATCAAAACGACCAACACGATACCGATAAGACCAAGCGCTGCACGAATAATGCGAGCAATAATTAAACGAATATCAAAAGCCGGCAGACCCAAAGGCTGCTCGATAACTTTAACACCTTGCAAAAGCTGTCCATTTGGATCAGCAACACTTTGCGCATGAGCAGTGCTAAAAACTAAAAAAACCGCCACTAAAAATAACCCTAAGATAGTGGCGGTCTTTAAAAACCTATTTTTTGATAACCATTGAAGCATGGGACAATGGACAACAAAATGATTAAAACTTTTTACGAGTATCTTCCGGCAAGCGGCCAATCTTTTTGAGATATTCCATTTTGCCAGCTACTTTGAGACTGTGCAACGCACTCTTTTTGCGCATGTTGCGACTCTTGTCTCGTTCGTGATATCTAATTTTTTTAACCTGTAAAATCTTACCTGA
>CAZXEV010000002.1:0-19956 GCA_964639735.1 uncultured Gammaproteobacteria bacterium
CCGTCATCCAAAGAAAGCCAGCATATAGAGTTAGAACAAAAAATATAGTTCCTAGTGAACTCAATACAATTTTTATAATTTGCGCAATAATTAATCGCGGATCTTTTGGTGCTTCAAATCCAGCTCCTTTTGCTCCAGCTGCTGCTCCAAGTTGTTTTCCTATTTCACCAGATATGCCTTGTGCATTGACTGGCACAACGGAAAATGAAAATAAATTCACTACTGTAAAAGCCATCACTGCTATAACTAATATTTTTTTAAACATACTAAAAATTTTACTGACCAAATGGATTATTTTGAGCATTTTGTTTGGCTCCACCCCACCACGCACTCATCACTTCACCCCAACTAGCATTTTCCCCTTGTGGTGTAGCCCCACCTGCTTGTGGAGCTTGTGGTTGAGTGGTAGTACCAACTCTTGAAACCACAAAAGCTGTAATAGAGAACGCGGCTAAGGCTATAGTCAAGCCAATGGTTGCCATCTGTATGATATCTTTGGCTTTGGTTACCTGTTCATCATTTCCACTAGCAGTCATCCAAAGAAATCCGGCATAAACAGTGAGAGCCAAAAATATTGTACCCACGAGTGACAACATCACACGAACATACTTACCAATTGTTTCTGAAAGTGTTGTGTCAGTTGCTTTATCATAACCTGCACCAACTGCAATTTTTTCTGTATATACATTTATATTTGGAGCTGCCATTGCAAACTTTGGCACTACTAATAAAGTAAATAGAAATAGAAAAAATATTTTTTTCATAATTTTATTGTTTGCCACCGGCATTAATACAATCAACCATGGATGGATACATTGTGCCAGAACAAGGACCGCCACTTCCAAAGACACAGGCTTTCTCCGCTGTCATACAAACTTGTTGCGGGACAGCACTGTCTGAAGGTGTGCTAGTCAATTTGCCGGTCACAAATGCTGTTATTGCATACGCACCCAAAGTAATTGCCAAACCTATTATCGCTTGTGTCACAATGTCTTTTGCTTTTGAAACTTTTTCATCATTTCCCTGTGCAGTCATCCACAAAATACCGGCGTAAACTGTTAAAACCAAAAATATTGTACCAGCCAAAGATAACACACCAGTAATAACTGTACTTATAGAACCTTCAAAACTTTTGGTTAGCCCTGTCCCCTTAGCCGCAGTATCCAGCTTGGAAACCGCCGCTCCAAACTGAGCCGATACAGTGAGTGGTGCAACCAACAAACAAATAAGAAAAACAAATGTAAATATTTTTTTAATCATATAAATAATTTATTTTATGGTTTACAACAATTACCAACTGAGCAAGCTGGAGTAGCAGACTTACCAGTACCACAAGCTGCTTGTTGACATTTTGCACCCGCATTGGAATAACGACAAGAAGGTTGACATTCTCCTGTTCCAGTCGCACATGGTTTACCTTTTGCCACTCCACAATTCCATTGACCACTTTGTCCGGTCAACACCACTCCACTAGACCAATTTTCATTATCAATTGTACATGAATCACCATCTTTCAAAACTGTTGGTGTGGCACCACTTCCATTTCCTGGTCCAGCTACTGGACCACCACCAGCGTTACCTCCACTTGAACCCAAACTTGTAAATACAAAATTAGATATGGCATATGCAGCCATTACTATCACCAAGCCAATTATCGCTTGAGTGATCATGTCCTTAGCTTTTGTTACATCTTCTGTGTTTCCCATGGCTTTCATCCAGGTAACACCCGCATAAAGAACTAAAGCAAAAAATAAAATACCTACCAAAGAGAGCGCAACATTTACAACTACACCAGCTAGTTCTGGTAAAGTTTTTGCCCCTTTTATATCTTTTGGCAAGGCTCCTTGAGTAGCATTCACCGTTGCGTTCAAACCATAATCCGCCGCCTGAGCCGGACAAAAGACTAATAAGGAAAACAAACTGAGAATAATAAAAATTTTAGATCGCATAACTGTAGCTTTAATTTTTATTGAGCAAAGAAAGAATTTTTTCCTTTCTCTGAGCAATAAATAGAGGGCGGCGCGTTTATTTTCATGATTTTGTCGACGAAACAAACGCGCCTTTTGAAACTCTCTATTTTATATAATTTTATAATGTACCGGTTGTAGCACCAACTAATTGTGTAATTACGAAAGATGCTAAAGCGTATGCGGACAAGATAATTACCAAACCAATCACGCCAGAGAAAATCCATTTTTTGGCTTCTCCTACTTGATCGTCATTTCCACCA
This sequence comes from uncultured Gammaproteobacteria bacterium, assembly GCA_964639735.1. GTDB lineage: Bacteria > Patescibacteriota > Patescibacteriia > Magasanikbacterales > GWA2-37-8 > CAIOJG01. Next base: position 2,231 of record CAZXEV010000002.1, read on the forward strand.
GCAGTCATCCATTTGAAACCACCGATCAAAACGATCACTACTGCTACGATACCTAGTAAGCTCATAGCCACTTTGATAATTTTAGCAATAGTTGTACGTACATCAGCTGTACCCAAACCTGTTTGTGCGCCGTAACTCAAACCTAAATCCTCTACTCCGATAGTAGTGGTAGCGTTTGCTTGTAGAGGCATAGCAACTGCTAAAGCCAATGCAAATACGGTTGTCAAAGACAAAATCGTTGCAATAATTTTTTTCATATTGTCACCCCCCTTCCAATTGTTTTTTTGAACATAATAAAATTATTATATCACATCAGCCAATCGAAAGCTACCCTTAAAAAAACTTCATGATACCACTTAATATTATATAACTAGCTACTGTAATTACCGCCCCCAACAATGCCCACAAAATAGTTTGTGAACCTGCTTTTACTTTTTCTGGATTACCTGCTGCCATCAGCCAAGTAGAACCTCCGTACACAACCAATAACAAAACCAACCCACCCATTATGCCGAGCACACCTTTGATTATCGTACCGATAATCACTTTTACATCAGTTGAAAGATTGAGAGGGTTGTCTAATTTTACAAAACCAGGATCTTTTTTTTCTGGAACAGCAGCTGGTGTTGGAGTTTTATTTATTTTATCCGCTTCAGCTTTACATTCATTTTCAGTAGCAAAAGAGGCGGAAGTACAAAGCGAAGCATCTTCCATTGGACCAAGGACTTTACAAACACCTTGTTCAGTTGCTGACTTACTACACACCCTCCACTCGGCTAACGCGTCTGCCGAACCATAGAAAAATATGGTAGCAAATATCAGTGAAAAGTAGATTGTATTTTTTTTCAGATTTTTAATCATCATAGTATTTGAGTAAAGACAAGTTGAACAATCATATAACTAGCAAGAGTTACTATTATACCAATAGTAGTCCAGACAAGAATTGACTTGGCTTTTGAAACATTTTCTCTATTACCCTGAGCTGTCATCCACAAAAATCCAGCCCAGATATACAAGATCATTGCGAACATTCCAATTGGAAACATTAAAAATGTAATAATTTTACCAAATATTTCTGTAACACCGGCACTACCAAAAGCAAAACCGGCAGGATTTAATGCTGATGCACTTTTTTGTAATGCTTTTAGTGAATTTCCAACTGTTACTGTACAACCCCCATTTGCTCTTCCACACGATGGTGAACATTTTTTATCAAACTCATAAAATGTATCGTAAACAGAACAGACCGCTTTGTCTCCAGTTCCACATGTACAACTAAACGGACCGGTTTCTTTACTGCCCAACGGACATCCAACCGCAGAAGACTGGGGATTCATTATTCCACAAGAGTTACAATAATCTACAGCTTCCTGTGTAGTGTTAAAATCATCTCGACATTGTCCGTTGTTGCTTTTTGTACAATCACAAACTAATTCGGCAGCTTTTGCTGCCTCGGCTGCTATAGCTTTTTTTTCTGCATCTTGTTTAGCTATTTCCTCCTGTTCCAACTGAAGCTGTTTTTGAATTTCTATTTGAGCTGCCTGAGCTGCAGCTTGCTGAGCTTTAATCTGTTCAGCTGTTGGTTTTGCATCCTCTATTGCCGCCGCGTTAACTTTCACTAATTGAGCCTGACAAGCTGTCTGCGTATCATATTCAACTATACTACAATCAAAAGAAGAACCAATCACTCCACCAGCGTCTTTACATGACCAGGTTTTATCATAAACATTTTGACATAAATCCCACTTAAAAGCGCTGGCCTTACTTGGTAAAACTAATAAAAAAACAGAACCGGTAACAAAAATGAAAAATATTTTTTTAACATTCATAAATTATTTCAATAAACCAAACTCTGATTTTAATTTCAAAATCTCACCCAAATAACTTACAATTACGTAGCCGCCAAAAGCAATAAGTAAACCTATCACCGCATTTATCATTGCACCAGTTCCTTGTTTTACTTTTTCAGGATTACCTTGTGACAAAATCAAAACGAAACCACCATAAACAAAGGCACCCAAAGCAAGCGCGCCTATAATACCAAATAAATAGTTGGTAAGTTCGAGTAACAAACTAACAAAAACAGTCACATCCCAACAGGCAGGATCCATGACTTTTTCTCCACATTTTTGAATTAAGGTGCTCAGCGCACTCGATCCAGCAGACACTTCTTTGGCCGAACTATTTACATTTTTTTTACCTTCAGCCAACATGCTATCAAACTGCACTTGCCATTCTTGAACAAGGTTTTGACAACGTATTTCTGAAGTAATACCTGCGTCACCAGGATTAACATGTATGCACACTGGTTCTATTTTTCCTTTTCCAAGAACTTTTACTTTATCACCACAAGCATCAGTAGTCGCTTCAATACATGTTGCCTTTAAAATATTTTTTGAATTTTTATAAACTTGACTCGCTCCCAATTTATCCAAATCAGAATAGCATTCGCAATCTTTTGCGGCCATTGCCTTGGCACTGGTGGAAAAAAATATCACCAAACAAATCAGAACAAAAAATATTTTATTAAATCTTTTCATATTACAAAGTCTGATTTATTTTTTCCGCCGCACGATTCAAAATATCCTGATGCCATTGACCGGCTTTGTCTGGGTCTGGAGCAGGTTGCAACCACTCTGTGAGCATATCTTGCACCGCTCTGTTAGCACCAGCATAATCTCTGCCACGATACCAATTTTCGGCTATTAAAATTTGATCCACAAACGGAGCCAAATCTGGCTTGGCTTTTTGATCAGCTATATAGGCACGCAAAGCGGTTGGGCGATTGGTTTGATCCAAATAATCTTTGGTGGCTTTGGAATGAGTCAAATAGTCGATCAGTCCCCATGCTTCATTTGGATGCTTAGATTTGGCAAGAACTGATTGTATCCAGTAACTAGCCACGTTTACCGGTGCGTCCGGATTTAATTGAAAAAGGGGCATGATTCGATAATCAAACTGAGAAGCACGCGCTTTAATCGTTGGTAAATGATAACTATATCCAAAAAAGAAACCAACCTTACCATTCAAAAATGAATCAAGGGCATCACCCTGATTTTCAGACCATGAATATGTATCGCGAGTTGGGTTAGCAAAATCAGTATAAAAATCCACAATCTGATTAGATGCTTGTCCAGACAAATTGAAAATTGCCTGTCCGTCTCGAGCAACAAAACCAACACTGCTTTGTCTAAACAGCATATATAGCAAGTCATCACTTCCAGGAACATTTTTTCCAGTACCCAAGGACGCGCCGGATTGAGAAATTAACCCAGTTTTTTTATCATATTTTGTGATTTTTTTAGCAGCCGCTTGAAATTCTTCCCAATTTTTTGGAGCTTCGGCAATTCCAGAACGATCCAACAAATCTTTGTTATAAAAAACTGCCATCATATCCATGGATAGTGGTAAGCCATAAATCTGACCTCCACGAACCACATCATCGCGCACTGCTTTGACATATTGACTGTCAAGTTGAGACAAGGTTACCATTGGACGAGTTTGAGGAGTTACAATAGTATTGGTGCCCAGTGTAGTTTTTTCAACGGTCACCAAAGTATCAGCCACACTGACTGGCATTGGAGTTAGTTTACTTATAAATTCTCCCAGACGACGATTTTGAACTGAAATAATATCTGGACCACGGTCTTCCGCAAGTGCCTCTATGAGGCGTGGATACAATTCATCTGCACGCAACTGGCGCAAGTTGATTGTTATATATGGTCGCTGTGCCCTATAAGCAGCGATTTCTTTTTGAAGCACATCAACATCATCAAATACTGTCCAATACTCCAAAGTTACGGGCTTTGTAGCCTGCACCTGAGCCTTAGATAAACCTTTACAACCAAAACCAGCCGTTATCAAAAAAGCTAATACCGAGAATAGTAAAATTAATTTGCCAAATTTCATACTACAAGTCTTTATGAAATTTAAAATATTTTTTTAATTATACCACACTCTTTAAATATTTCCTAAATTCATCCTTTAATTTTGGATCACGCAAAGCAAATTCTACATTCGCGCGCAAATATCCGAGTTTTGAACCAGTGTCGTGGTATGTACCATCTACCAAGCAAGCATAGATTGGTCTCTTCTTCAAAACTTTTTCAACCGCATCAGTAAGCCATAATTCTCCACCTTTTCCAAGTTTTGTTTTTTCTAGAGCCTCAAAAATATCTGGCGTAAATACAAACCCACCTAAAGTTGCCAGTCGTGAAGGAGCGTTCTCTGGACCTGGTTTTTCAACAATTTTTTTAACTTGAAAAACATTTTTTTCTACTTCAAGTGCGTCAATAATACCATATTTTTTGGTATCTTCTGCACTTACTTTACAAGTAGTAATCACTGGATCGCTATATTTTTCATACACCTCAATCAATTGTTGGAGCTGAGATTTTTTTGGTGTGTAAAAAAATTCATCACCCCACATCACCGCAAATGGCTCATCTCCAATAATGTCTTTGGCACAAAGTACCGGAGTGCCATTTCCGTATGGTCCTTTTTGACGAATGAAAATAAAATTGGCCATATCTGCAATTTTTTTAACATCTTCGGCCATTTCATCTTTTTTCTGTTTTTTGAGCCAATTGATTAGTTCGTAGTTTGGACTAAAATGATCCTCTACTGCGCGCTTACTTGGGCCGGTTACCAAAATAATATCAGTAATACCAGCTCTCACCGCATCTTCCACTACATATTGAATAATTGGTTTATCAACTATCGGCAACATTTCCTTTGGTTGAGCTTTGGTTGCAGGCAAAAAACGAGTACCAAGACCAGCTACTGGGATAACTAATTTACGAATTTTTTGAGTCATAAAATGATTTATTTAACAGTTTAAACAATTATACCAAACCCACCAAAATTAGCAATTTTTATTGTACCTCTTCCCAAGATATTAAATGATATTCCGACCCAACCGGAAACCCAACCGGTGGTCCATATGTTAAATTAGCATCATAAGTAGCGTTGGTCGTTCGATATCCAGATACCACTGCTCCACCACCCGATATCCAACTCCATGTCCACAAACCATTGGAAATTACTGACCCATAAATAGTCAGACTACTTTTCATATCACCTGGATAATAATACCTTTTGACAGCGCCGTTTTGCGCTAGCACAGCAGCGTCTACCTCTAAAACATCCGGTGAATCATGTGGTATTAAAATATTTTGTTCAGCAATCAGGCCAAGGACATGATTACCGTCTTTGTTCAAATACACCAAATTATTATTAATCATAATAGATTTGCCAGTGGCGGTTCCAACAGTAGCCCTTCCATTTACTGTACCGTCCACCCAAACATTATCTTCTACATATATATAGCCATTGGCTGGCATATTATAAGTAGTAGCCGAGCCAAGTGTGGCAATATCGATACATGGCCAAAAATATTTATTACTGTTGACGTCCTGACCTTTATAACAATTAGTCGTATTTACTTTGTACGCTTTTATTGTTCCATTGGATAAAAACTGCAATCTCCAACCCTGTTTTCCTGACGAAGAAAAATATAAACCAACAGCTGGCGGCTGAGTTCCAGCTTTTATTTCAGCCAATTTTGCTGTAACTGCCGAAAAATCCTGAGCTGGTGCTGGAAAGCTCCAATAAGTCGTAGGTCCACCAGCCCCCCAAATACCAGGTTTAGTTTGATTACCACACCCATGAAAAGATTTACATAAATATGTTGGTACTGCTGAGGTCAATATAGCATCTGTTGTACCATCGAAACGAATTCCGCCATTGGCATGAAATTTACCATGAATAGTTTCGTTGTCACCAATCCAAACATCGGTGTTAGTCAAAAATGCAAAGTCAGTTAGTGCTGGAAAACCAAGACGCACTTTTATAGTACGCTTACTAGAAGACTGATTGTTCAACCAACCAGTTGACTGAACTGTCACCAAAGTTGAACCCATCGTGGGAGGCGTAATGCTAAGCGAAAATTGCCCAATCACATTTCCGTCTTTATCTTCATAATTATGAACATACGGCCCATCGTGATTGGTGCCATCTTGATAGTCTGTTTTGTTATGTGCCAAATGCCATCGATAATAATTCACTCCCGCTTCAGCGATTTGAAAAGCCATTTCACGATTGTGTTTGTGTCCTGAAGCGCGATTTTCCAAAATTGCATAACCAGTTACACCGAGCACAATCATAGAAAAACTTATGGCCCCAAACACCATCACAAACAACAGAATGTTTCCTGATTCATTTAATTTTTTAAAAACTTTTTTCATCTAATTGCTTTTTAAATTTCTTATTTCTGTCTTTGCTTCAATAGTAAATGGAGCCGGTGCTACATTCGGTTTTTCTTCGAGCATCAGTTTAATACCGACCATGCGTATTGCCGAAATGTTTATTGGGTAAGTCATTGCCGAACTACTAACACTACTATAATTTTGATCGTAATAATAAAAAATGGAGTTTGTGGCATTGGCCACATCGTGTACTACGTCGACTACAACTTCACTAGCTGGATTATAAACCAAAGGAGTGCCGGTTGGTTCAGTTACTCCACGTTTTAAAGTGGCACCCTGCATAAAATAGTGTATACGTTCTCGCCAACTATCACTATCCACATTTGAATAAAAAATAATTTGCTGACTTTGCGCCAACTCAATCGGATAAGCACCAATACTCGAAGCGTTGGCACGACGTAAATCATTTACAAAATTTTGCACCACAATACGTCCTTCATTTTGAGTAGAAAGCTGTTCCCAAACCACATCTTTCCCGTGATTACCCCAGATCATAAGTTCGATTATAGCTGTAATCAACAATAAAAATATACCCATGGCCACCAATACTTCTATCATTGTCATTCCATACGTATTTAATTTTTTGATCATAGAGGTGACATATTTACTTCTATTTCATTATTTCCAGAAATAGTTATTTGACCATTGTTTGTACTATAACCACTGCGACTTACATCCAATGTATAGGACCCAGCAGACAAACTATTAAAAAATGTTTGCCCTGGTGGTGTGCAGTCGTTGGTAAAAGTTAGTGCAACTTCAGATAGTTGCGGCGTATAATGATTGTCCAAAGTAGAAAGAAAAACGCGATAGCGTAAATACCTATTATTATTTAACCCTGTATATATAACGGTGTTAGTGGCAGTATAATATGAAGCGGTAGTACCGTCTGGACCAAGAAAATCCCAGCTCGTCGGTGTGCTAGAGTTGCTGCCAGCCAGTTGAAACAAGACCGAATTGTTTCCAGACTGTATAGGCTGAGAAATTGGTTCAAAAATAATATTGCGCAAAGTAATATTGTCTCCAACATCAAAAGTAGATGATTCCAAACTACCACCAGACGTATAAGTATTTCCAAACTTTTTTAATTTTAAATCGCCAGCAGGAGAATCGTTTACCAAATTTCCATCATCAGAAAAATATGTTGTTTCATCCAAAAAATTGACTTGTCCGCTTCCTCCTGACAATTCGGTTTGACGAACATAGCCCAAGCTAGTCTGAAAAGATTCGTCGTATCCAGTTGCAGTAAGTCTGACCAAGGCATCAGATAATGGCAAACCAGTTCCAGCATCTTTTACTTTTACGAGTAAAGAATTTGCAGAGTGTGGACGTAGCACCAAAAATATATCTTGCAAAACACCTGGATTTAATTTATGAGACAACATAGGAACAGAACCAGCCAAATCATAGGCCGTACCAGACACACTCAGATAATATGTATCCCATTCCAAATTGTCTAAACTAAAATTGCCTCCACTTAGAGAAAATGATTGATACATCTTGTAAACATCTGGGTTTAAACCCAATTTTTTTTCTCCATTTATTACAGTAGTTGGTCCAGCAATACCATTACAACTTGGGTTTAGAGCAAAAATATTTAATGAACCAACTTTATCGATACTAAAACTAATTTCTGTAATAGCCTGACTCACTACGTTGGCTGGTGGCTTAAGAGGATTAGGATTAGTGTCGGAAGATGAAATAGTTTTATCTGTCGAATAACCACTTTTACTAACAGTAATATTATAACTCAGAGTTCCAGTTGGCGCATCGATAACTCGCAACATCCCATCGTTATCAGTTACGTCGTCTATTATAATATTTGGTATTACATTTGTGTTAACAATGTGGACATTAGCATCTGGCACCGATAACCCGTTTGAATCAAAAACATGAATAAACAAAGCTCCGTTTTGACTTGCCCCTTCCAAACTTTTTGGAGATATTATCGTATTCAAAATTACTGGTTCACGCTGATAGCAATTTTGACAGATTGCTGATATCTCAACAATTTTATAATCAGCAGGGGCCGTATCATTTGGAGTCCCACCTACCATACCATCAAATGGATCGTCCACATTCCGAACTGAAGTAACTAGATCAAAACTTGTTCCATTTCTAATTACAGTTTTGGTATGAGACAATATGCCGGCTGGAATTCCATTTAAAATACCTATGCTATCATACGGCAAATTACGAACAGTCTCTAATTCTTCACTCAAAAGTGCTGTTTCCAAAATTTTTACACGTGATTGGTAAACAATTTTAAAAACTAAAGTGATAGAGCTGTATACACCAACTGCAAAAATTAAAAAAATAGCTGCGGCAACCATAACCTCAACCAAAGTAAATCCAAATTTATTTATTTTTTTATTCTCCATAACAATATTATACCACATCGCTTATCCACTTTAAACAAAGTTAAACAAAAATAAAAAAATGTGTTATAATGTCTTTACAATTATCTATGACACGAGTGTACCGTCATTATCAAAAGCGTCCGAGCCGGGAAAAACCCCAGGTTAATTTTAATCCTGAAATCAGTCAGGGTCTTTTGGCAATCTTATTATTTATTATTGCCGGTCTTTCTGTACTCAGTTTCTTCTCTATGGCTGGAGTAGCAGGAATTTTTATTGATTCAACACTGGCGATGGTGTTTGGACAAGTACGATATGTGTTTCCAATAGTTTTAATAATGATCGCTACCTTACTTATCAAGGATTTAGAAATAAAATATCGTCACACTCATACTCTTGGAGCATTTTTATTCTTTTTCAGTTTCAACGGCCTAGTTCACATCCAAAAACCTCTTACCGAGATGTATAGTCAGGCGGTCCAGGGATACGGCGGTGGGTTCTTTGGACTTGCTTTGTCTTGGCCACTACTCAAATATCTTGGTTATTGGGGCGGCTCTTTAATTTTGTTCGGATTGTTGTTAGTTTCTTTAATATTCTTATTCAACACCACCTTGGCCCAGATGGTAGAGCTAAATAAAAAGTTTTTCTTGATGCTTGGTTGGGTTGGAAAACAGATAATTACCTTTTTTGCTGGATTTAAAAAACAGAATCCAAATATGGAACCTGTTAAATTTAGTATAAAGGGTGAATATGAGGCTGCAACTGTACCAGAAGACAACGACGAGGAAGACGAAGGTAGAGTTTTCCACAAAAAAACTATTTCTGAAATCGCTCAGGATGATGAGGAGGAATGGGAAGAAAGTGAAGAGCCTGAAAAGACAAAACCAGCATTTGTGGTTCCAGAAAAAACCGAAGAAATTGTGGTGGAAAAACCAGATTATACTGATTACAAACTCCCGCCAGTTAGCCTATTATTCACTTCTAAATCCAAACCAACTTCTGGTGACATCAAAGGAAACGCCGAAACCATTAAAGACACTTTTCAAAACTTTGGTATTGATGTCGACATGGGTGAAGTACGTGTCGGACCTACAGTTACTCAATATTCATTAAAACCTGCCAAAGGAATTAAACTTACTCGCATTACTACCCTATCCAACGACCTTTCTTTGGCCTTGGCTGCTCATCCAATTCGTATTGAGGCTCCAATCCCAGGACAATCATTGGTAGGTATCGAAGTACCAAACGAAAAAGTAGCGATGGTTACTTTGAAAGAATTGCTCGAAAGCAAGGAATTTGTCGAACGTCCACACAACATGCATATTGCGCTCGGCAAAGATGTAGCCGGTAAAGTATGGTTTGCAGATTTACTAAAAATGCCCCACCTTTTGATCGCAGGTTCAACCGGATCTGGTAAAACTGTTTGTATCAACACCGTAATTTTAAGTTTATTATATCAAAATTCACCAGAAACTTTACGCTTTATTTTTGTTGATCCTAAGCGTGTAGAATTGACATTGTATAATGGCATTCCTCATCTAATGACACCGGTAATCACCGATGCAGCCAAAACTGTGAATGCTCTAAAATGGACAATCGGCGAAATGGAAAGACGCTTTGACGTGCTCGCTAAAGCTGGAAAAAGAGACATCCAGTCGTATAACAAAACTGCTGAAGAAAAATTACCATACTTGGTATTTGTTATCGATGAACTTGCTGATCTTATGGCTATGGCCGCCAGCGAAGTTGAAGCTGGTATTATCCGTATCGCTCAGATGGCTCGTGCGGTTGGTATTCATTTGATTGTTGCTACTCAGCGTCCTAGTGTGGAAGTTATTACCGGTTTGATGAAAGCCAACATTCCTGCTCGTATTGCTTTCTCAGTAGCTTCTCTCGTTGATTCACGTACTATTTTGGATTGCCAGGGTGCAGAAAAATTGTTAGGTCGTGGTGATATGTTATTTTTGACCGCCGATCTTTCCAAACCAAAACGTGTTCAGGGTGCTTTTGTTTCCGAAGAAGAAATGAAGCGTGTAGTAGATAATATAAAAAATGACGAACCACCACAGTATGATGATTCCGTAGTTTCCAAAAACAACACTTCGACAAATGGTGGTACAGTCAATTTATTTGGCGGAGCTAGCGACGACCAAGATTCATTGTTTGAAGAAGCCAAAAAGTGCGTGGTTGAATCCGGCAAAGCCAGTGCCTCACTATTACAAAGACGTTTACGAGTTGGTTATGCTCGTGCTGCTCGTTTGCTTGACGAACTAGAGGAAGCTGGTATAGTAGGACCTGCAGACGGCGCCAAACCACGCGAACTTTTCACTGAACATCTCGCCTCAATGGGTGGCATTCAGCGACCTAAAGCAGACGAAGAAATTCCTGAAGACGAGCAGACTCTTGATGCGGGCGGTACCATCTTTCACGATCCTTCCAACAAAGAATAATTAACCTCAGTAAAATTGATTATGTCAATTTTCTGTTATAAAAAAATAGACACTTCAAAAGATTTGGGTTGGGAATTAAAAACGGCTAGAGAAAACAAAAAATTAACCATCGAAGAAGTAGCCAAACAAACCCACATCCCATTAAAATATTTAGAAGCGCTTGAAAACAATCGCTTTTTTGAGCTACCAAAAGCCAAAGCTTACCGCCAGGCCTATATACACGAACTGTGTAGGTTGTATGAATTAGATTTCAAATCTATTTCTTACAAATTCAATTGCGAAGGCGGTTTAAAATTATTAACAAAACATTTTTTTCCAAAATCTGATCGTCACAGTTTGCAACCATTTTCATTGTTTATAAAAAATTTCGCTCTCATCAGTTTTGTTTTGTTTTTTGTAGTTTATTTAGGTTGGCAAATTCACGGCATCATTACTCCTCCAAAATTAATTGTCTACTCACCTATTGAAGGACAAATTTCCAATCGTGCAGAGACCGCTATTCAAGGCGAAACGGACAAAGAGAGTCAACTTGAAGTAAACGGCAAAGAAATAAAAGTGAATGAACAGGGTAAGTTCAATGATATAATTCTGTTATCAAATGGTGTGAATACAATCACCTTGTCGACCACCAAAAAACATGGTAAAACTACTACTGTCACTCGTCATGTAGTGGTAATAGTAAGAGAACCAAATCGAGTAAGTATTGGTAAGAACTTGGGAAATGAGGCGGTGGGGCCTTAATTCTTAATTCCTTATAAGCTAATTATGGCAAAACACAATAACGAGGAGGTAAAACAGAAACTGAAGGCTGCTGCCAGTGCGATCGAACAAATTAAAAGTAAATTTGGCGAAGGCGCAATTATGACTTTTGGTGAAGCCAAAACCATGCAAGTTGATGCCGTTCCAACTGGTTGTTTGTCACTAGATATCGCCCTTGGTGTACGCGGTGTGCCACGTGGTCGTGTTATCGAAATCTATGGACCGGAATCAAGTGGTAAAACCACTTTGGCCCAACACATCGTCTCGGAAGTTCAGAAATTAGGTGGCATCGCCGCCTTCGTTGACGCCGAACACGCTCTTGATCCAGACTACGCCAAAAAAATTGGTGTAAAAGTAGACGAGTTGTTAATTTCTCAACCTGATACTGGTGAACAAGCACTAGACATTGTGGAGACCCTGGTGAGGTCCAACGCTGTAGATGTGATAGTTATCGATTCGGTAGCTGCCCTAGTTCCTAAAGCCGAAATTGAAGGCGACATGGGTGATTCACACATGGGCTTACATGCAAGACTAATGAGTCAAGCGTTGCGCAAACTTACTGCCATTATTTCCAAGTCCAAAACCGTTGTTATCTTCATCAACCAGACTCGCATGAAGATCGGCATCGTGTTTGGAAATCCAGAAACAACAACAGGTGGTATGGCATTAAAATTTTATGCTTCTGTTCGTATTGAGGTTCGTCGCGCCGCTCAAATCAAACAGGGTGATAAAATTATTGGTAACCGTGTAAAAGTAAAAGTTGTAAAAAATAAGGTAGCCGCCCCATTCCGTACTTGTGAATTTGATATTATGTACAATGAAGGCATCTCGCTTTCCGGCGATGCTCTGGACGCTGCTATCCTATACAAGATTATTGATAAAAAAGGTGTTACTTACACCTTCGGTGATGAAAAATTAGGAGTTGGTCGCGAAGCTGCCAAAAAATCTCTCAAAGACAACCCTCAAATGTTGAAACGTGTAGTAACTGCCGTTTGGGAAGCAGTTGAAAAAGGCGAAGCACCCGATGAAGAAGATGGAAACGACGCTGGCAAAGGTGCCGACGACGAAGTTCCACCACCAATCGAAGAATAATTATAATCCCCCGCCAAAAGCGGGGGCTTTATTTTAAAGAGTTAATCTATACCAAAACAGTATACTTTCTCTTGACTAGACAACAAAATTTGTAGTATCATTAAGTCAATTAATTATTAAAATATATTTATGTCAAACCCAATAAACACATACAACAAACTTCCAGTTATCGGAGGTTCAATTGCCGATTTTGAATTGGCTTCTTATCAAAACGGTAAGTTAGGAAAAATTAAGTTATCTGAATATAGTGGTAAGTGGTTGGTGCTGTTTTTCTATCCAGCAGACTTTACATTTGTTTGCCCTACCGAACTCGAAGAAATGGCTGATCGTTATGAAGAATTTAAAGGACTTAACACAGAGATAATTAGTGTAAGTACTGATACTGCTTTTGTACACAAAGCTTGGCACGACACTTCGCCAGCTATCAAAAAGATTTCATTCCCAATGGCCGCTGACCCAACCGGTGATCTCTGTAAAGAACTTGGTGTTTATATCCCAAATGAAGGCTTGGCACTACGCGGCACTTTTGTCTTTGATCCAAAAGGAAAGTTGGTTGTAATGGAAGTAAATGAAAATAGTGTTGGTCGCAATGTACAAGAATTATTACGCAAACTTCAAGCTGCTCAATATGTATACAGCCACAATGGTGAGGTTTGCCCTGCAAGCTGGAAACCAGGCTCAAAAACTTTAACTCCAAACGAAGATTTAATTGGAAAAATTTAATATTATGTTTACATTACCAAAATTGAATTATGAATACGGTGAACTCGAACCTTTTATCGACGCCGCCACAATGGAAATTCACCACAGCAAACACCACCAAACTTATTTGACCAATTTCAATGCAATTTTGGAAAAATATCCAGCGGTAGCCACAATGGCCGCTCAAGATATTTTGAAAAATTTAAACACTCTTGAAGTTTCTGAAGAAGATCGAAAAAAAATCAAAAATCACGGCGGTGGATTTTACAACCATAGTTTCTTTTGGGAAATCATGGGACCAAAAAAAGAAATCGACGAGAAGTTGGTATCCGATATCAACACTGAATTTGGTTCAGTAGATAAATTTAAAGAACTTTTTACTCAGACTGCTATCGGTCAATTTGGTAGTGGTTGGGCCTGGCTAGTTTATGATGAAAATGGTAAACTGAAAATCTATTCCCTTCCAAACCAAGACTCACCTCTTTCGATCGGTCACACACCGGTTATTTGTTTGGATGTTTGGGAACACGCCTACTATTTGAAATATCAAAATCGCCGTGGTGATTATGTAAACAACTGGTGGAATGTGTTAAAACTAATCTAAATATGTTCATCGACCAAGTGTCTCTAAAATTGCACAAGAAATTAAAAGGAAAACTAGAAACACGCAGTAAAGTAAAAATTAATAACAAAAAAATTCTCTCAGCAGTTTATACTCCAGGAGTAGCGGCTGTCAGCAAAGCCGTTGCTGCGGACAATAAATTAGCCAAACAATATACCATGAAGGCCAACACCATTGCTGTAATAAGCGATGGTTCTGCCGTTTTGGGACTTGGAAACATTGGGCCGTTAGGAGCACTTCCAGTAATGGAGGGTAAAGCAGCCCTGTTCAAAGAGTTCGCAAATTTAGACGCTTTCCCTATTTGTTTAGACACTCAGGATACTGAGGAAATTATTAGAACTGTAAAAAACATTGCTCCGGTTTTTGGCGGTATAAATTTGGAAGACATTTCCGCTCCTCGTTGTTTTGAAATTGAAAAAAGATTGATGAACGAACTCGACATTCCAGTAATGCACGACGATCAGCGTGGTACTGCTACCGTGGTTTTGGCCGCCTTAATCAATGCTCTCAAAATCAAAAAAATGAAGTTTGGCCAAGCCAAAATAGTGGTCAACGGAGCTGGAGCGGCCGGCAATGCCGTAGCCAAGGCTATCTATGCATATGGTGGCACTCAAATTATCGTCTGCGATAGTCACGGTGTAATTAGGCCAGACAGAACTGATTTAACAAATGAGAAAAAAACCATCGCAAGTTGGTTAATACCAGAAAACAAAAATAAAACTACCCTAGAAGAAGCTTTAGTTGGAGCCGATGTATTTATCGGGGTTAGTAAAGCTAATCTTCTAACACCGGTTATGGTCAAAAGCATGGCAAAGCAGCCAATTATTTTTGCTCTAGCCAACCCTACTCCAGAAATTATGCCGGATATTGCACTAAAAGCTGGTGCTTTCATCGTAGCGACCGGCCGTAGTGATTTTGCCAATCAAATCAATAACGTCCTAGCCTTCCCTGGAATTTTCCGAGGCGCTCTAGACAACAATGTCACCATGATTACTGATGCTATGTTGGTAAAGGCTGCTCAGAATCTAGCCAGTTGTGTCAAAAAACCAACTGTCAAAAAAATACTTCCCGATCCTTTTGATAAAAAAATTGTGGCTGCAGTTTCAAGAGCAATAAGAAAATAAACTATACAAAACACCTCAAAATGAGGTGTTTTTCTTTTAAAACAGCCAAGACTTGATTGTTTTGATTATTTTAGTTAGAATATCACTTCATAAAATATATGATTGAAACTCAAAAAAACAATCTAAACCATGTTGCTATAATCATGGACGGAAATCGTCGTTGGGCAACAGAGCGCAATTTACCAAAACTAATTGGTCACACTGAGGGTGGTAAAAACTTAAAAAAAATAATTACCGCTTGTAAAGATCGCGGTGTTAATTTTTTGACTGTTTGGGCATTATCTACCGAAAACATCAAAGAGCGTGGTCCGGAAGAATTAAAACATCTATTTTCTTTATTTGAAAAACTAGTTGATTATTTAGGCGATTTTCAAAAGAATAACGTCCGTGCAAATATTATTGGCGATATTTCTAAATTGCCAACTTCAACTCAAAACAAACTAATTGAATTAGTTGAAAAGACAAAAAATAGCACTGGCTTAGTTTTTACATTGGCTGTTAATTATGGCGGACGAGACGAGATGTTGAGAGCAATTAAAAAAATAATCGACTCCAACATATCTTCTAATGAAATAACCGAAGAAACTATTAATCAGAATTTGGACACCACTAACTTGCCTGAACCTGAACTGATCATTCGCACTGGTGGAGCTAGTCGATTGTCTGGTTTCATGCCTTGGCAAGGTATATATAGTGAATTATATTTTACCAAAAAATATTGGCCATAATTTTCTGAAAATGATTTAGACACCGCTTTTGAGTGGTTTAATGAACAACAAAGAAATCGTGGAAAATAATTTTTGAAACAAAAAACTCCTGAATAATCAGGAGTTTTTTAGTATTATTATTAAACTTCAATTACCAAATCTTCTGTATTAAAACGCACTTTTTTTTCTTTTGTTTCTGGAGCACCATCCTTGCGATAACCGACAGGACAAACTACTGCCGCGTTCAAACCCAACTTATCTAAACCAAGAATTTCGTTATAAGCAGATTGGTCATATCCTTCCATCGGACATGAATCAATTTCAGCCATAGCACATGAGGTAAGTAGATTACCTAAAGCAATGTAAGTTTGTTTTGTGGCCCATGCTTGTAGCATCTCTGAACTTTTTCCACCCACAAAACTATTTAACATCCCCTTGAAGCCTTCTAAATTTTCTAAACTTAAACCACGAACTTCTGCTGTTCTTTGTAGGTATTCGTTAATATCTGTTTCACTCAAAGTATTCTTGGCACATAACACGATTAGATGAGAAGCATCAGTAATCTGTACTTGTCCATATGAAGCAGCTTTTAGTTTTTCTCTAATCTCAGGGTTATTTACCACCACAAATTTCCATGGTTGTAATCCGTATGATGAGGCAGACAAACGAAGTACTTCTAACAACATGTCGAAATCAACATCTGATATTTTTTTCCTAGGATCGAAGTTTTTTGTAGCCAATCGCCAGTTTAATTGAGAGATAATAGAGCTTAATTCCATAAATTTATGTTAATTAAATTAATGATATTAAATCATACTGGATTAATCTGCTTTTGTAAAGTGGAGATAATAATATTTTGGTTTTACTTCTTGAACAAGCTGTTCTTTCCAGACAGTGTCGACGTCAGTCAGTCGAACTGGTCGGCCGTTTTCTAAAAATAGTGGGTCGACTGCTCGTGATTTTTGAATAATTTTTTCTTCAAAAATATTTTGGTTGTTTTCAAAATATTGTCGACGGTTCATCTGGTTAAAAAGTTTTTGCAATTCTTCGTCTTTGGACAGGTGACTGTTAATATTGTCCAAGACTTCTTTGTCTGTGGCATACAACTCTGATTCGCTCAAATATTTTTTGTCTAAAGCGTAACCAATATAATTTGAAACTGTATAAAACATGGTCGCAGTTGGCAATCCACAATAATAAATTCGATTCATCATTGAAAACAAATCTTTGAATTCACGTGCCTTTTTAACATCTTTAAATATCCAAAAACCCTTTTCGACAAATAAATTATTTAAAAAATCTCTAGCTTGACCTGAGGTTATTTCCTCAAAAATCACCGCGTCTCGCAAAATATAATCGATTCGATCCGCGCATAGGTCTGGTGAACTTCTTTCTTTCAATGGAAAATGGCTATCATCCAAAATGTATTCCAAATCTAGACCATATTTTTCCAATATTTCTGGTATTTCAGTATTTTTTATATATTGATCATGAATAGAGTCTTGATGGTCTTGATTTTCTCCAGTGCCTTTCAATATATCTATACAGTGTGAAAAAGCCGAATGAGACACATCGTGCAACAATCCAGCGATTTGTTCTTCCAGGGGCGCACCAAACCTATTTAACAACATATACACCCCAAGTGAG
>CAZXEV010000002.1:19966-22098 GCA_964639735.1 uncultured Gammaproteobacteria bacterium
ATCGAGTTTTTCCAAAATTAAATTCAATATTTTTTGGATTGTGAAGATAGCCGTGTTGATCCACACCTTTTAGCCTTTGCATCGCCGGACAATTTATTAAATCCAGAACTACTGGTTCAATGACGTCTACTTCTCCATATATATAGTCTGTATATTTCATAGTATAAGAATTATAGCAAAAACGACTTCATAATAAAAGTTTCTAACAGATTTGACAGGTGAACAAATGTTCACTATACTACAACTATATGCAATACCCAAAACATTTTACAAATATTATTCAGTTTTACAAAACAAACAAACGCCTTCCGTCTTATCGCGAGATGTTAAAATTAACCGGTTTTAAATCCACCAACGCCATACATAAAATGGTAAGTCGATTAATAGAACGTGAACTCTTGTCCAAGGACGCTTCAGGCAAGCTTGTTCCTGGTCAAAAATTTTTGGGCCTTCCAATGCTTGGAACTGTAGAGGCTGGTTGGCCTTCACCAGCTGAGGAAGAATTGGTGGACACATTGAGTCTGGACGAATGGTTGATAAACAATCGTGAAGCGACGTTCATGTTAAAAGTATCAGGAGAATCGATGATTGACGCCGGTATTCGCCCTGGAGACACATTACTGGTAGAACGCGGACGCACCCCAAAAAACGGAGACATCGTGGTAGCTGAGGTAGACAAACAATGGACTTTAAAATACTTCGAAAAACATGGAAATCAAATCACTTTGATTCCAGCCAATAAAAAATTTAAACCGATTACCCCAAAAGACGAACTGAATATAGCCGCTGTTGTTGTTGCCGCCATTCGTAAGTATCACACGTGAAAAATTATTTTTTACAACCCAATTTTTTTAATCGCGCCATCATTCACATTGATGGTGATTCTTTCTTTGCGTCATGCGAACAGTCTCGCAATCCATTTTTGCAAGGCAAACCAGTGATAACCGGCAAAGAACGTGGTATCGCCTCTTCTATGAGCCACGAGGCCAAGGCCAAAGGCGTTACTCGTGCTATGCCTATTTGGGAAATTAAAAAAATCTGTCCAGATGTGATCATATTGCCTTCAGATTACGAAACATACAGCCTGCTCTCACAACGTTTTTACAGTATTGTCAGACGCTATACTGGTGATGTCGAGGAATACGGAATAGACGAATGTTTCGCTGATATCACTGGTTGGAACAAACCTTTTAAAAAAAGTTACGAACAAATTGCGATAGATATACAAGAGTCTCTTCGCAAAGAATTGGGTTTTACATTTTCTATTGGCCTCGCCCCAAACAAAGTTTTGGCCAAACTCGGATCGAAGTGGAAAAAACCATGCGGCTTAACAAACATACCACTAAAAGAAATTCCAAATTATTTAAAAAATTTACCAATTCAAAAAATTTGGGGTATCGGTCCACAAACAAGTGAAAAACTCATTCGCTATGGATATGATACCGCTTTAAAATTTGCTGAGGCTAGTCAGGACTTTGTCAAAAATTCTTTTGCCAGACCATTTTATGATATCTGGAAAGAATTAAATGGTGAATTTATCATGCCGCTTTTTCAGTCCGAAAAAACTAGCTACGGATCTATTCAAAAATTTAGAACATTTACACCTCCGTCTAGCGATAGAGATTTTGTGTTCTCACAATTATCCAAAAATATTGAAAATGCGTGTATCAAATTAAGACGCTACGACCAGGCAACTAAAAAAATAATTATTGTATTGCGAACCCAACAATTTGAACACATCACAAAAGAAATAGAATTCGAACGACCAACGAATTTACCACCAGACATGCTGGAGAGAGTACGTCCAGAATTTAATAAAATGTTTAAAAATATATTATACCGTGCCACTGGTGTAATAACCTTTGAGCTAGTACCAATGGTAATTCAGTCTGATCTATTTAACGAAACAAAAAGAATGGAGAAATTTCAAAAGGTATACGCCAGCACCGATGCCACTGCCACAAAATACGGTAAACATTCTTTATTCTTGGGAACAAGTTGGAAGGCTCACAATTTTGACACCCATCTAAATGAACGTGGAGATGAAGCGGCAAGAAAAAAAGATTTGCTTTTAGGAGAAACGAAGAGAAAAAGATTGGGGATACCGATGTTGGTTAGTGAGGGAATTTAAA
>CAZXEV010000002.1:22198-27254 GCA_964639735.1 uncultured Gammaproteobacteria bacterium
AAGCGGGCAGTGGGACGAAGGTAGAAGTAAATATTACTCGCCACGCAATTTGAAAATAATAAATATTTGTTTTCAGATTGTGCGAGTGATATACAGACGCTTAAAAAAAATAAAACACATCGATTTATGTCGATGTGTTTTTAATTTCCGTGTCGGGGTGACAGGACTTGAACCTGCGGCCTCCTGGTCCCAAACCAGGCGCTCTACCAACTGAGCTACGCCCCGTAATAAATTGTTTTGCCTTGGTGCCGGGAGTGAGGATCGGACTCACGACGCAAGGCTCTTCAGGCCTTCGCTCTACCACTGAGCTACCCCGGCAAATTTTCCTTGTGGACCGATGGGGATTCGAACCCCAGACCCTCGCGTTGCAAACGCGATGCTCTACCAGCTGAGCTATCGGCCCAAAATTTATGACAGGAATAATATACCAATTATTAACAAAAAAGTCAATGAGTGGTATAATCACAATGTCTAATAACTTTTTTTATGCTATATAACTACATTAGTGAACAGGATTTAATGTTTATCTTCCAAATATTATTAGCTATCGTTTTGGGCGCAATTTTGGGCATTCAGCGCGAACGATGGGGTAAATGGGCTGGTCCTCGCACCTACGCTTTGGTGTGTGCTGGTGCAGCAGTGTTCACTTTTTTATCTAGAAACTTCTTTCCTACGAGTCCGGCGCTTGTAGCCAGTGCGGTGGTAAGTGGAATTGGTTTTTTGGGCGCCGGTACAATTTTACACAAAGAAAATAAAGTTGAAGGCCTCACTACTGCCGCCGGACTTTGGATGACTTCTGCCCTAGGCATGACAGTAGGAGTAGAGAGATTCACCTTGGCTATCATTTCTACTTTTATAATATTAATACTACTCATGATAGATGACAAATTTATCAAAAAAGAATCTTAAATAATAACAAAATAAAAAATCCAGATTCATTCTGGATTTTTTATTTACTAAATTATTTTTTTAAATAAATATTTCCCAACCAAAACAACAAAAAGACAAAAAGCCAATCAATCTGCAAGCGTTTTAAAAGATAAAAAATATATAATAATAAAATAAATGGGTATCCTAAAATTACTAGAGGATTTTTCCAAAACCTGCGATTGGCCAAAGTGAGCAGTGCGTGGTCATCGCCGTCGGATGGAATAGCGTGCAAACCAATTACCACCCCAAAATAAAACCACACCCATGGACGCCAGTCGGTAGTAGAAAAATTAAATTTTGCAAACGCGAATAAAGCAAAAAGCGAGTTAATAATTAATGGCCCAATACTTATCAAAAAGCCTTGGAGAAAATTGTTTGGTTCGTCGTGCTCCACAAAGCCAGCAGTACGTCCAAACTGAAACAATTTTATTCGATAAACTTTTACTCCAGCCGACAAACAGAAGATTGCGTGCCCAAGTTCATGCATCATCACACCCGGTGCGGTAAGTAGTTGATAAAAATAATTAAACCACATATTAAATAGTAATTATTGCTAAAATTATCCACCACAGAAAACTTAAATCATTTTTAAAATATGGAACATCAACCAAGCCATGCACCAAAAATACCAACAAACACGATACCATGGCGACTGCCAAATTTTTTTCCTTAAGATATTTTTTGAAGGATACTTTAGCGGCTAAAATATAAATCGAGAAAAACAACAACATACCAAACAGACCAATTTCAGACCAAAAATTTAGAGCTATGTTGTGAGGAAAAATGAGTGGTTCTATTTGTTTAAAATCATTAACTGGTTTTTGTATTTTTTTAAAAAATTGACTCATGCCAGCGCCGAAAATAAAATTATCTGGATTTTTATTTAGATAGTTCAATGTATAATTCCAGAGGGTTAAACGATTTTGGCCAGATTTATTTTGAAATAGAAAACTTTGTCTCACAGGTGTAAAAAGCGACACCGCCAAAACACCGAGTAATACCAAAACAATAACAATTTTTTTATAATCCAACAAAAACAGTGCTATCAACCCCGTTATACCCAGCGCTACAAACACACCTTCAGAAACCGACAGCGCGATTGCTAGCAAAGCTAATATCAATATAAATATATAATACTTTTTAATTTTACTATTTTTTAATTGATAAATAATCAGCGGAACTATCGGACCAAGATAAAGACCGATAGCATTTGGCGAGGTAAAAAAAGAAGTCACTCGCCCTTGCAGATCGGATTTTATTAGGCTTGTTAAAATTGGCTGCCCAACAATTTTTTGAATTATTGCCACTACTGAAATACTGATAGTCGACAGAGACAAAAACCAAATCAAATCATTTTTCTCAATCTCTTTACGACGACCGGCCAAGAGTCCAAAAAATAAAATTGGTTCAAGAAAGTACGCTCGCCAAACACCAAGAGATTTTATCGGTTCAGATGAAATAAAAATTCCCAGAGTTGAAAATCCAAGCAATGACAATATTAACCAGATAAGAATTTTTTGTTCTTTGTAAAAATCTTTAAGCTCATTTATGTCCTGTTTTAAATATTTTAAAACCCAAACCAAAAATACTGCCCCAAAACTTAATTCCAATATAGTGGATGGTAGTGGCCCAATATTAAAACGAACAAAATAAGACGGCAGGAGCATAATCAACAATCCGACTGCCGTCTTAAAATTTTTATTTGCTAGCAAACAAAATAATATAAAATATAATATTACTGCTAACAACATCATAATTTAGACAAATTAATAACGATAGTGATCGGCTTTGAATGGTCCGTTTTGTGAGATGTTTAAATAGTCCGCCTGCTCTTTGGTCAATTTAGTGAGTTTTACACCGATTTTTTCCAAATGCAATCTCGCCACTTCTTCATCCAATTCTTTTGGTAGTCGATATACGCCTAGTTCATATTTGTTTTTCCACAATTCCAACTGGGCCAAAGCCTGGTTGGTAAAGCTATTACTCATAACAAAACTTGGGTGTCCGGTAGCACAACCCAAATTCATCAAACGACCTTCAGCCAACATATATATCTCTTTTTTATTGGATAAAATATATTTGTCTACCTGTGGTTTGATATTTACTTTTTTTACTCCTCTGGCTTTATTTAGTTTTTCTACCTGAATTTCATTGTCAAAATGGCCAATATTACATACTATCGCCTGATCTTTCATTTTGAGCATGTGTTCCAAACGAATAATATCCTTGTTGCCTGTAGCCGTAACATAGATATCAGCAGTACCCAAAGTCTCTTCTACTGTTTTTACTTCGAATCCTTCCATTGCAGCTTGCAAAGCACAGATCGGATCTACTTCAGTTACTACTACGCGACAACCTTGTCCTTTGAGTGCTTGGGCACAACCTTTACCAACATCACCAAATCCACACACTACTGCAATCTTTCCACCAAGCATCACATCCATCGCGCGATTCAAACCATCTACGATGGAATGACGACAACCGTAAATATTATCAAATTTACTTTTGGTCACCGAATCATTTACATTGATTGCTGGAAATAAAAGATTTCCCTCTTTGAAAAGTTGATACAAGCGATGTACACCAGTAGTAGTTTCTTCAGAAACACCTTTTACACTTTTAGCTACCCTGTTCCAACGATCTTTATTTTTGGAATATTCTTTTTTTAACAAAGCCATCATCTCTCGATAATCTTCTCCTTCTTTTGAAAAATTTTTTTCTAATAGTTTTGGGTTGTTTTCTATTTCTACTCCTTTATGAATCAACATAGTAGCATCACTACCATCATCCACAATGAGATCTGGTCCAGTTCCATTTCCAAAATCCAGTGCACGTTCAGTACACCACCAATAATCTTCGAGTGTTTCCCCTTTCCAAGCAAAAACAGACACACCGTTTTGAGCTATCGCCGCAGCAGCATGATCTTGTGTAGAAAAAATATTACACGATGCCCAACGAACAGTTGCTCCGAGTTCTACCAAAGTCTCAATGAGCACAGCTGTCTGAATGGTCATATGTAGAGAACCGGTTATTTTGGCTCCTTTAAGCGGTTTTTTTACGCCATATTTTTTGCGAATTGCCATCAGACCTGGCATTTCTTTTTCTGCAATTTCGATTTCTTTTCTTCCCCAAGCAGCCAAACTAATGTCTTTTATTTTGTTTTCTTGTTTCATAATTTTAAATTAATATTCTAATTTTTCTTTGAACGCTTTTTCATAACGTTCACAAAATTCTTGTTTGGAAAATTTATGTGCTTGGGTTCCGTATGTTTCAATTGCATAACTTGCAGCAACCGCTCCCATCTGACCACAAGTTTTTAGATCAAAACCTTTTTCATAACCAACAAAGAATCCACCACGATACGCATCGCCAGCACCGGTTGGATCATCTACTGATTGTGGTGGACACACTCCGATTATCACATCCTCACTATCCAGACTTTTTACTACCGAACCATTTTCTCCGAGTGTAATAATCAAATATTTTGTATTTTCTAAAATTTCTTTTTCAGTCCATTCTGTTTTTTCTTGTATTAATTTAATTTCGTAATCATTGCCAATAACAAATTCAGCCGAGCTCATCATTTGTTTTAATTCAATTCCTGAAAACGCTGGCGTTTGTTGACCTGGATCAAAAATTACTTTGACACCTGCCTCCTTGCATTCACGTACATGTTGAACCATCACCTCTTTGTCGGTTGGATTTATCAAAGCCAAATTAAATTTTTCTTTTACCAATTCCATCAGTCTTTTGTTTTTGGCTTGCCCAAGCGGACCACCAAAAAATGCAGTGATTTGATTATTGTCTACATCAGTAGTGACGTGAGCGGATGCAGAATTTTGATTTTTATCCAACAGAACATAGTCGGTTTTAATCTTACAACCTTGTAAGTACTCCATATAATCACGACTGTCCTTACCCAGCACCGACACTAACAACGGTTCACCGCCCAACAATTTTATATTATATGCAATATTCCCTGCTGTCCCTCCCCAACTACGCTCTAGTTTGTCCACCATAAAACTGACGTTCAAAATATGTAATTGGTCAGGCATGATATGATTTTTGAAACTATCTGGAAAGTTCATGATATGATCGTAAGCCAAAGAACCGGATACCAAAATTG
>CAZXEV010000002.1:27264-28893 GCA_964639735.1 uncultured Gammaproteobacteria bacterium
GATTTTAATATTTTCAATCCTTAAATAGTTTTTATGAAAAATAAAATTTTTATTGGCAGTCTGGCGGTTGTGTTGGCCGCTTTGCTCTGGAGTCTGGACGGCACTTTTTTACGCCCTCACTTATTCTCTTTACCTTCACCATTAGTAGTTTTTTTGGAACATTTATTGGGACTAATTGTATTGCTACCATTCTTGTTTGTCTATAAAAATGAATTAAAAGAAATAAATAATAAAACTTACGCGGCAATTTTTTGGGTAGCTTTGTTTGGTGGTGCCCTTGGAACCACCTTCATGACCAAGGCTTTATTTTTGACAGGATTTAAGGATATTTCAGTGGTAATTTTACTACAAAAATTTCAACCAATTTTTGCCATTACACTAGCAGCAATATTTTTAAGAGAACGCTTTCCAAAAATTTTTTATTTCTATAGTTTTGTTGCCATTGTTGCCGGTTATTTTGTAACTTTTTCCAATCCATGGACAATCACCAATCTCAAAACTGCTACCGCTCTCACCGCCCTATATTCACTGCTGGCAGCTTGTGCATGGGGTTCTTCGACTACATTTGGTAAATACTCACTTAGAAAAATTCCATTTGGATTGCTTGCTGTTTTGCGTTTTCTATTCACTGTACTAATTATGGTTTTGCCGGCTTTGTATTTTTATAGTAATAAAATTTCTATTGTATCCGGTTTGCAATGGACTACTTTGATTACTATAGTTTTTACCTCTGGAGCAGCCGCCATGTATTTGTACTATTTTGGCCTCAATATAATTCCTGCCTCTCTGGCCACACTGTGTGAGCTTGCTTGGCCTGTGTCGGCGATCTTTTTTGATTACATTTTAAATCAAAATATTTTATCATCAAGTCAATTGATAGCAGCGACAATCTTAATTATTTCAGTCTATCAAATCACCAAATTAAATCGCCCTCAAACATTAAAAGGAGTAGTAATTAATGGACTAAACCAAGGTGGAAAACTTGGTGCGGCCACTGCAAATTTAGACGTTTTATTAGCCAAGAATTTACCACAAGGACTATACACAGCGGATGTAAAACTTGCTGATAAAACTCTAGAGGGATTATTATATTATGGTTATAATTCAGTTAGCAAAAAAGATTGTTTAGAAGTGCACATCTTTAATTTTACTGAAAATGTTTACAACAAAGAAATAGAAGTAACTACCAAAAGTTTTTTACGACTACCAAAAAAATTTAACGATATTGAAAAACTTAAAAAACAAATTAAAAAAGATATTGAACTTTCAAAAGTCTAAAAAAATACCCCGATTATGTCGGGGTATTTTTTAGATAAAGTGTATTACATCTTTTTCGCAACGTAATATTTTTTTCTCACTTATAAGTCTCAGGTGTTTTTTTTCATGTAATTTTATAATTCCGGCACCATTAATCTTTCCATCGGCGGTGTCAGTATCTCCAATTATTACCCAGCGGATTTGGGGAATCTCATTTATTAATTCCGCACAAGCAGTATGTCCGTTTCCATTTCGATACACACACGGCTCAAGGGTAGTGTACAAAGTAAATTCACGCTTTTGCCAATCTGGACAGTTTATTTTCAACATCGCCAACGCGTCTTGTTCCGCGTGAATATTGGAACGTCGAAA
>CAZXEV010000003.1:0-15608 GCA_964639735.1 uncultured Gammaproteobacteria bacterium
ATCCAATATTTGATTCTGTCTACTACCGGTGCAAATTGATTTTCTTTGGCATGTGGGTTGTATGTACCAACTTGTTCCAAATGATCACCTTGAGTATCGCGAGCTTTTTCAGACACGACAATGCGGTAAGTAGCGAATTTCTTTTTTCCAATACGTTGTAAGCGAATAGCTAACATAATTTTTTATATATTTTTAAACAGTTTCCCTATAGGATTGTGAAGGCCTACGGAGAATTTAAGAGCCGACCTACTATACAATGTTTAAGCGGTTTTGTCAATGTCTGAGGCATTTACGGCGGGTACTACTTTGTCTTCGAAGCGACCAACTTCCCCAATATTAACACTGAGCAACTTGGAAATACCCTCTCCACCCATAGTAACACCGTACAAAGCGTCCGCACTGTGCATGGTCACACGATTGTGAGTAATAATAATAAATTGTGATTTTGTAGCCAATTCACTCATGATATTGGCAAAACGCAAAGTGTTGGTTTCGTCCAAAGCAGCTTCAACTTCATCCATCACCACAAATGGCGAAGGATTGCAGTTCAAAATTGCACAGATTAGAGCAATTGAAGTGAGGGTGCGCTCACCACCGGACAGTGAACTAATGTTTTTTATTTTTTTACCTGGTGGATTTACTGAAACATCAATGCCGGTCAAAACTTTGTCACGCTTTTTTGTAGCTGGTTTTACCAAATCAGAAATTTCTGAATTGATTTCGGACAAAGACTGTTCTTGAGCAGATAATTCATCTTCATCATTTTCGCCATAAATTTCTTCGAGTTGTGCGCTACCACCGTTAAACAATATTTTAAAATAACGATCAAACTCTTTGCGAATTTGCTTGAAAGCAGAAGCACGCTTTTTCTTCATGATCTCATCTAACTCTTCGATCATTTTGGACAAGTCATCAGTGGCGGTGGTCAAATCTTTTAGTTGACTACTTAGGAAATCATAACGTTCTTTGGTGGTTTCATATTCTTTTATTACATCGTCATCAATACCACCAATCAAACTTAATTGATATTTCAATTTTTGAATAGCACCAGCGTGAGATTCTAATTCGGATTGTGACAAAATCTCCCTCGCTCTTTCCGCCAATGCGGCAAGCGAAACACTCATTTCGCTACTAACTTCATTGGAAAGATCTTCGTTTTTTGTTTCGAGCTTAGCTAATTGAATTTTGTATTCATTGCGAGTAGATACGATACCATTTACCTCCAATTGTTTCTTCTGCATGGTTTCTTGTAAACCAAACACGCGTTGTTTTTTTATTTCTTCACTATCGTTAAACAACTTAATTTCTTTTTCGATTTCACCAGATTCTTTTTCAGAATTTGTTATTTCCAATTTAATTTTTTCTCGTTCTTTTTCGAGTTCTGACAAATGTGCTCCATATTCTTCTGGACTCATCTGTAAGAAATTTAATTCACGTTCCATTCCAGACAACTCGTCTTGATTTTTTTTCTGATCAATTTGTAGTGATTCTAATTTGTTTAAAAACTTTTCTTTATCCATTTGAGACAACATGGCCGCTGTTTTAGCCTGATCCAATTTCATTTCAAAATCTTTGAAAACACTTTCTTGTTTTACTAAATCTTCTTGATAGTTTTGTCCTTCGCCATCTGAAAAAATCGTGCGTCCTGAAAAACTTAAATGCATTTTTTTCTGTCCGCGCCAACCACCCTTCATCACACCACGACGTTCTGCAACGTCGCCGTCGAGTGTCACCATACGAGCGCGACCAATACCGATTCTTTGAGCGACAGCCAAATTTTTGACAATCACTGTATCGCCAAATACAAATGAAAAAATATTACGGAATTTTTCATCAAATTTTACCAAATCAATGGCGAGACCAATCACACCGTCTTCATTGAGCAAATTATATATGTCATTATTGATATCACGTGCGAAAATTTTATTGTTTGGCAAAAAGGTCGCTACACCCATTTTTTGATCACGCAAAAATTCGATAGCCGATCTAGCCACCCCTTCGTCAGCTACTACAAGCGAAGAAATATGTTGACCAGCCGCTACCTCTAAAGCAGTACGATATTCACTTTCTACTTCTCCGAGTTCCGCTACTAATCCGTGCACTTTGCCCAAACGATTTTTATTTTCCAAAACCGCTTTGACCGCAGTCAAACCACTGAATTCTAAATATTGTCTTTCTGATTTTTGTTCATATTGTTTTACTTGCAACTGAGAAAGACGCACCGCAGCCTGAGTTTTGTCACGAGACAATTCAGCCACTTTGGTATTATTTTCTGATAATATTTTTTCCGCTTTGGCTAATTCGTTTTCCAATTTATTTTGTTCAGCAACAAACTGTTCTCCGACGCTTTTTAATTCAGTTACTTTCTTTTCGAGCCAACCAATATTTTGTTTTCCTAGATCGCTATAAGCATTTTGAATTTTGCCAGAAATCACCGCGAGTTGTCTCTCCCATTCGTTTTTTATTTTTATAACCGCCTGATATTTTTCTTGTAGTTTAACAAAAACTTCTTGGCGACTTTCACTGCGCGCCAATTCGGATAATTCGAGTTGAGTGTTTTCTAGTTCTTGAAAAGTAATTTTATATTGCGCATCCAAATTATTTACTTCAAGTTCCAATCTGTCCATTTCTTTTTTATTGGAACCATAAAGTGAGCCATAATATCTTTCTTGAGTTTCACGCAAATTTATTTCTACTTCATGGCGTTGTTCCAATTTACGAACCTGTTTGGATAAAATACGCAAACGTGGCTCAACTTCTTTGAGCAGTACATCTACCTGAGACATGTTTTCCGTAGTACGCGCCAATTTTAGATTGGCTTGATGTTGTTTGATTTGATGTTCTTTGATACCTGATGCTTCATCCAAGAAATCTTTACGCTCTGCTGGACTTACTACAAGCAAACGGTCAATCGTACCCTGTCCGACGATACTATATGAATGCTGACCAAATTGAGCTTTGGCCAAAAGTAAATGAATGTCGAGCAAACGTACTGGATTATTATTGATAGTATATTCACCTTCTCCGCTACGATACAGACGACGAGTAATCACAATTTCTGGCAGATCAATCTGCACACGATCATCACTATTATCGAGAATCATCGAAACTTCACAGGCTCCAAGCTGACCTTTGGCCTCAGAACCACCAAAAATAATATCTTCACTTTTTTTACCACGCAAAGTTTTGATACTCTGTTCACCCATTACCCAGCGCAAAGCGTCCACAACATTGGACTTACCAGAACCATTTGGACCCACTACAGAGGTAATACTAAAACGCCCATTTTGAGGCGGCAAAAAATCCAACACCGTTTTGTTGGCAAATGATTTAAATCCTTGAATTTCTAATCGTTTCAAATACATAGCGTAATTGCGACTTATTGTACCACAAAATCAGATTAGGGCGCAACTGTTGACAGCTGAATTTTTGTATGATATTCTCCCCTGTTCTTTAACGAACTTATGCGTAAGATCACACTGCAAATTTACGACCGACTCAAACGAGCTCACACCATCGTGATCGTCGCCCACCCAAATGCTGACGGCGACGCTCTTGGTTCGGCTTGTGCACTTTATGAGCATCTACAAAAAATTGGATTAAAAGCCGATATTTTTTGTACTACCCCATTAAATCCTAGATTAGCCTTTTTACCACATAGTGAAAAGCTTCAAACCGATCCGGAAATTTTTGCAAATCCAAAACTAGATACAATTATTGTTTTGGATTCTGGAGATCTTCAATACGCTGGTATTCACAATTTTGTAAAAAATCATCCAGCGGAAATTATCAATATCGATCATCATCACACTAACCAAAAATATGGGCACCATAATTTGGTGATTTCAACCGCCAGTTCCACTGCCGAAGTTGTCTATCATTTTTTGCGACATGTTCAAGCACAGATTAGCCATCGCATGGCCACTTCTCTTTTGACTGGTATTATTACTGATACCGACAACTTTACCAACTCTGCCACTAGTGACACCGCCATGGCGGCCGCTGGCGACTTGATTCGTCGTGGTGGAAATTTGAATACGATCAACGAGCATGTAGTACGCAACAAATCCATCAATCTATTGCGTCTATGGGGCGATGTTTTGAATCGTCTGAACAAACACATCGATTTGGATATGGTATATACTTATATTACTCAAAAAGATTTGGATAATCACCAAGTGAGCGAAACTGAAAGTGAAGGAATAGCCAATTTTTTAAACAATCTAGATGAAGGAAAAATGGCCCTGATCCTCAAAGAAACAAATGAAGGAAAAATCAAAGGCAGTTTCCGCACTACCAAAGACGACGTCGATGTTTCTGCTATGGCCAAAAAAATGGGCGGTGGCGGACATAAAAAAGCAGCTGGCTTTACAACAACTGGGACTATAGATGAAGTGATATTGAAAATTACAACATTATAATTTTGACTTATATAGCTGAAAATAGTACTATTATACGGTTGGTAAATTATCTTAAAAAATATGTCTGATATCAAATCCCAAATCCTCATCCCTACAGTCATCGAAAAAACTAGCTACGGCGAACGTGCTTATGACATTTATTCTCGTTTGCTTATCGACCGTATTATTTTCCTTGGCCAAGCCATCGATGATCATGTGGCCAATATCATAATCGCCCAGCTTTTGTTTTTGGAAAATCAAAGTCCGGAAACTGACATCAAAATCTATATCAATTCTCCAGGTGGTTCTGTAACTGCTGGTATGGCGATTTACGACACCATGAAATATATCAAATCCGATGTAAGTACCATTTGTGTGGGTATGGCCGCCAGCATGGCGGCGGTACTTTTGGCCGCTGGGGCGGACGGTAAACGCTTTGCCTTGCCCAACTCCGAAATTATGATTCACCAAGTAATGGGTGGAATGGAAGGCCAGGCCTCGGACATCAAAATTCACGCCGAACATATACTACGTATGAAGAAGCAATTAAACACTATTTTGGCTGATCATACCGGTCAAAACATCGCAACCATCGAAAAAGACACTGATCGTGACAACTTTATGACTGCCAAAGAAGCCATAGCTTATGGCTTGGTAGACAAAATTGTTGGCTAAAAATTCCCCTCAAAACACACTAAAAACCGCTTATTTAAGGCGGTTTTTATATTTTTCCCCATTTAGCCCTTGACAGAATTCTTTATTTATGGTAATATGGTCAGTTGCTAAGAATGAACAGGTCCAAACATAGTTTAGACGGATAAAAAATGCATTACCACCCATACGGGTAAGGATCCAGGTCAGTGCCAATTATCGATTCATATCAAGTTAGATATTTAGCACCGACCCGTATCCACTACAAGCATGGAGATGTGTTGACGGATAGAACTGGCTTCGGCTAATCTTCTCCACCGATACATCTTCTTGGGTGCGGTTTCCACGGGGATTTATTCCCCTACAAATTTAAACCACCAGCTTTTTAAGCTGGTGTTTTTTTATTTAAATTTAGTTGGAAGTGGTCGCACTCACTACAGGCGGTGAAATAGCCGGTACTGGTTCTAGACTATCTGGACTAACGACTGGCACTGTCTCACATTTTTCTCCAGGCTTACAGAGTGTAGCCGGATCAACCCCTACCATACAAATTTTTGGAAGTGG
Source organism: uncultured Gammaproteobacteria bacterium (assembly GCA_964639735.1). Taxonomy (GTDB): domain Bacteria; phylum Patescibacteriota; class Patescibacteriia; order Magasanikbacterales; family GWA2-37-8; genus CAIOJG01. Next base: position 5,616 of record CAZXEV010000003.1, read on the forward strand.
ACGGTAGTAGCTATCGAATACTCTGTCTATTTTTTCTCCCGATGGTGTGGTGCGGGAATATGTAAATCTAGCTACTGCTCCTTTGAACGGCGCTTGGCATTTTGTCTCCCCTACTTTTACTTTATCTGTTTTAACCTCTTGTGGTTCACCATATGGAATCCATTTTTTTACGAGAGGATGTGTATACGATCCAGAGCGACCATCTGGCTTACCCCAAAGTGTAAAAGTGAGTTGTTGTTTTTTGTAATCAATTTCTGTTTGTAATAATAAATAATTTCCAGTGTCATTTTTAAATTTCAGATCCAAAAATGGTTCGTACAGAGCCGCGTCAGTTCCAGGATTTCCATTGACCGGATCAGAATAATAGCCGACCACTAGCGAATGATTTTGGCGCTGTGTAATATCCATACCAGAGTTCATCGCCATACGGAAAAGTGTCGTACCGATCTGACACATACCACCACCAATTTCATTTTTTATTTCTGTCCCCTTGATAATTGCTTCTGGCAAATATCCATTTTCAGCAGTAAACGGACCGGCATATTTAATGGCCGAAAATTCTTCATCTGGTTTTATTAGAGTACCATTTAATCGTATTACCGCATGAGCAATATTTTTTATACGATTACTATGACTATCATGGAAAGTGGAATAACCAACACCAATAACATCTTCGATACCTAAATTATTTACATTCGCAGTTTTCACTATCGGCTCGGCTGAATCTACAGACAAACCAACCGTTTTGACGACTTCAACTGGATGATAATTTCTTTGTTTTATTGCATTGTTTAAATCTTGAAAAGTTTTTTCTACGTTTAGACTAAGACCAGTTTGGCTAGCTTGAAATTCTTTTACCTTACCACTAGCATCAATGGAAAATTTAGCATCTGCTGAAATCTTATCTATCAAATATCGTAGACCTTCTAAATATGTGATTGTTTTTTCATGATTCAAAACAAAAATCGGTTGGTTGTTTTCGTCAAATTGCACTTCAAGATAAGCGGAATATTGACTAGGAGACAAATTCCAATCGCGACGTATTTTGGTTTGTGGATCAACATAATTCAAGCCGACATCACCATAACTTACAAAGCTTGAAAGGTTTTCAGCGGCTTTTACTACATCCGCAGCTTTAATGGTTGGAGCGAATTGTTGGGCACTAATTTTAATATTACCCAAATACAATTCTCCCAAATTATTTTGAATCTGCTTAATAATGTCTTCATATTTGAATACCAATCCAGCACTTTCTGGTGCTACTGTATAATTTACCGGCGAAAAGCTTGTAATTTTAATACCAGCATCTCGAGGAGCGTCTACCAATTTGGACAAATTGTCTTTCAAGCCGTCTAATAGATTTATCCAATCTGTTTTTACGGGTACGAGAAGTTCCTGGTTGTTTAATTTAAAATACCATGGTGAAAACAAACGGACTGCCCAATTACCAGTACGGCCAGTTGCATAAGCAGATTGCCACAAAGCATAACTGTCCAACTTCACCAACTCCACGGAATTTTCTCCCAGTGATACGGTGTTGATTTTGATAGCGGTTTTTTTGCCATTTACATCGGCTTCCAAATTCAATCCTTCTTTGGCCAATCGGTTGTTAGTAGTTTCTATAAAATTTTTCAAATCGTCGCGAGACATTTTACCTACCGAATAATGTCCAGCATAAATTCCTGGGTAAATTTTGTTTTGGTATTTTTGGAGATACCAAGCTGCCCCACCAAACAACAATCCAGAAGCAACAACTAAAAACAAAACAACAATCAGAGTTATTTTGAACCAAGACTTATTTTTTTTACCAACCAGTTCTTCTGATAAATTGTTCAGATTAATTTCGGCCATAATTATTCTTCTACGATTATAATCGGGATATTACCATCTACTTTGGTTTTTGGCAAAGCCACGGTTAAAACACCGTTTTTGAACTCCGCCCTGGCCATCTCTACCTTTACTTCTACAGGCAACACGATAGTGCGAGAAAATTTACCCCAATAACATTCTTTGTAAAAATATTCGACACCCTTTTCAAAAGGTGGTTTACGTTCGCCACGAATCGTCAAGACATCGTTGTGCAGATGAAATTCCAAATTTTCACTGCGACACCCATCCATTGGAGCAACCACGATCACGTCATCCTGAGTCTGTATCACGTCAATTGCCAACTGTCCCTCTGGTGCTACCGTACCACCAACATCACCGCCATTTTTCATAAAATCAGCCAGAATTGAAAAATCGTCGCTGGAATCATTTAGCGGTAAAGAAAAATTTTGATTTGCATTTTGCATAGTTTTTTATTCTGCCTTTATTATACAACAATTTTAAAAAAACAAAAAGCACCCCAAAATGAGGTGCTTTTATTTCTATTTACTAGACTTTCTTTTCACCACAGCAACTTCCACCGTCTTTGGAACAAGCTTCAACGCATTTTTTGCAATGACAGGCGAACAGCATAGCGACAGCTGACAAACCAACTAATACGTATACTACCCTTTCGATAGCTGGCATACTTCCAAGCAAGAAGGTTACCAAGTTAAAGCCGAACAAACCTATCAAACCCCAATTTAGGGCGCCTACAAGCACTAATACTCCAGCCACCATGTGTACTGGACACATTTTGCACTTCATCATAGAGAAGAAGTTAAAAATTAATGTTTATATTATAGCATGAATTCAGCAACCGAGATACATAGTTGTTGTTTTGAATATTTATTGATAAAATTAAATTGTATCATAAGTCATCAATCAATATATGGACAACGAACTAAAATTTCCTAAACAATTTTTTTGGGGTGCAGCCACATCTGCCCATCAAGTCGAGGGTGGATTAAACAATGACTGGAGTGAATGGGAAAAATCACCAAAAAGATTAAAGCATTTATCAGATAATAAACTGAACCACTTTGAATATATTTCCGGCCAAGCAGCCAATTCATTTGAAAATGAAAATGCTGATATCGCCTGCATGCAAGAATTAAATTTAAATTCTTATCGTTTTTCAATCGATTGGTCGCGTATCGAACCAGAGAATGGTAAATTTAATCAGGCCGCACTCGACCATTACTTGAATTTTGTAAAAAAATTACGCGCTCACCACATCGAACCATTTCTAACTTTATGGCATTGGCCAATCCCACTTTGGCTACGTGATCTTGGTGGCTGGCAGTCCAAAGAAATAATAAAATATTTTGATCGGTTTACGCAAAAAGTAGTATCACATTTAAATTCGGAGATTAATTTTTGGGTTACACTCAACGAACCAACGGTTTATGCTGGCATGAGTTTTTTACAAGGACAATGGCCACCACAAATGAAAAACCCATTTATTCACGAACGTGTTTTGTCCAATTTGATCCACGCTCACAACCTCGCTTATACCACCATCAAAGCGATCGACCAAAATAATCAGGTCGGTATTGCTAGTCATAATATTTATTTTGAAGCTTACAAAAAACACCCGCTCAATCGCCTTTTAAAAAGAGGCGCGGATTATTTTTGGAACGAAAGATTTTTAAATAAAATAAATGACAATCAAGATTTTATCGGATTAAATTATTATTTTCATAATCAGATAAATTTTAATTTTAAGAAAAAACATCAATACGAAAAATCATCTGATTTGGATTGGGGTTTACATCCAGAAGGAATTTATTATTTACTGAACGAATTAAAAAAAATATAACAAACCAGTTTATATTACTGAAAATGGTTTGGCAGACAAGGGTGATCAACATCGCTCGTGGTATATTAATGAAATTTTAAAAAATGTTCACAAAGCCATTGACGATGGCGTAGAAGTAAAAGGATATTTTCACTGGTCGCTTATTGATAATTTTGAATGGGCACATGGCTTTCATCCAAAATTTGGTTTGTATGAGGTGGATCACCAATCCTTTGAACGCAAGGCGCGTAGTTCGGCGGAGTATTATGCCGACATTTGCAAAAACAATCGCGTAATATAAAAATTTAAAAGAAAAAAGACTCATAATAATATGGGTCTTTTTATAAATACTTTGGTCGCTCGCATTGTTTGAATACCAGACTGATATACAAACAGCGAGAGCGAGGACCAAAGGGCGTCCACGGTCTGCTGGGGTCTTACCCGAGAGGTTCAGGCTGTGAAGACGAGCGGAATGTTAATCTCCCGCGGTTCGTCCAGCCAGTGTGGCGCGTCTACCATCGCCTTGGCCGTTTCCAGCCAGACGATTGGGTCAGACGACCGCACCGCTTCGAGCCTCTCGTTCTGTACCACCCAGAGGTCAAACCCCTGGACTTTGATCCGACCCTCCGCGCCGGCGTCGAAAAAGAGACGGAAACCGTTGTCGTCTTGGAACTCGTCGCGAATTGCGACGATACCATCGGCAAGCATGTAGGCGAGCTGGATCTTGAGATCGTACGCCCGCAAATATCTAAAGAACAGATCGTTCATGGTTTTCCCCATCAAAACATACCGCGACTGTCTCACGGCAGACTTTCCATCACCCACTATAGTAAGTTAGGAATTGACCAATTTAACACATTTCGTTGTTTTTGTCAATCATAGACAAAAAAAATACCTACGACGAGGTCGCAGGTATTCAATCTGTTTACTAACCAATTTTTTTATTAAAGCTTATTTTTGAAGTCTTCGTAACCAAAAGTTTTGATCACTTTATACACTCCGTTTTTATCCAAGATACCTATGTTTGGAAGTGGAATACCGTTGAAGGTAGTATTTTTTACAAAGGTATAAAGCGCCATATCGGTGAACAACAATTTTTGTCCGCGTTCCAGTGGTTTATCAAAAGAATAATCACCCATCACATCTCCAGCCAAACAAGACGGCCCGCCGATACGATAAAGGTTCTTTTTTAACGGACCTTTGGCTGCGCCAATAATACAAGGCTGATACGGCATACCTAATACATCTGGAGTATGAGTTTCTGCAGAAGCGTCGATGATAGCCACATTACCTTTATTTTGAATAATGTCCAAAACCGTGGCGGCAAAGTAACCAGCATTTAACACTACGCCTTCACCCGGTTCGAGCAGTACTTGAATTCCGTATTTGGATTTAATATTTTTAATCAACTTTACCAACAAATTTATTTTATAACCTTTTCTTACAATATGATGGCCTCCACCCATGTTCAGCCATTTCAAATTTGGCAGATATTGACCAAAATCATGTTCAAACTTTTTTAGAACTTCAGCAAGCGAATCTGCGTCCTGTTCACACAAAGCATGAAAATGAAAACCGTCGATGAGCGACACATCTTCACCTTTGAATTGTTCAGCAGTTACACCTAGACGAGATTTGGCTACACATGGACTGTATAGCAATTTTGGTGATTTGGATAACATTGGATTAATTCGCAAACCAACTTGTTTTCCAGCTGCTTTTACCTTCTGTCCATACTGACGTAATTGATCAAAAGAATTAAATATTACAGTGTCTGAATATTTAATCACGTCTTTGATATCATTGTCTGAAAAAGCTGGAGAAAAAGTATGGACTTCTTTTTTGAAATCCTCCCGTCCTAGACGAGCTTCAAAAACACCACTAGCACAAGCACCATCTAAATATTTCCCGATCAAAGGAAATGAGGCGCGCAAAGAAAAAGCTTTGAGAGCCAAAAGTATTTTGCAACCGGTCAGATCTTTTACTTTTTTTAGAATCTTCAAATTTTCTTCGAGTACCGCTTCGTCAATTACATAAGCTGGAGTGACGATATCGGCAGTTTGTTTTTCCACGTCTTTTAGATGCGGAAGTGTAACGTGCGAAGGAAATGTAAAATATGATTCTGGAAATTTATATTTTTTTTGCATAAATATTTACCATTTTATTTCTGGCACGTCTTTATCAAAGACTTCCACCCATGGTAAGCCATCGGTCATGAGCGCTTCCATAAATGGATCTGGATTCATTTGTTCAACGTTGAACACACCAGCCCCCTGCCATTTGCCTTGCAGAACCATCTTGGCACCAGTCATTGGTGGCACACCGGCAGTATAGGATACGCCTTGAGATTCAGTTTCTTTATAGCATTCTGCATGATCACAGATATTGTAAATATAATAAGTTTTTGGTTGATTATTTTTATCCAAACCTTTTACCACACAACCAATATTAGTCTTACCTGTATAATTTTTGGCAAGTGAAGCAGGATCTGGTAATAATTTTTTTAGAAATTTAACTGGCACAACTTTACAACCATTGTATTCCACTTCATCAACACGAGTCATACCAACATTTTCTAACACACGCAAATGTGCAAGATATTGTTCACCAAAAGTCATACCAAAAGTTGCCACTTTGAGAGTTGGAAAATTTTTGACTAATGATTGTAATTCTTCATGATACAACAAATAAGTTTCTTTTGGACCAATTTCTGGATAATCAAAAGCAAAATGATAATCTGCGCGTGGAGCCAGCGGAGTGATTACTGCCCCTACCTCTACCCATTTACCATCTTTCCAAAAGCGAGCGGGTGCAGCCACTTCACGCAAATTAATTTCTGGGGAAAAGTTAGTAGCAAAAACATGACCGTGATTACCTGCGTTGCAATCCATAATGTGAAGTTCGTGCATCTCATTGAAATAATGTTTGGCAGCATAAGCGGTCATCGCCTGAGAAACACCTGGATCAAAACCACAACCCAAAATAGCTAGTAATCCAGCTTCTTTGAATTTGTCATGCATCGCCCATTGTTCGTCATAGCGCAACTTCGCCTCATCAATCGGTTCGTAGTTGGCAGTATCCATATAGTTGACCTTGGCAGCCAAACAGGCCTCCATGATCACCAAATCATAATAAGGATCAACTAAATTGATACAAAGCTGCGGTCTGTGTTTATTCAAAAGTTCAACTAAACTAGTTTTATCATTGAGATCAATGTCAACACTGTCAGTCATGATTGTGGTGCCAGTCAATCGTTTGGCTGAATCGGCAATAGCGTCGCATTTGGATTTGGTACGACTGGCCATTACGATCTCGTTAAAAACCTCTGGTTGTTGGGCACATTTAATCGCTGTAACTTTGGCCACACCACCAGCACCAAGTATAAGAACTTTGTTCATATATCTATGATTAAAAATTATTTCCTTACTAACAGAATTTTACACACGCCTAGCGCAGCTGTCAATACTTTTTATTGTCAAATACTGAACTTTGTGATAGCATTATTTTGTATAAAAATGATAATTATGTCCAAAAAATATATCGTAAATAAAGTTGGCGGTGGCATCATGATACCAGAGCTTCTACCACTTTTTAAAAAACAATTATCTTCCCAACTAAAAAACGGCTATCTGCCGATTGTAGTGGTGTCGGCAGTAAAGGATGTTACTGACACAATCATCAATTTTTTGAGCGATTTATCACAAGGCAAAAAAGGCTTAAAAAATATTCCTGAATTTATTTTACTTTTACGTAATAGACACACTGCTTTATTTGGGTCAGTGGATCAGTCAGTCGATTTGGTTTTTGGCCAACTTGCTACAGATCTAGAAAATTATACTAAAAAAACAAGTGTCGAATTAGAGGCTAAAATTACCGCTTATGGTGAAAAATTATCTGCAGTTTGCGCCGCGCAATATTTCACTGTGGCTGGATTAAAATCACAAGCTATTTTTGCTGAAGACATCCCAATTATTACCGATGAGGTGATAAAAGACGCCAACATCAACTACGAGAAATCAGAAAAAAATATTCAGCAATACACAAAAAATACTAAGACAATTTTGGTGATTGCCGGCTTTACTGGCAAAACTACAAACGACATCACTACTTTATTGGGACGAGGTGGCACAGATACCACCGCTTGTTTTGTTGGTGCTGCTCTAAGAGCTCAAAAAGTAGTTTTGTGGAAAGATGTCGGTGCGGTTTATTCCGCCGATCCTAGACTCGTTCCAAAAGCGATCACTATCCCATTTTTGAGTTATGATGAAATCGAAGAGGCTGGTAAAATCATTCAGGGCAAAGCAGTACGTTATTTGCGCCAAAATAAAATTGATGCTGAAATCGCTTCATTAAAAAACTCCAAAGATAAAACTACCGTTCGCGATCAAAAACAAACAAAGCCAGGTGCCAAGATGGTTAGTTTCAAAAAAAACCTAACCTTGTTTTCTTTGCGCCAAGGAGAGGCGCGCGGCTATGAAAGACTTTTTGATATCAGCAATCTTTGTGCTCGCTATAAAATCAATGTAGTATTGATTTGGAATGACCCTGCCAATTTACATGTCGCTGTCGAAGATACAAGTGGACTTTTAACCGAACTTACCAACGAAGTAAAATCCAAAATTCCACAGATCAATATTGAAACTGTACACATGGTAACCATCGTCGGAAGTTTCACTTGGAAAGATATCAATCTTTTCAACAAAACATTAAATACTTTTGATTCACAAGCCATCGTTGGTGCCTATCCATACCCAAAATGTATGCGCATGGAAGGTATGGTAGTGGCAAAAAACGACATCACGTCTTTATTAAAAGTGATGCACAAAGTTTTTATTCATAAATAATAAATATATGTTTCGAGTTGGTATTGTCGGAGCTACCGGTATGGTAGGACAAAGATATATTTCTTTATTAAAAGAACATCCTTGGTTTGAAGTGACTTGTTTGGCCGCCTCGGCTCAATCTGCAGGTGTGTCTTATGCTCAATCTGTCAAAGGACGCTGGCACATGACCGAACCAATTCCAGAAAAAATTGGTAAACTGGTAGTCATGGACGCTAACGATATCGACAAAATTGCCAAAGCCTGTGATTTTGTTTTTTGTGCGGTCGAAATGTCTGATAAGGAAAAAGTAAAACAACTGGAAGAAAGTTACGCTGCCGCCGGACTGCCAGTAATTTCCAGCGCCTCAGCTCACCGCTCTACACCTGATGTGCCGATGCTTTTACCAGAAATAAACTCCGATCATAGTAAGATAATTGACGCTCAAAGAAAAAAACGTGGTTGGAAAAATGGGTTCATAGTAGTAAAACCAAATTGCAGTATCCAAAGTTTTTTGACACCGGTTTATGCTTTGCGTAAAGCTGGATTCAAAATTGATCGCCTATCGGTCGTCACTATGCAAGCGGTATCAGGCGCTGGCTACCCAGGAGTACCAAGTCTTGATATGATAGATAATATGGTACCATTTATTGGAGGCGAAGAAGAAAAAACAGAAAAAGAACCACTCAAAATTTTAGGGGCAATCAAAAAAAATATTTTTGTGCCGGTAAACGATCTCACTATCACCGCTGCTTGTAATCGCGTACCGGTGAGTGATGGTCACATGGCGTGTGTGAGTATGTCTTTCAAAGGAAAGAAACCAACCAAAGAAAAAATATTATCAATCTGGAAATCATTTAGTTCAGTGCCACAAAAATTGGATTTACCAATGGCACCAAAACAAGCAATAATTTATCTAGACGAAGACAATCGCCCACAACCAAAAAAAGATCGTGGTAGTGAACAAGGAATGGCCGTTAGTATCGGACGCCTGCGCGAATGTTCTTTGCTTGATTTTAAATTTGTCGGCCTCAGCCACAACACTATTCGTGGCGCCGCTGGTGGCGGAGTTTTAAACGCTGAACTATTGGTCAAGCAAGGATATATTACTAAAAAATAAATATAAAAAAATAACGACTTTAAGGGTCGTTATTTTTTTATTGAAATTTGGCGGAGAGGGTGGGAGTCGAACCCACGGTACCTTGCGGTACACAACTTTAGCAAAGTTGCACGATCGGCCACTCTGACACCTCTCCAAATTACATAATTGTGATATAATCATAGCAGAAAACCACAATTAGTCAATAATGAAATACATGAAAAAAATCATTTTTTATCTGCTATTACTTCTAAATTTTCTACTACCACTAGCCGTTGTTACCAATAGCATGGACGGTGATTTAGGTTGGCATCTACGTTTTGGACAAGAATTACACAATGGCTCATTCCCCTATCTAGACACCTACACCTACTCCAAATTCGGTATGCCTTGGACCAATCATGAGT
>CAZXEV010000003.1:15618-28832 GCA_964639735.1 uncultured Gammaproteobacteria bacterium
TTAGGATATTGGTGGCTGAACCCTCTAATATCCATAGCAATTTCATCGGCTTTTTTAATTATCGGTAAAACTTTTTACAAAAAAATAGATTCTACATTTTTATTTTTTTCACTAATCTGTCAGCTTTCGGTCACGCATATTTATGTGACGAGACTGGCCATGTTTACACCACTGTTTGCAGCTATCACATTTTTCGTTATAGAAAAATCTAAACAAAACGAACAATGGCTCTATTCCGTACCACCACTCTTTTGGCTGTGGTCTATTTTACACGGGAGCTGGATATTGGGTTTTATAATTTTAAATTTATATTTTGTCACAGCAATGATTGTTAAGTTTTTACCAAAAAAATATTTAACATATCTAAACGAAGGTAAGCTACCAAATAGTCTGCTTTATAAAATATTAATTATTCAAATTATTTCGGCTGGACTGATAACAATAAATCCATATGGCATAAAAATTTGGCAAGAAATAATTCAATACTTTGGACAAAATTATTACAAACTACACACTACCGAGTGGCTACCAAGCTACACATTTCCTATCTTTTGGAAAATATTAATCATTCAAACAATTGCTTTCGTATTCGCTGTATACGGATTTTTTAAAAGAAAAATTGGCTTTACTCATCTACTTATTTTTTTAGCCTTTTTTTACACAGCGATTAACTACAAACGACAAGCCATATTTATCGGGTTGCTTTCTACAATAATATTGGCCAACGTATTTGAATACGCTCGCATTGAATTAAATAATATAAAATATTTTAACGATAAAATAATTAAAAGAAATTTTTATTTCTTTGCCGTCGCAATATTATCTTTGTTATCACTCAATTATCTTAATAATATTCATTTTGTTAAAGATGTCTGGGCAGACAAGGTATTAACAAAAAATAATTCTTTTCCGTTTGGTGCAGTTAACTGGTTAAAAGAAAAAGACAGTGGAAAAATTAAAATATTTAATTCTTTTAGTTGGGGTGCGTATTTAAATTGGACTATGCCAAGTGCTTTAGTATATTTTGATGGTCGCGGAACCGCCACCTGGATGTATAACAAAAACAAAACAATGCTCGAACACTATTATGAAATAATATATGACCAAAACGGTTTGAAAGAAATTGAAAAAGACAAAGCGGATTATGTTTTTTTGCGACAAACAAAGTTCATCCCAATGTCTAAACCTGACGGTGTGAATAATTGGATTTTTGGAACAAAAGCGAGTTCGTTTTCATATTCAGACAAAACTCAATTGGAAAAGGACTTAGAAGTATCATCTAACTGGAAAATAGTATATTCAGATTATCAAGTGAATATCTGGGAAAATATCAATCGCGCGCCAAGGTAAGGCCGTAAACTTTTTGAGCACCATTTTGTTTGAGAACTTTCGCACACTCCTGCATGGTAGCACCACTCGTATATACATCGTCGATCAATAAAATATTTTTTGATACAGAGTTTTTGCCACGCCACACAAAAGCATCTTTGAGATTTTCTTGTCTATTAACTCGATTCAGTTTGGCTTGTTGTTTAGTGCGCTTAATTCGACACAGACTCTGGCTATCCATATCCACTTGCTTTATCGTAGATATTTTTTTATATAGAGATTTTGCAATCAGCTCTGCCTGATTGAACCCACGTTCACGTTCTCGACTGATATGCAGTGGGACTGGAATTATTAAAATAGATGATACGTTTATTTCCATTTTGCCTAAAACATTTAGTAAAAACAAATCGGCCATATTCTGCCAAACCAGTTCAATATCATAGGCAAAGTTATATTTAAATTGTTTGATCAACTGACCAACGACAGATCTCTCATTATAATCAAAAAAAGCCGCGACACCATTAAGCGGTGTCGCGGTTTTGCATTGATTACAAGGTTGTCCATTACTATTTGCAGCATGACAAACAGGACAACAAAACACTCCTACCTCAAAATATTTTTTCAAACAATTTTTACACCACCAATCTCCCTCAGACTGACACTCCAGGCAAAAAATTGGAAAAAGACAATCTTTGATATTCTGTATCAACCCCCTCCACAAATACATATATTATTGCACCCAATCAAATTTATCTACCAACCAACTATTGTTTTCATTGACCAAATAAACTTGAGCTTGTCTATCACGATTGGTAACAACACCGTTTTTTTCTTCAGTGATCTTAACTTGCAATTCTACAGTGGCACTTTTTTCATTCCATGATATTAATTTGGAACTAAAAGATTTGGTAATTGTAGAAGTAAATGGAGACGCTGTATTTTGAGCTGGTTTTACAGACGGTAACTTAGCCGACAACTGTGTCCAATAAGCTTTTGAAACTACCGCTTGCACATCTCTTACATTTTGATATTGGCTCTCGGAAGAGTAGGAGTTAAATCGTTCTATAAAAATTTTAGCCATCTGTTCGGTAGCGTTTTTTTGCGCGTCAACTGATGAAATAGGATTAACGACAATATTTTTTGGTATTTCTGTAACCTGAACTAATCCGGTTGAAGGCAGTTCGGCCACCACCGCACCATTGTTAGTGGTTGTTTGTCCTTCGACTTCTTTTTGTTTTTTAGCACGAACAAAAAGGAAAATACTGATACTCAAAATTAACAACACTACCAAACTAATTATTACAAAAATTCTTGCACGCAATGATAACATAGATTTTAAATTATTGAGTTTGTTTTTCAAATTCATCTTTGGCTCGTTCGATTTCGAGCAATTGTTGCGGATTGGTTGTTACCAATTGATCTTCAGTATACGAAGCCACCACTTTGATAGCAGCATGTTTTAGGCCAGCAAAAAATATTCCTTCACCAGGCCCACTTTCGAGTAATAAATATTTTTCACTATCGGTCAACATGAAAACTTTTTGCACATTTTCTACCGCTGCAGGTGATTGACGTAACAACAACTGCAATGCAGAGTTGGTCACTATCGCCTGTCCATATTGTGAACGCAAGAAATCGTTTACATCCTGGGTGATAGTTGTAACACCCAAATAATATTTACGACAACGTTTTACCAAAGCAAATATAAAGCGAGCACTGTCTTCGTTTTGCATGAGCCACCAAGCCTCATCAATAATCAAAATACGTTTTTTGCGCTCACTTCGAACCACATTCCAAATATAGTTTACGATAGCATAAATTGCCAGCGGACGAAGTTCGTCTTCCAAATCACGCACACTATATACTACTAACTGGTTTTTCATCTCTACATTTGTAGGGGAATTGAACAAACCACTGAATGTGCCTTCGGTATATTTTTGTAATTTTAATACTAACTCATTTGAACCTTCCATACCCTCGAGCACTTCTTGCAAATCTTGCATTATAGGCGGCTGCACAGTATTTAAATCAGCGTCTGGTGTAATATCTTTTTTAGCATAAGTCTCAATCAATGCACGGTCAATCACTGAATCCTGCTCGGTAGTAATACCGCCAAGCATAATACGCAACAAACCTTTTACCGTAATAACCGCACTACGAATAATATCATCTACTGGAATCTCTTGACCCATTGGACGAGGCAAATCAAACGGATTTACTTTACTTTCTGAAGACAGTGAAATATTGATATAGGTACCACCTACCGCGTCAGACAAATGTTTGTATTCCATTTCTGGATCGATAACGATAACATCTACACCCATCATGAGTGAGCGTAAAATTTCCAATTTGATAGCATAACTTTTACCCGCACCAGAAGTCGCAAACACTACCATGTTGGCATTTTGCATGGAAAAACGATCAAACAAAATCAAACTGTTGTTATGGCGATTTATACCATACAAGATTCCGTTGTCAGAGGTAAGCTCAGCTGAGATAAAAGGAAACGAGGCTGCGATTGGCGAGGAATTCATGTTGTATGCAATCATGAGTTCGTCATTACACAGTGGCATAGTAGAATTAAAACCTTGTTCAGCCTGATACAATACTTTGCGAGTCAAAATTAATTTACTACCAAAAATACTTTCAATATCTTCTGAAAGTTGGTCCAATTTTTCTTTATTTTTTGTATAAATTGTAACGTAAAAAGCAAATTGAAAAAAATGTTCCGTACCTTGAGTCAAATTGTCGCGCAATTCTTCAACGTCACGCAACGCGGTTTCACGAATTGGATCACGTGGTGAGCCTTTTTCGGCATCAGCATTAATTTGAGCTTCGAGTGCACCTACTTTATTTTTTAATTGTTTCAAAATTACAGTCGCTTTTACCGGATAAAAAAACATCGAAATATCCATGTTGATAGATAGATTGATCACCGGCGAACTCCAACCAATCGAAATATAGCGCGGATAGTTCATTATAAAAAGCGTACGCGCATAAGTGGTACCCAATTGAATGAAATTGGATTCAACATTCAAAGACGCTGGAGCAATTATATCTTTTAAAGATACAACACCTTCACGATACACGCGCTCCTCTTCCAAGGAGATGACTTCGGTAGCGGCTTCTCTTTCAAGTTGTCCTTTTTCTTTTTCAAGCAAAGAAACACCAATATCTTTGCCTTGTCCAAATTGTGGTTTAAAAGCCATATTATTCTAATTTCATTTCGTTAAGCGGTGCCAAACGCTCAGTTAGAGCAATGTCTGGATTGTAAGTTGAATACAACACCTCTACTAATGATTGTGTATCCAAACGAACTACTTCCAAACCAATACTTCGCAGACCTGATTCTACCTGACGCACACGTTGATCCAGATCATATTTACGCTTTGTAAATCTTTCTGCTTTTAGTTTTACAGTTACAACCGGATTAAACACTTCGCTAAAACGTGACCAAAAACTTTTTTGTTTGTTTGAAAGTGGATCGTACGGCACAACCACATAAAAATTTTTGCTCATGATTTCCCCCATTTCCACTAACTCCGTGACAAACGAACGATAATCCGCAATCTGTGCACGCAATAATTCATTTGTCTGTTCGCGCTCACGCTTTATTAAATCTTGTAAATACGGTTCGATATAAAGTTCACGAGACTGAATCACTACTTGCAAAGGATGATCAAGTGAATTTAAAAAACTAACATACGCCGAAATAGTAGCGTTCTGTTCGTCTTCATTTTTCAATGCAAAATTAATACTAGACACCATCAAGATAGCCCGAAGCGTCCCCTCCTTCATCACCAATGTATCCTGCTTAATTTCAGCCACGCTTATAAAACGTTGCGCTGCAGGAAATGTAGATTTTTTGGCAGCTGCTTTTTTGTTGTGCATAAAAATTTTATTCTTCTGGTTTATAGTAACCACCAGTGTTTACCACTAAAGATAAATCACGAATACGGTTGTATGATAATCTAGGAATTTCCACTGCTTTTTCTACATCTTCCACTTTTCCGCTTTTACGCATCTCTTCCAATTCTTCTTTGGTGTCAGTCTTATACCAAATACGACGACTAGGACGGCGCAGTGTCTGAATTAAATTTAAAATAAAATAATGAAAAGATTGTCCGTTAATTTTAACAAAGGCCAAAACCAAAGCTCCACCACCGATTGTTGCTAATGCAAAAATAAATAAAGTAGTATCGGCAATTTTATAAAAAACAAATAATATTAAACCAGCCACCAACATAATCACAAACTGGCGAGCAGTAACTGGCCCAAAAATTTTATCTTCAACATCGATAAATTGTGGTACTGTAAACTGATCCATATTTTACATGTCTAATTCTTTTTCCATTTTCATTATCGCTTCAATTTCAGCAAGTGAAATTTTATCTTTGGAATCCAAGGCAGCATTTAAACTAAATTTTTGTGACAGCGCATTGTCCACGATTTCAAGATAACTTTTATATAATGGACTATTACGCCAAGCGCCCCAAGAATCCATAAACAATAAGAACGACTCTTCTTTTAAATTTAAAAATTTTTGTTTAAGACGGCTCACTGCTTCAGATGGTACAGATGACAAGCGACGCAAATCGATCAGAGAAAAATATAATATCTCATCGAGCGGCCCCATAGTGACCGGTTTTGATTGAACATCGTGCACCATTAGTTTGGTGGACATGGAAATTCCAGATCGAATCGGTCCTGGAGTGATGGCTTCGGATTTTTTTGGAATTATTAAATCTGAAATCGCAGGACTGGTGGAAACTTGTCCGATGATTTTATCTACCGCCGCCTCACGTTCTGTTTTTTTCATTGTGTTTACTACAGGCATGGGCGGCATAACTGGAGCTCCAGATGAAATATTTTTTTGAATCACTGGTTTTGAATTTGGCTGAGTTTTTGAAATAATTTCATCGGCTTGAGATTGTGTCATACCTAAACCACCATCTTTAATCGATCTCAAACATAAATCAAGTGTATCAGCTTCGCTGCGAATATCTTTGAGACGTAGTTGAATACTACTACGCAAACGATTTTCAAATTGTGCAGGGATTTTAAATGATAAACTGGTAATAATTTTTGAGACCTGGTCAGTACGATCTGAAGATACAGTCATATCTGCATGTGGACTCTCTGGTACTTCTTCGTGATGTAGTGGTTTTAAATCCTCAGGTTTCAGAGGTGTCTGTACAATCTTGTCTTGAGCCAATTCTGCAGAAACAGGTTGATTCTTTTTTTCTGCTGGACCGATAACCAAACCACGCGGTGGTTCTATCACAGGTGAAGGTGTAGGTGAAACAGCGGGTACAGAAACAGGCGCTGGAACAGTTTGAACGACAGCAGCGACTACCGGTTTGGACTGGCGCGCTTTTAGCTCAGCCAAAGTAATCCTCTCAGAAGTACCATCAGCTTTTTTAACTAAAATTGTAGGTTGAGTGTCGGCCATATTTTATTTTAATATCCAATCTGCCCAATGAAATTTATTATCCATTTCATGATATTCTATAATGTCCTTGTCGACAGGTAATAAATTCTGCTTTTTCAAAAAATCATTGAACTCCATGAATTTTGACAACACGACTTCATCTCCCAAATCAGCTGCTTTTTCATATCCTTTCAGAAATAATTTTACCGAAACATAATTACCATCTTTTTCCTTTAACAAATCTGTCATTTTAGGCCAGTTAACACGATTAGCAAACAATAATGTTATTTGTTCTAATTGATTAAAATATATTTCATTTTCTGGCAATTCTTGACTACTGTTGTGATCTATCAGTTTTGATTCCTGTAAATTTACAAAGATATCCAAACATTCCAAAACGGCATTTTTAACATAATCTTTTGCATCATTTCCAAACACCGTTTCAATATATTTTTTCATTATCGAAAAGTCTGTCGCATCATTTAGGTCTTTGTAATATTTTATAAAGATACTACTCAACTCAACATCTTTACTTTCCAAATTAATTTTTTCTATATTACTACGCAAGGCATCAACATAAAGATTGCTTGCAATAGCATAATCAGCAAAATTTTTGGTTTCGTATAAAACTTTTTCGATACTTTTTCGAACAGGACAGCCTAGTAAAATAGCTTTATAAAAATTTTCTTTTAAAGTTTTTACTTGCAGATCATCGCCTAATAAATTCAAATTAAAATATATCAGATTTGATAATATGTTCATCAAGACCGCATTGTACCAATCATAACGACCTTCGTTGATAGTATCAAAATTATCCTTGGCAAAATAAAAAGCAATTTCACGCCCATCGACATGACCAAAATCTTGACGCAAAGTGTAAATTGCAGAGAGTACATCGTAGTCCTCATTTTCACCTACAAGAATGTCGATCATCTGCTCAACAGTGTAAATTTGTCGCTCATTATATAAATCCAAAAATGATCCCACTACATTCACTTCAAAAAGTAACTGCTCTAATATCGGGATAAGTTCATCCAGCTTTTTTCTAATTGTAAAAAACTTTTCAGGGTGTGCTTCTAAATTTTCAATTATAATTTTACGACCATCCTCTGACAAGAATAGCAAATCTAGATCTTTGAAGAATCTCTCAGATTCTTCATCACCTGGTTCCTGGTGATCTAGACCTGAATCCTCGGCATGAAATTCGGTAATCAGTGTAACATCCTTGAGTAAATTGTAAGCTAAACGTAAATTACCCAAATCGATCATTTTAATTACCGACTCTTCTGCAAACCAATATGTTCTGTCATTTTTATTTTCGATTTCTAATGATATATTATCTACTAAATACCAAAAATTATTTTTTGAAATCTCAAAAAACTTTTGGTGACCCAAAACATTCAGAAAAGACAAGGAATCTTTTACTTCCAAAAAGTTTTGTCCACTATAATCCTCAATTTTTTTGAGAGTATAATCGTTCATATTTATTAACTTTTATTTATTCAGCCAAAATTTATTCTGGATCTCCAACTCTTTTCTCTTTTGTTTTTTTGTCCTCACCTCTAGCTATCCGAGCAATGATATCCGCTTCTTTGACCTGAGATACTTTAATAGCGTCTTTTAACGCCTGCTGCGTATCTGCCAAATCTTTACCATCTAAACCGAAACTTCCCAATTTATCATTTAACTGAGTCAAAAATTGACTAAACAATTCACCTTCAATTTTTTTGCCGTCACTTAATTCAATTGCTAAATTTACTTTTCCTTCATTTGCATCAGTATCAGCAACGCCCATTTTTTTCGCCCAAATAAATTTAGTAGCTTCTGCATCCGCGCGCAGAGCAGGAAGAATAAGGTTTTTAATAAATTCAGCATCATTGGCAAAGACTTTGCCGCGATTAGCAGCACTTCCACCAATTAGACCCTTACCATTAGCATCAGTCTCTTTGGTAGCATTGGCCGAGTAACCACTTACCTGGTCTATTGTTCTAGCCAACACATTACCGGCCTTTTGAGCAGATTTTACTGGAGACATAACTGCACGGAAATAATCTTGATCGATCTTTGTAAGACGACCTAACTCGTTGTTTACGGTTCCCAAACTGTGGAACTGGGCAGATTCCAAACCTTTACGTTTTACTGCTTCACCAACCATAGCAGTTCTTGCTTCAGATCTCGTCTTCAACCTAAACATATCCGCATCACGATCAAACCCTTGATGTCCACCCATCTGCAAATGCCCTGCGTCCAACGCTGCTCGCTTAAATGTAGACGCAGCCTCTTGCAAAAATGTTTGAGATTTTTGCATCTTACCCTTAAATTCTTCAAGATTAATAGTACCGGCTTTAGCCAATTTTTCAGCCGCCTCCCAATATCCCAACTTTTTATCTGGATCGGTTTCAGCTTCCGTCGCAGCTTCAATTGCTTTGTGAGCACGTACGAGATCCATATCACCACCAGTGGATACGAGTGCTTGAAGTGCAGCTGCATTTTCTGGATTAGATTCTGATTTGTAGACTTTATTTCCTTTTGAATCAGTTGTTGAAGTAATCATGTTCAGACCACCTTCACCAAAAACCTTCTTCATAGCTTCGATATCTTGTCTTCTTTGAGGATCGGTGACTCTCCCAGGAATATCTAAATCCTTAAACATAGCAGAAATTTCAGCGATTGTGTCATCTGTCCAAGCTTCTTTTGTAATATGGGCTACCGCTGAAAAAAGCGTGGCTTTTTGATGGTCAGAAATACTTTTGTGTTTAGTAACATCTGTCTCTAAAGCATTTTTTTTATCAAAACTTTCTTTTTCTTGTAAAATATGGGCGATCCAACTTGCAGCCAAGACCGCACCGTCTGGTGCATTCATACCTTTCAATTGTTTTCCAGCGGAATCAATCATTGAGTCCATGGCTGTAGAAGGAGTTGCGCGACCAAGTTTTGGAATTTCAAAATAACCAGCTCTGGCTATTTCTTTCGCTTTTTCCATTGCCAAATGTTCACCTTCTTCATCTTCGTGCAATAAAGTGGATTGTCTCAAAGATCCAATATAATTATTACGCATCGAAGCCAATTTAAGATTTTCAGCCATATCCGGACCGCCTTTGGCTATGATTTCTGTCATCTTTTCGGCAGCGACCTGAAACGCATGTTTCAGATCATGTCCTTTCATTGTTTTGATAAAATCCTCAGCCGCTTTTTTACCTTGTTCGGCCAAGTTCACACCAGACATGAATCCTTGTCCTTCTTTGGTATTAATATAATTTGCTTCAGCTCTTGACATTTCTTCATCATGCTGTGCCTTGGTACTAGCGTTTTGCTGCTCGGCTGCGATGGCAGCCAAAATCAAACCGTCTCCGGTTAACTTTTTGATTGCTGCCTGCTTCGCATCCTTGTCTTGATCTGTTGTTGCTCCTTTTAGATCGTTAATTGCAATTTCCAATTCTAGGCGCTCAGTTTCACCATATTCAAGCAATTTATCTTTAACATAACGTTCTCCTTTGGCTTTTTGTCTACGATCTGATGCGTCCGCACGCGCACGACCAGCAGTTTTCAAACGACCACCCCAACTACTGCTTAGAGAATATTCGCCCTCTTCAAATGCTTTTTCTTTTTCAGCTGCTTCTTCTAGATTTTTTACACGCTTTTCAGCACGCCCCTCTGATTCAAGACGACCTGCCGCCAAACCACGCAAAACTCTCATCGGAGCACTCGAAAACTTTTCGGAAGCTTTGGTATACGTCTCATTTATTTTTGTTTCTTGTTTTTTTAGCGCTTCTTGACCTTCTGCACCATCATATTTTCCAGCTCGCTTTTCTAATTCTAACTTCTTGAGAGCGCGCGCTCTGGCTTCTTCGGCTCTTTGTTTATTTTTGATCGGCTCCTCAAGTTTTTTAGACCATTTATCTCTCTGCTGATTCAACTTACTCCAACCAATTTTTGAAACTTCAGCAATTGCTTTACCCTTTCTTATCCAAGCTTTTCCACCTACAAGTGGCGCATTCATCGCCGCCCATTTTCCGGCAGGCATTACAACGTTTTTACCTGCCCACATTGCAGCACTAGCACCAGAAGCCACCATCGCCACTTTCTTACCGAAGTCTGTAGCCTTGCTCATCGCACTACCGCCAACTGTACCCAAAGATTGAGATGTTTTGGCACCAACTAATAAAATACCGATAGCAATTGCAAAGTTGGACATTTTATTCCAATCCATAATACCGCCGATACCAGCTGAATCTTGTCCTCCGATTTTGGCGGTTTCAGGCACAGCACTACTACCAGCCACTTCTGTATTTATTTGTCCACCACCAACTACAGCAAAAGACAACCACAAGAAAAATACCACTGCCGGTCCAACTACCACATGATTACCAAATTCACTCCACCATTGTGAAGCATATTTTTGAGTTTGAGGAATTACACTTAATACAAAAGCAAATGGAGACAGAACGATCAAAATCCAAAGTACCACCATGCGAGATACCAACATAAAAACAAACACGAGCATCATCGCCAAAATAATCGAAGAAAAAACTAGAGCTCCCAACGATGCAGTGAATAATTCCTCAGTCTTTACTATCGCGGCTGGATCGGCTGCTTGCGACAAAGAAAAAATAGTATCCATGCTAAACGCATTGATAAGATTTCCACCTGCCGTGGCGGCAATACCGTTTACAAAAGTGATCATTATCACCTGTCCCACATCAATAATCACACCACAAATCACGCGACTGAAATTTACCAAGACGGCGGCAAAGAAAAATTTGACCAACATTTTTTTCCATTCGTATTGTTCGAGCCCCAAAATTGTACCGAAAGCAACCAATAACAAAATCACCACAAAAAACATATTGGTGATATCGCGCACCATTACCCACCCTATATTTACCGCGGTTGAACTAAGATACCCGTTGTATCCCGCGATTTGAATAATAAAAGCTAAACAAAAAATTGCCAAACGCATCATGAGCGAAGCGGCGGCTAATAATAATTTGATAACCCAACCCATGAGAATACCAACACCATCGGTAGCGGAACTAGCATTGCCAGCAGTTGCATCGGCGGTACCAGTAGCGATTGCCATTTGCGGATTTAACCAACTCAAATGTCCAGTGTTGGCAGCATAAATTCCAGCCACCATGTAGCCGGCCAAAAATAAAATTGAGATAAAAACAAAAGCACCCAGATGCGGTCGGCGCGTCGTGAGAAAATGATACACAGCAATCGTTCTCTGTTTCAAAGTTGAGAACATGTTTTTAAATAATATTATGCGGATATTATAGCACATTTAAAAAGAGTAAACAAACAGTGATAAAACCTAGAAATGAGTTATCCACACGAAACTTGTCCACAGCCGAAAAATGTGTCACCATTAATATATATTTACCTAAAACAAGCACAAAAAGATGATCAGACAGTTGACAAAAATACCAAAGTATGGTATTGTCTAACGTTTGTTCTTTGAAAAGTGTTGTTTTGGTTTTTGCCTACGGCATTGAACTGAAACAACCAATAGCAAGAAAGAGGAAAAAGTGAGAAAAAGATTGTGATGGAATGTTTGTATAACTTAGTTATCCAGACACCCCATCACAATCTCTAGGCGCACGGCGTGCCAAAAAGATTGAGATGTTCAAGCACCCCTAACCACGGGGTAAGCGAGGCTGTCATGGGTAACATGACACGGTGTCTGGCGATCCTCGTGGTCGCGACTATGTTCCTGTGTTCAGGGTGTCTGCTGGCCGCTGGTCCGCAAGGCTGCAAGTACGGTGTGCAGGGTTTCTCCTGTGCACCACCGCCGGACGGTTCCGGTGACGGCGGCGACGTCTCGAGCTACGATGGTGGTTCCACCGACACCGATACGGTCGTGCAGAACGACACGATCGGCGTCGAGACGACCACGGCCTGCAAGCTCGCAGGTATCGTAGACGGCACGTGGACGGCCGATGGCGTCAACAAGTTCCAAGTGAAGTCGGAACGCGGGTCGGCTGACGGCCTGTGCTATGTTGTCTTCATCGACTGGGACGTATCCCTGGAAAAAGACGTAAAGATGGCCGACAACGACCATATGAACGCCTGTTTCAGCAGCGGTGACTGCATCAATTTCACCCGCGTCAAGTGAGCAGACACTTGAACGCGTACGACGTCCCACCACCGCCCACTTCTTCCCTCCTTCTTGCCCGCACCTGCCGGCCGTCAACAACTGACGGCCGCGGGCAATCCTGAATATTTAATGTTTTATTGAATATTGAGGAAATTAAAAAACCAACCTTATAATGGTTGGTTTTTTAATTTTATTTTTATGGAGTGGAAGTAGATACTACCACATTATTTGGAGCTACTAAAATTTTTGCACCAAAATTTGTGTATGGTTTTTTATCTTGAGCAGTTGCTGAGTAGGTACATTCATTTATACTAGCACCATTAGCATTCTTTCCGTCATAACACCCATCTGTACCAT
>CAZXEV010000004.1:0-18717 GCA_964639735.1 uncultured Gammaproteobacteria bacterium
GTGAAGCCAGCAATTTTATTTGGTAAGGGGCTTGCGGCTTCTGAAGTTGTGATAAAATATTTGAGAGATAATGGGATAGATGCGGAAATGATCGGATCGTATTTGGTAAATCGGAGGGCGGTCATGGAAAGATTTAAAAATGAGTCTGATTTTGCTAGAGAAATTGGCTGGAAAAAAGGTATGTCTTTAGATGAATTTGTCCAAAGTGCTGACCCACATTTCACTAATATATTAGGCACTGTTAAAACTGGATTTATTTTGGGTTTTCCTCAAAGCGCCATTCGTTCATATGCTGGGTATTTACAAGCGGGTGATAAAGAAAATTTACGATCAGTAGATATTTTTTCTCCAATTGGTGGAAGAGTTTACTATTTTTCTACAGGTAAAATATTTGAACATGCTCCAGATTTAGAGGATTTAAAAAATAAAGTAACGAAAACATTTAACGAAGCTGGTTATATTAAAAAATAAATATGCATCTTAATGAACTTACTCCGCAAGAAGAACACGTGATTATAAACAAAGGCACCGAAATGCCGTTTACTGGCGAATACAATGATTTCTTCGCAGAAGGCACTTATGTCTGTCGACATTGTGATGCGCCGTTGTACATTTCTGAAGCCAAATTCCACTCAAATTGTGGTTGGCCAAGTTTTGATCAAGAAATTGACGGGGCTGTAAAACATACTCCTGATAAAGATGAATCACGCACTGAAATGACTTGCAATACTTGTGGTGCTCACTTAGGACACGTTTTTGTTGGTGAGCAACTAACACCAAAAAACACTCGTCATTGTGTAAATTCTATATCATTAAAATTTATACCAAAAAAATAATATGGATATACTTTCACATGGTTTGTGGGGTGGAATTAGTTTTGGTCGCAAAAGTAAAAAAGATTTTTGGTTGGCGTTTGGTATGGGTATAATGCCAGATTTGTTATCGTTTGGAATTTTGACAGTGGCTACTATTCTTGGCTGGTCTGCTCGTCCAGATTGGGGAGGTCGTCCAATGAATTCGGATATTCCAAATTATGTTCATACCCTCTATGATATTACACATAGCTTGGTTGTCTTTTTATTGGTATTTTTAGCGATCTATTTACTTAGAAAAAAACCATTTTGGCCGATGATGGCTTGGGGGTTACATATTCTTATGGATATTCCAACCCACACCACTGAATTCTTTGCTACTCCATTTTTGTGGCCACTATCATCAGTACGCGTTAATGGTATTTCGTGGGGCCATCCAATTATTATGATTCCTGATATTCTATTGCTTTTGATTTTGTATGTTTGGTTTTTTGGATTTAAAAAAGGGTGGAAAAAATAATATGTCTAATATGCAATCAATTGTTCTAGGTGGTGGTTGCTTTTGGTGTATTGAAGCGGTGTTTAAACAATTAAAAGGAGTGATAATGGTGGTTCCTGGATATGCTGGTGGGGAAGTTGTAAATCCGAGTTATGAGAAAGTATATTCTGGCAATACCGGTCATGCTGAGGTTGTAAAAATAGATTTTGATGCTGATGTAATTTCTTTAGAAATTCTTTTGGAAGTATTTTTTTCAGTGCATGATCCTACAACATTAAATCAACAAGGACATGATATAGGAACACAGTATCGATCGATTGTGTTGTTTGATGGGGAAGAGCAGAAAAATATAGTGAATACAAAAATTATTCAGATTAAAAAAGAAAATATCTATCAAGATCCGATAGTTACAGAAGTTTTACCGTTGAAAAATTTTTTCGAAGCCGAAGATTATCACCATGATTATTTCAAGAAAAATCCAAATCAAACGTATTGTCAACTGGTAATAAATCCAAAACTAAAAAAATTCAAAGATAATTGGAAAGCATTGTTAAAATAAATTTATTTTATGTCTAATTTACAAGTTGGTAAAATGGCTCCAGAATTTAATTTGCCAGACCAAGATGGTAAAATGCATTCACTTAAAGATTATGCCGGGCAATGGGTTTTGTTGTATTTTTATCCAAAAGATGACACTCCTGGCTGTACTACTGAAGCCTGCGGTTTGCGCGATAATTTGCCAAAGTTTAGAAAATTAAAAGCTCAGGTATTTGGTGTAAGTACAGACTCGGTAAAGAGCCACCGTAAGTTTGCTGACAAGTTTGAATTACCGTTCACGTTGCTATCAGATGAAAACAAGGAGTTGGTAAAGGCTTACGATGTGTACAAACCAAAAAAATTCATGGGTCGTGAATTTTTAGGTACAATGCGCGAATCATTTCTGGTTGATCCAAAAGGAAAAATTGCAAAAGTATATGAAGGTGTAAAACCGGCGGTACATGCTGACGAGGTTTTGGCCGACCTGAAGTTGTTGCAAAATAAATAATTATGAAAAAGATCTGGCAAATTATACGTCATTTGTTTTTGGTTGTGATGGCTACAAAAGCCTTCAATGGTTGTGTCGAGGTGTTGGGTGGCGTTATTTTGTTGTTTTATGGACAGGAAGTTAAACGTGAAGTGCTTGTTTTAACTAACTATGAAATCATTGAGCGTCATAATGATTTTGTTGCTAAAACATTAATTGGAATTTTTGATAATTTTTCAACATCTACTTTGCATTTTGTCTCCTATTACTTATTGTTTCACGGTCTTATCAATTTGTTTTTGGTTATATCACTTTGGAAGCGTAAATTATGGGCTTTTCCTGTATCCGTTGTATTTTTTTCATTTTTTGTAGCATATCAATTTTATAGATTTTATCACAATCATTCATTGAATTTGTTGTTTATTACTATATTAGATTCAATTATAATCGTCTTAACTTTGTTAGAATACAGAAGGCTTCAGATCAAAGAATAATTTAAAAAATCGCCAAATCGGCGGTTTTTTGATATAATACATGGTATAAAAATATAAATAAAAAATATGCAAATTTTTAGCCCAATTTTTAATAATGGCGCTAATATACCTAAAAAATATACATGTTTGGGTGAAGGAACAAATCCTCCTCTCTCTTGGTCGCAAGTGCCTGTAAATACAAAAAGTTTAGTTTTGATTGTTGATGATCCAGATGCAGTGAGTGGTGTTTTTTCACATTGGATAGTATGGAATATACCATTTGTAACTACAGGTGTAGAGGAGAATAGTATATCAGATGGAGCTGTAGTCGGTCTTGGGTCTAGCGATCAAAAATGTTATGTACCACCTTGTCCACCCAGCGGTGAACATCGTTATCGATTTAAATTGTTTGCTTTGGATACAGAATTATTCTTATCTTCGGAAACAAAGCAAAATGAGTTAGAAAAAGCAATGGGTGGACATATTTTAGACCAAGCAATATTGATAGGGTTGTTTAAAAAATAATTATGTTAAAATTCAGTCAAAAAGTACAATTTCCCAAGGATGAGTTGGCCCACAAAAATATTGTGGAATGGTGGTATGTCAATGGTTTTTTAATCGGACAAAAAGGGGAGAGATTCTCATTTATGAATTGTTTGTTCAAGATAGATAACAAACGTTCGAAAGTGCCACTACTTAGTAGCTTGCCTGTAAAGACTGTTTATTTCTTTCATTCTATTATTGCCAATTTAGACACAGGCGAAAAAGAGTCGTTTGTGGCTCCTTATTGTATTGTTTCACGCGATAGTTTTACAAAAGACTTGCCCTATATAAATTTTTTAACCGAATCTAAACCGGTTTTACTAGGTGGATACATTAATTATTCACTGGAAGAATATGAACTGTTTAAATATCATCAAAAAACTGAAAGTCTAGATTTAGATTTGGTTTACAATAAACCGCCGATGCTTGAAGGTGGTAAAGGCTTTTTGAAATTACATGATAAAAGCACATATTATTATTCATTAACAGATTTGAGTGCTCAAGGTTCGTTGAATTTTAAACATAAACAATACCATGTAACAGGTAAAGCCTGGATGGATCATCAATGGGCTGACACCACTTACAACCACGATCGTTGGAATTGGTTTAGTATTCAATTGAATAATGGTTTGGATTTGATGTGTTTTGAATACATATCAAACGACAAAAGCGTCTTTCACACTACCATGATTTATCCAGATGGTTTGCAAAAACATACTGAAAACATCGAGGTGGTATCGCAAGATAAAAAATGGAAAAGCCGACGCTCAGGAAATGTTTATAATTTGGAATGGAAAATTATTATTCCAAGTGAAAAAATTGATTTGGTTGTTAAAGCGATTTTACCAGATCAGGAGGTTGGTTTTAACGCTATAAATTATTGGGAAGGGGCTACAAAAATAGAAGGGGTCTGCGGCGGGGAAATTGTTTCAGGAAATGGTTTTATGGAATTAGTTGGAAAATATTCACCGTGGGGTTCCCTGTCATTTATCAAAAATACAGCTTGGGAAGTACTTGGAAAAAATAAATAATTATTAAACAAATAATTTTTATGTGGTTAATTTTTGCATTTTTATCGGCCATAACTGCGGCCGCAGTCGCTATTTTTGCCAAACTCGGTTTAAAAAATATTGATACCACCTTGGCCACGACTATTCGTTCAATAATCATGGCTTTGTTTTTGGTTTTAACCAGTCTGATGCTTGGTAAATTTAGAGGATTTAATTTTCAATCTTTAAGCGGACGAGAGTGGACTTTGATATTTTTGGCTGGAATTTCAGGGGCATTATCTTGGCTCTTTTATTTTTTGGCATTAAAGTTGGGTGTGGCTACAAAAGTTGCCTCGATCGATCGTTTGAGCTTGGTGTTTGTGATTATCTTGGCCAGCCTATTTTTGGGTGAGGCTTTAACTTGGAAGACGGTTTTTGGGGCTTTGTTGATGGTATCTGGGGCTTTAGTAATCACTCTAAAATAGTTTTATGAAACAACAAACAAAACAAACCATAAAAATTTATTGGCAACACGCTAAGCAATATAAGTTGTTTTTGTTTTTGACTATTTTGGGTACTGTTTTTACAGCGATTACGAATACTTTGGGGCCATTGTATATCAAACAAATCTTGGATTTAGTTTCTGCCAACAATGTAGATCGAGCTGTTAGTCAGGATTTGCTAAAAGCCTTGGCTATGTTTGGTTTGGTGAGTTTTGGTCAATGGCTGAGTTGGCGTGTTGCAATAACCGCAGTGATCCAATATGAGGCGAAGGTGTTGAGAGATCTGGCAAATTCTTGTTTTCAATATTTACACAAAAATTCCTTCGGGTTTTTTAATGATAATTTTGTTGGTTCTTTGGTCAAAAGAGTGGGTAGGTTTGTGCGTGCCTTTGAGGATATAAATGATAAATTAATTTTCAATGTATTAACTCTAGTTTTAAATACTGCCATAGTAGTGGTTGTGCTGTCTTTGCGAAATTTAATTTTAGGTCTAGTAATGCTTGCTTGGGTAATAATATTTATCGGCATTAATTTGATTGTCGCTAAATTTAAACTAAAATATGATATTGAACGTAGCGCGGCAGATACAAAAACCGGAGCTCATTTGGCTGATTCGGTAACAAATAATGTCAATATAAAATTATTTGTCGGCTTTAACAAAGAAGTTCAAACACATAAAGACTTGAATGATGATTTGTTAAAAAAACGTCTCAAAACTTGGAATTTAAATAATATTTTCGAAGCCATTCAAGGGTTGTTTGGGATCATTTTGGAATTAGCACTCTTTTATATTGCTATAAGGCTGTGGAATCAAGGACGTTTAACAGTCGGTGATTTTGCTTTAATACAATCGTATATCGTTGTTATATTAAATAGAGTTTGGGATTTTGGAAACGTTGTGAGAAGAATTTATGAGAGTTTGGCAGATGCGGAAGAGATGACTGAGATCTTTAGCACACCTCATGAAGTGGTGGACATAGACAATGCGAAGGATTTAAAAGTACCAAAAGGCAAAATTGAATTTGCGAATGTTGTTTTCAATTACCAGGAAGCTAGATCGATATTAAAAAAATTCAATCTATCGATTGGTGATGGAGAAAAGGTGGCTCTGGTCGGTCCTTCAGGAGCGGGGAAGTCTACTTTAGTAAAACTTCTTTTGCGCATGCATGATGTACATAGTGGTAAGATTTTGATTGACGGTCAAGACATCTCCAAAGTAACTCAAGAAAGTTTGTGGAAAAATATTTCACTAGTTCCTCAAGACCCAATATTGTTTCATCGTACTTTACGTGAAAATATTCGTTATGGTAGATTTGATGCGACCGATCAAGAAGTTGAAGATGCAGCCAAACTGGCTCATTGTCATGAATTTATAATTGATCTAGAAAAAGGATATGATACTTTTGTGGGAGAGCGCGGCGTAAAATTGTCTGGTGGTGAACGTCAGCGTGTGGCGATTGCGCGTGCGATACTAAAAAATGCCCCTATATTATTTTTGGATGAGGCCACTTCTAGTTTAGATTCAGAATCCGAGCATTATATTCAAGATGCTTTAAATATATTGATGAAAGGCAAGACAGTCATTATGATTGCCCATCGCTTGTCTACAATCATGAGTGCTGATAGGATATTGGTGGTAGATCATGGAGAGATAGTAGAAGATGGTAGTCACAAAGAATTGCTAAAGAAAAAAGGTGGGTTATACAAGAAACTTTGGGATTTACAGGCTGGCGGATTTATTAAATGATATGAATGAAAGTTTTTTTGATGTAAAAATTGATAGTTTGGTTATCGATGAGGCGTACAAAATAGCGCATGGTTTTTTGTATAATAACAAGCAAAATCTTATTTTTACACCTAATCCAGAAATGTTAGTTGATGCTCAAAACGATCAATATTTTAGAAATGTTTTAAATCTAGGAGATTTAAATATTTGTGATGGCTTTGGAATTACTTTATTAAGCGGTGGTAAAATAAAAAGAATTACAGGGGTTGATTTTGTGAATAAACTTTGCGAATTGGCTCAAAAGGAAAACAAAAGTATATTTTTGCTTGGATCTAGTTCAAGAGACACATTGACAAAGACAGTTAAAAATTTAAAAAAACAATTTCCTAAACTTAAAATTGCTGGTTTTCATCCTGGTCCCGAGATTGATTTTCTGATGGTTGAAGAAAAAAACACAATTTTGCCAGAAATAGAAGCCAACGATCAGGCTATTCACGAAATTATTATGACAGCGCCAGATATTTTGTTGGTCGCTTTTGGTCACAATAAACAAGAAAAATGGATTTGTGAAAATATAAAAAATTTACCATCAGTAAAAATCGCTATGGGGGTGGGTGGTACTTTTGATTATATCTCTGGGGGTGTGCGTCGCGCCCCTTGTTTTATGCGTAAAATTGGGTTAGAATGGCTCTATCGTCTTCTTAGACAACCATCTAGATTTGTCAGAATATGGAAGGCTACAGCAGTGTTTCTAGCTGTATTTATATCTAAAAAGCTAAAAGATAAAGTTATATGAACGTACGTACGCGTTTTGCTCCAAGTCCTACAGGATCTTTGCATGTTGGAGGGTTAAGAACAGCCCTTTATGCATATTTGATCGCCAAACAAAATGGCGGTAAGTTTTTGTTGCGAATAGAAGATACTGATCAGAAGCGTTTTGTAGAAGGCAGTATCGAAGGGATTATAAATTCTTTAAAATGGGCGGGCTTGAGTGTGGATGAAGGTGTCGAGCTTGATGATGATGGTAAAGTGGTGCAAGTAGGAGACAAGGGACCTTATGTTCAATCTCAGCGTTTGGAAGTATATAAAAAGTATTCAGATCAATTGTTGGCAAACGGTCATGCTTATCATTGTTTTTGTACAGCTGAGCGCCTAGAAGATTTGAGAAATTATCAGCAAAAAAATAAATTACCGACGGGTTATGATGGTTTTTGTCGCAATCTAGACTCTGCTGAATCTCAAAAAAGAATTGATGCGGGCGAATCACATGTATTACGCCTAAAGATGCCAAAAGAAGGGGAGACTACATTTATCGATCTGATACGTGGTGAAGTTAGTTTTAAAAACGAGTTGATTGATGATCAGGTTTTGATTAAAGCTGACGGTTTTCCTACCTATCACTTTGCGGTAGTTATTGATGACCACTTTATGGAAATTTCACACGTTGTTCGTGGTGAAGAGTGGTTGAGTAGTACTCCAAAACATTTACAACTATTTAAATATTTTGGTTGGGAAGCACCGCAAATGGCCCACTTGTCATTGCTTTTAAATCCAGACAAATCTAAACTTAGTAAGCGCCAAGGAGATGTTGCTGTTCAGGATTATGTAGATAAAGGTTATTTACCTCAAGCAATGGTAAACTTCGTGGCATTTCTTGGTTGGAATCCAGGTGGTGAACAAGAAATTTATTCACTGGATGAATTAGTAAAAGAATTTAAAATAGAAAAAATCATAAAATCCGGAGCCGTATTTAATTTGGAAAAATTGGATTGGTATAATCAGCAATACTTGAAGAGTTTGCAAGGAAACGAGCTGGTGGATGTATGCTTGCCTTGGTTAGAAAAAGCTGGTTTGGTAACTGGTAATGAAGATAAAAATTGGTTGGCAGCAGTAATAAATTTGGAAAAGGAAAGAGTTTCAACCTTGGCTCAATTACCTGAATCTTTGAAGTTTGTATTTACTCCGCTAGATTATGATGGCCAAATCTTGGTTTGGAAAAAAGGCACATTAGACGAGGTTAAAAAGATTCTGCCTCTATTGTCAGAATTCTTGAATACACTAAGTGGTCAGGACTGGAACAAAGAAAAACTCCAAGCATTGGTAGGGGAATGGGTGGTAAAAAATGGTTTTTCTAACGGCAGTGTATTGTGGCCGTTACGCGTTTCTCTGTCTGGACAACAAAATTCACCTGGTCCATTTGAAATTGCTGAAGTTTTGGGAAAAGAAGAATCTTTAAAAAGAATAAAATTGGCAATTGAAAAAAATTCTTAATTTAACTTGTTATTTTAGAGGCGTTGTTAAAAGTTGGGCATCTGATGTTCAACTTTTTTTATTTATATGGTATAATTTCAGTATGAATAATTTTTTAAAATTATTAACGCTAATAATCGTGTTTGGGTTTTTGATAAATCCACATTTTTTTGTTTTTGCAGCCAATACGACTGTCGAAGAGATCGACCAGCTAAACAAACAGATTGAGGTTAAAAAGGGAAAAATCAAAGAATTAGAAGATACAATCGCAAAATATAAAACTAATATTGAAATTAAGCGAACTGAAGCGGTTTCTTTAAAAAACCAAATGAGTATTATTGAAAACAGAATAGCTCAGGCGGAGGCCGACGTTAAGTTAACAACCGAAAAATTGGACCAAACAAAGCTTGAGATCGATTCTTTGAATATTTCTATTTCGGAAAAGCAAAATACTATCGATAAACAAAAAAAGATGATTTCTAAAATAATTCAAAATCTTCACGCAAATGATCAAAAGAATTTTTTGGAAATAATGTTGACTAATAGTAATTTTGCAGACTTCTATAATCAAGCCAAATATCTTGAGAATGTTTATACAGACTTGGGTCGTTCGGTAAAACAGGTAAGAATCGCCAAAGAAGATTTGGATAAAAAGAAATCCGAAGCGGAAGATCGTAAAAAAACTTATGACGACCTGCTTTCTCAGCTGGAAGATAAAAAGAAGGATTTGAATGAGAAAATGGGTAATAAACAATCTTTGTTAGTGCAGACACAATCTTCTGAATTAAAGTATAGAACATTACTTGAAAGCTTGCGTCAACAATATAAAGTAGTAGAAACTGAAGTTAGTTCGTTTGAAGCTCAGATGCGTAAAAAAATGGCTGATCAGGAGCGTTATAAAAATACACCAGCCAAACTCGGTGATTTTGAATGGCCGGTAAGTGGTCGGTATGTGACCTCTCGCTTTCATGATCCCGATTATCCTTTTAAAAGAGTTTTTGAGCATAGTGGTACTGATATTCGCGCTCCACAGGGATCGCCAATTAGAGCTTCAAATTCTGGTTATGTAGGAAGGGCCAAGCGCTGTACTCTGGCAAGTTGTTATAGTTACATACTTTTGATACACAATGGTAATCTGTCAACTCTGTATGGTCATTTGAGCAAAATCGTAGTGTCAGATGATCAATATGTAAATAAAGGTGATATTATTGGTTATTCAGGTGGAACACCGGGAATGGTTGGTTCTGGCCCATTTGTGACTGGCGCACATTTACATTTTGAGGTACGCTTGAATGGTATTCCAGTAGACGGAATGAATTATTTACCTTAATTTAATCGATATGGCAAAGATCAAAATTGGAGTTTTGTATGGTGGACCATCGTCTGAGCGTGAGATTTCTTTGGTTACTGGTAAAGCGGTTTTTGATAATCTCGATCGCGCTAAATATGCACCATCGCTGATTGAAATGACCAAGGATAATAAATTTGTTTTAATAAATAAAAATAAAAAAAGAGTCGTTGATTTTTTTGGAAAAGATCGAAAATTCTTTGACATTATTTTTATTGCCTTGCATGGAGCGCCAGGTGAAGATGGTTCGGTGCAAGGAATGTTTGAAACTTTGGGTATAAAATATACTGGTCCAAACACATTGAGCAGTGCTCTTTGTATGAACAAGGTTTATGCTGGCTTAATGTATCAATCTTGGAAAATCCCACATCCTGAGTTTATAGACATCACGGCTAAATATTGGAAAAAATATAAAAAAGAAATTTTAAGAGCGGTAAATGACCAGGTTGGTTATCCATGTGTAATCAAACCGGTCGACCAGGGGTCGGCAGTTGGTGTTTCAATTGCTAAAACGGAAAATGATCTGATCTCGGCTATTAATAAAACAATTAAAAAATTTCCATGGTTAATGGCCCAGAGATTTATCAAAGGACAAGAAGCGACCTGTGGAATTATTGAAAAAAAAGGTGAACCAACTGCTTTGCCACCAACTCATATTTTGCCTCAGCTCGGAAAGTTTTATGATTTCAAATCTAAATATGCTGCCGGTGGTTCAAAGCATGTTTGCCCTGCTGATTTTCCAGAAGAAGTAAACAAACAAATGCAAGATTATGCAGTGAAAGCACATTTGGCATTGAGTTGTCGTGGTATGAGTCGAACAGATTTCTTTTTTGGCGAAGATGGTAAAGTCTATGTGATAGAAACGAATACAATTCCAGGAATGACAGCGACCAGCTTATTTCCAGAAGCTGCTGCCAAAGCGGGGATACCGTTTACAAAAATGCTGGATCTGATTATCGAAGCGAGTAAATAAGATAATATATAAAAACCACCTTTTCGGTGGTTTTTTTGTTTGGTTATTTATCTCCACTATGAAATCTTTTGTGAATATCGCGTAGTTGCGGATTAGTAACGTGAGTATATATTTGAGTAGTAACTATATTTTTGTGTCCAAGTAATTCTTGAACCGAACGCATGTCGGCTCCTTGTTGTAACAAATCAGTGGCAAAACTGTGTCTGAGTGTGTGTGGTGTGGCGTCTACAGGAAGTCCGGCCATCGAAGTATATTTTCTAACCAATCTTTCGATGGAACGTGGGGTGAGACGGTGGTCGTTGTCACTGTCGCCCTTCTTATAATTAATAAAGAGGGGAGAACACATATCTTGGCGGGTTCTGAGATATTTGCCTAGCCAGTCTAAAGCTCTAGGAGAAAAATAAACCGTCCGCATTGATCCGCCTTTACCAGATATTCCAAGTTCTAATTCCGTAATTTTTTTCTCAACAATATTTTTAATATTAAACGACCGTATATTAAGCGACGTTAGTTCTGAAACACGCATACCGGTGGAGAAGAGAATTTCTAAAATCGCTCGATCACGCAAACCGTCTGGCTTGGAAAGGTCAGGCATCTCCATGAGATGCTCCACTTGTCCAAAATTCAAAAATTTAATAGCTTTGTCTTTGTCAGTCAATTTTGGTAATTTTATTTTTTCAGCCGGCAAAGATGAAATATCTTTTTCTGAAAAATATGCTAGAAGGTTGCGTAGAGCGATGAGGTAATAATTTTGGGTCGTTTTTTTGACGTAGGAGCCCTTTGAATCTTTTTTTCGAGATAAGTATAGGCGGTAGTTCCAAACATGCTCTGGAGTCAATTCCTGAGGTTTTAAATTTAAGAGATTATTTTCGTCAAGCCAAGCGATAAAAACCTTGAGGAAGTTGTGGTAGTTTTTGGTAGAAACTGGACTCAAACCTTTTTCAACTTCACAGTAGGCTAGGAAGTCTGGTATCAGCTTAACTATTGAGTTGTTTGATGGTTTAGCCATATTTAGTAATATAGTACGACGCTTAATCTATGTTATACGACGTTGTATATTCTTACGACAGACTCACGGTCTGTCTGGTTTCGATACACTTCCCTACGTCGGTAATCATTTTTTTATAATATAATTTAGAAATTATATTATACTATTTTTTACTAAAATATGCAAAAGTTTTTTTAATTTTAATTTGAGGTTTCGTGACTTTTTTTGAGGAAAAAATTGTCACCAAAAACCTCGCCTCTCAGCCCTCTTGTACCTGGTACTTGATGCGAACGCGCCTGGACGTCTGGCCGCACTGCATGCATTGCAGATCCATCTCCACGGTGCCGTCGCCTTCGTCCTTCGTTCGAACGTCAACGTTGGTCACACGGTGATCTCCTTGTCCGCACCCAGGGTGCGTACAGAATCGGTTGACAGGCCGCATACTTTTTCCGAGGTCGATATCCATGGTTTTCCACCCTCCAAGTTGGCGTCATCTGTGACGCGTTATTTATAGAAACCTCCAAAATAATACGTTAAATAAGCTGTTTTGTCAATATCTGAGCGCAAAAAAACCCGAATTAATCGGGTTTTTTAAATTTATTTCCAATATACTCTTTCTCCAAATCTAAGGTCAATATATTCGGTAGGTTTGTTGTTAGTGGTGATAATTTTTAGATTATGCAGTTGAGACTGTATGTCTGAGTCGGTATTTATTATTAGATGCCATGGTTGGGTCAAAAATATTTTTAGATTAAAATCTGTATCACCTATCTTGAAGTATACAATATTTCCAAAGTTTAGATCCTTCAAATTGTTTTCCCAATCAACAGCAGATTTTATGATCTTTGGCGAAAGTATTATTTTGTCAGCACTTGAAACGGGTTTGTCGTTAAAGATTACCGGAAATGATCCGTAGTTGGCTTTTATCTGCTGATAAGTGGTTAAATGGGTATTTTTAATTGAACTACTGGTGCTAGTAACGGTTATCTCCGGAATATTTATAAACTCGGCGAGTGTTTTTATTACCTTTCCATCAGCATCCAAAAGATAATAGTTACTGTTATCATCGTAAATTATGCTGGCTGGCTTCTCTTCTACTTCAATTTGAATGGTGTCTGGAAAAACTTTTTTAATCTGCACATTTTCATACAAAAACAGTTGTTTGATTTTTTCTGACACAGATTTGTCTGCGAATAAAAAATAATTACTTTGTTGTAGGTTAAAATTTCGCACGTAATTCTCCACCTCTGAGGCTTTGGTTATTTTGTTA
This sequence comes from uncultured Gammaproteobacteria bacterium, assembly GCA_964639735.1. Taxonomy (GTDB): domain Bacteria; phylum Patescibacteriota; class Patescibacteriia; order Magasanikbacterales; family GWA2-37-8; genus CAIOJG01. Next base: position 13,399 of record CAZXEV010000004.1, read on the forward strand.
CCAGAAATATTTATTTTACAAATTTTAAAATATGGAAGTGTTAACATTAAAGCTATCCAACTGCCAATTAAAATTATAAAAATTATCCAAACAATTTTGGCTTTGTTTTTGGACGGAACAATTTCTTTTTTAAAAGGATTTTTTAAAGAGTTTTCTTGGATAACATTAATAACCGCCGCTTTCTTTTTGCGCTTAGCCTTTAGCTTTTGCCAAAAAGTTTGGTGTGGCTTGTATTGGTTAAAACTTTTATTGGAATGAAAATGTTGCATATCTATTTGATAATTCTAGGAAGAAGTGGGTTGATTCTATCTACTACTTCATAGTTGATTGTGCCAATCTTTTTGGCTAAATCATCGACAGAAATCACTTGTTTTCCCTGTTGCCCAATAATTACAACATCATCCCCTGCTTTCACATTTTTTACTTTAGTCACGTCTACCATAGTTAAATTCATACAGATACGGCCACGGATCGGACACTTTATTCCGCCGATAATGACTTCCCCTGTATTTGAAAGTTTTCGATCGATTCCTTCCCAATACCCTATCGGTAAGATGGCGATTTTGGACTCAATTTTTGTTTGATAAGTTCCGCCGTATCCTATTTTGGTTTTTGGTCCAATCGATTTTACTTGAATAACTTTTGTATTCATAGATAAAGCAGGCTGAAGTTTTATTAGTTTTTTACTTTTTTCATTTGGATACAAGCCATATAAACTCAAACCCAATCGTACAGCACTGTAACGTGCCGTCTTGTGAAAAATAGTAGCAGCTGAACAGGCAAAATGTTTAATTGGAATATAAATATCATGTTTTTCAAGCGCATCTACAGTCTTTTCGAATTCGGATTGTTGTTTTTTTGTATATTCCAAATCATCTTCACTGGAGGCAAAATGACTCCAAATACCTTCTAGATATAAATTTTTTAACGCAATGATTTGTTTGGCAAATTCTAATGCGTTTTTTGGTAACACCCCTACCCTAGTGGCACCAGTGTCTATTTTTAAATGAATACCCACACCGCAACCAAGTTTTTTGGCGGTATTATTTAAAAAGTTAATTTGATCAGTTGAATAAACAGGAAATATTACCCCTTGTTTTATAGCTAACTTGATTTTTTCAGTATCTAACTCATAAAAGCTTAAAATCATTACTGGTTTTTTTATACCATTTTTTATGAGTGTAATGGCTTCATCTAGATTTACTACACAAATTCGTTCAACAAAAGAATTGAGGTCGCAAATTTTTGCAACCTCAATCATTCCGTGGCCGTAGGCATTGGATTTAACTACTGGCATCAGTAGTGTATTTTTGCCTATGAGCTTTTTAAATTGTTTTAAATTATTTTCAATCGCTTTCCTATTGATCACGATTTGAGTCAGCATATTATTTGATACCTAATAATTTTTTACGAGCTTCACTTTCACTTAGAATTTGTTTGCGAATACGAATATTCTTTGGAGTAATTTCTACCAATTCATCATCACCGATGTATTCCAAAGCGTCTTCTAAATCCATAGTCTTTGGAGCGTTAAAATGTTCGGAAACGCCATCGCCTTTGGAGCGCATGTTGGATAGAGCTTTTGTTTTACAGACGTTTACGCGTAAGTCACCAGTACGAGCGTGTTGTCCTACAACTTGGCCTGCATATACATTAACAGCTGGGCCTAGGAACAATTGTCCTCTGTCTTGAGAGTTCAACAAACCATACAAATTGGTAATACCAGTTTCGTGTGCAACCAAAGATCCCTGATCGCGTTCTTTCCAATCGCCTGGATCAGCAAAATATCCATTAAACATGGTATTGATGATTCCGAGACCTTTAGTATCGGTCAAAAATTCAGTGCGGTAGCCGAACAAACCGCGAGTTGGGATAGTGAATTCTGCAAAGAAAATTCCATTTTCAATATTCATGTGCTGCATCATACCGTGGCGTGATCCCAATTTTTGGATTACAGAGCCAGAAGCAAATTCAGGAGCTTCGATATATACAGTTTCGTAAGGCACCATTTTCTTTCCGTCCACTTCTTTCACGATAACTTGAGGGCGAGAAACTTGAATTTCATAACCTTCACGACGCAAACGTTCAATTAAAATTGCCAAATGCAATTCACCACGTCCAGAAACAATCCAGTCATTATTTTGACCATTTTCAACATGCAAAGCCATATCTGTTTCCAACTCTTTGAATAGTCTTTCGTTGATTTGGCGTGAAGTTGTAAATTGTCCTTCCTTGCCTGCAAAAGGAGAATCGTTAACCAAGAAAGTCATTTTTACAGTTGGTTGTTCGATTTCCAAAACAGGTAGAGCAATTGGATTGTTTGGTTCAGCGATAGTTTCACCGATCATTGGATCAGGAATACCAGCTACTGCCACGATATCTCCAGCTTCCACATTTTCAGAAACACATCTGTCCAGGCCTTCAAAACTCATTAGAGCAACTAAACGATGTTTGGAAATTGTGCCATCGCGACGGATGCGAGCGATTTCTTGTCCAGCCTTCATACGTCCGTTTAATAATTTTCCGGTGGCAATACGCCCTTTGTAACTGTCGGCTGTCAAAGTAGTGATAAGCATTTGTAAAGGCTGATCAGCGTCACCACTTGGTTCTGGGATGTAACTTAAAATTGTATCAAACAAAGGAGAAATATCAGACATCTTGGTGAGATCTGGTTCGAGACCAGCCAATCCTTGTTTGGCACTGGCATAAACTACTGGGAAATTTGCAGTTTCATCGTCAGCTCCAAGTTCCAAGAATAGATCAAAAGTTTTGTCCAAAGCAAACGCAGGACGAGCGTCTGGCTTGTCGATTTTATTTACTACCACGATTACTTTCAATTTCATGGCCAAAGCTTTTTTGAGTACAAAACGAGTTTGAGGCATTGGACCTTCTTTGGCATCTACCAAAAGCAAACAACCATCAGCCATGGTCAAAACACGTTCTACTTCTCCACCAAAATCAGCATGTCCTGGAGTGTCGATAATATTTAATTTATAGTCTCCCCAACGCACGGCAGCATTTTTGGAAAAAATAGTAATACCACGTTCTTTTTCAAGATCGTTACTATCCATCACACAAATCTGGTCGACAGTATCTTTGCTGAATTTAGTTTTTGCCTGGTGTAATAGCGCATCTACAAGATTTCTGATCTTCTGCATATTTCTTTATAGTTTTTCTAGACCGCAATAAGGCTGCAGTACTTTTGGAATTAAAATCGATCCATCCGCTTGTTGGTATTGTTCTACAATCGCGATCGGAAAGCGACTGAGCACTACAGCAGTACCATTGAGCGTGTGCACCAGCTCGGTATCACCATTGTCTTTGCGGTATTTAATGTTTAATCGACGTGATTGATAATCGGTACAATTGCTACAACTGGTTATTTCACCAAACCCATTGTTCATTGTCATCCAGGCTTCTAAATCATATTTGCGATAAGCTGGTCCTCCCAAATCACCAGATGGTATATCGATAACACGATAATTTAGTTCTAACCCATCGATGATTTCTTTTTCGATTGCTAGAATTTCTTGGTGTGCTTTTTCGCTGTCTTCCGGTTTGCAATATACGAACATTTCTAATTTTGTAAATTGATGTACTCGGTACAATCCTTTGTTGGTACGTCCGTATGCTCCGGCTTCAGTACGGAAACAGTGTGAGATGGCGACATATTTCTTTGGTCCGTTTGCTAGATCCAACACTTCGTTGGCATGATAACCACCCATTGTAATCTCGGCTGTTCCGATCAAACTTAGATCAGTATTTTCTACAGAGTATACCTGAGTTTCATTACCTCGAGGGTTGAAACCTATACCAGTCAAAATTTCGTTTTTTGCCAAGTCAGGTGTTTCCATCAGTGTAAAACCGTGTTTGGTAGCGACGTCTATTCCATAATTTAGCAACGCCATGTTTAAACGTACTAAGTTGTTTTTGGTGAAATAGAATTTTGCTCCAGCCACTTTGGTACCACGCTCAAAATCAATTAAGTCGTTTTGAAGCATTAGTTCTTCATGGTCCTTTGGTGGAAAATCAAGTTTGAAAGGTGTAGGACTTTGAAAGACTACTTTATAATCCTCTTCACCGCCAACTGGACTATCTGGGTGAGTAAGGTTTGGTACGGACATTAAATAATTTTTGTATTCAACCTCGGCTGCTTCAAGTTCGGTTTCAACTTGTTTTATTTGTTCTCCTACTTCACGCATTTTGGTGATTTCTTCTTCAGTAGGTTTGCCTTTGGATTTTTGATTGCGGGTGGCGCGTAATTCCTCAACATTTTTGAGTAGATTACGACGCTTCTCGTCAGTCTCAAGCAACTTATCCAAATCAACTTTTACACGACGATTGATACAATTTTGTTTTATCAATTCGATATTTTCACGAATAAATTTGATATCTATCATATGTTTAGTCTATATATTTTTTCAAAATATCTTTACCTTGTTGAATAATTTCTTTGTTCAATGGTAAAAAGTCTAATTTCATTGCTTCCTTCATCGTGAACCATCCATAATCAGCCGTTTCGTTATCTGCAATTTTCAATTTACCAGATTTAATTTTGCAAACGTATATGATCAGAAACACCTGGTAGCTATATTTTGTTTCCGTTTTTGTCCAAATTTTTTGAAGTAGCTCGATCGGTTCAACCGTGAAACCAGTTTCCTCTCTCACTTCACGAACTAGACTGGAAATGACTTCTTCACCGTTCTCTACTCCCCCGCCTGGAAATTCCCATTTGTTGTTGAAAGCTGGTCGTGTGTCACGTCGCAATGTGAAAAACATTTTTCTGTCTTTTATAATCACTGCGGCCGGTACCACTATTTGTTTGAAAGCAAATTGTTTGGAAAGATAAAAACCAACTTTTACTATCGCTTGGCCTCGGTGGCTTACCGTATTTTTTTCAGCGATACTTAATTCAGAAAAATTCTTTTTGAGTGGTGGGTAATAAAAAATGCAATCATAATTCATTCCTTTGCGGAAGTCAGAAATACTTTCTTCTGAAATCAATCCATCTGCCCTACCGGGAAACATGGCAAACACATCGGTGTCTGGATGATATACGCAAGCATGCGTTTCAAAATAAGCTTGTCGTTTGGATTTTGGTACTCCTTTTAAAAGTTTTATAATCTTGGAATTGCGTTCTTCAGGAGTGGAGGCAAAACGTTTGGCTTTTACTCCTGGTTGTCCTTTGAGGTGTTTGACGTAAAAGGCAGTATCTTCGGCCACAGTAAGTAAGCCGCTTTTTTTGGCATAAAATTTAGCTTTGGATAAAGCGTTCTCCCAAGTGGTGTCAAATGGTTCATCGGCTTCGATCTTATCCAG
>CAZXEV010000004.1:18727-26207 GCA_964639735.1 uncultured Gammaproteobacteria bacterium
AAATTTACAAATTTAAATCTTAGATCGCCAAAAAAATTAGTGATCTCTTTAAATTTGCCAATGTTGGTTGTAGCGATAAGGACCTTTTGCATAATTCTTTAGTCGTTTCTAAATTTGGAACTTTTGTAAATATTTTCTTTAAAAGGTTTGAGTCGAACAATTTTTGTATTCTTGTCTACGATTGTTTTTAATTTATCAACAAAAGCACGTTGGTCATATCCCAGCGCTATAATATCTGGTTTTTCTTCTTTTATTACCTGATATTTGTCGCTAATGTTACCTAGGATCACTTTGTCAGCAATATTCAAATCAGAAATGTTTTTCAATCTTGAGTTTTCATCGTTCTGTGGTCCCCTGCCCTTTACTTCTTTCACAGTCTGATCGCGAGCGATGATCACCACTAGATAATCTCCTAGTTTTTTGGCCTCTGTCAGTAGATAAGCATGTCCAGGATGGATAATGTCGAATGTTCCAAACACCATTACTTTAGACATATTTATTTTTCAGGTCGCATGGTTGGGAACAAGATCACTTCTTTTAGATTGTCGGCATCTACCAACAATTTGATCAAGCGATCAATTCCCATTCCTAGTCCGCCAGTTGGAGGCATACCATGTTTCAGTGCTGTAACAAAGTCGTCATCGTAAGGCATGCTTTCATCATCTCCGGCGGCTTCTAGACGAGATTGTTCTTTGAAACGTTCTTCTTGATCGATTGGATCGTTGAGCTCAGAAAAGGCGTTGCAAAGTTCATTTCCGCCAACACATAGCAATTGGAATCTTTCCACGTAGCGTGGGTCAGAAGCTTTTTTCTTGGCAAGTGGTGAAAGTTCTACCGGATGATCAATCATGAAAATAGGATTGATAATATTAGGACGAGCGTATTTTTTATAAATTTCATCAATCAATTTACCACGTCCAGTACCAGGTTTAAGGTCGTCGATCTTTAGTTCGACTGCTTTTTTGAACATGGCTTCATCAGTAGGAAAATCTTCGATATCGAATTTGGCATATTGCAAAACTAATTCACGCATTGAAACACGTGGGTATGGTCCAGTAAAATCTACTTCTTGACCACCAATATTTAGTTTTAATTCTTTGCCAGCTGCTTTGATCAATTTTGGTAACAAATCCTCCATAAGATCCATGAGCTTGGTATAATCAGCATAAGCCCAATAGAACTCAATTTGAGTAAATTCAGGATTGTGGTTGTGATCAATTCCTTCGTTGCGGAAACATTTGGCTACTTCGTATACTTTTTCAAAACCACCAACGATTAAGCGTTTCAAGTATAGTTCAGGTGCAATGCGCAAAAATAATGGAATGTCCAAAGCGTTGTGATGAGTTACGAAAGGTTTAGCAAGAGCACCACCATACAATGTCTGTAATACTGGAGTTTCAACTTCGTAGAAACCTAAACCATCAAAATAATTGCGGATTTGTTTGACTACTTTACTGCGAATCTTGGCAGTGGCCATGGATTCTTCGTTGGATAGTAAATCCAAATAACGTTTACGGTAACGAATTTCAGTATCATTTAAGCCGTGGAATTTTTCTGGTAACGGTAACAATGCTTTGGAAAGCAAAGTGAATTCCTTTACTAAAATAGAGGTTTCGCCAGCGTGAGTCACAAAAATTGTGCCACTTACTGAAATAAAATCTCCCAAATCGAAATTTTTTACAAAAAATTTATATTTTTCTTTGCCAAGTTCTTTTTCAGATACAGCCAATTGCATTTTGCCAGAAGCATCTTTGAGGTGAGCAAAACAAAGACGGCCCATGTCGCGCATAGCTACAAGACGTCCACTTGATTGGACTGGAGTGTCTAGTGCCATAGTGAGAGCTTGTTCCAAAGGAACACCCTTTTCACTCTTGGCTGGATAGGCTTCAATGCCGGCTTCTCTGATAGTTTTCAGACGGCCGATACGGGTTTCAAATTCATTGATTTCTTCGGTCATAAAAATAGAAATATAACTGGTTGATTGTAGCAGTTTTTGCTTAAAAAGTCAAAAAACCCCAGGTTTTAACTGGGGTGATGATTTTATTTGATAGCGACGATCTCGTAAACCTGTTTTCCGGCTGGAGTCACGACCTCTACTTTGTCTTTTACCTCACGTTTGAGAAAGGCTTGACCAAGTGGTGATTCGTTGGAAATGTACCCTTTTAGAGGATCGATTTCCTGTGGTCCAACAATCGTGTAGTCTTTTGTCTTGCCGTTTACTTTTACTGTTACCGTGCTTCCAACAGAAACAGTGTCGTTGCTGGTGCTTTTGGTGATAATTTCAGCGTTTTGGATGAGTTGTTCCAATTCCTGCACGCGTCCTTGTATCCAAGACATGTCTTCACGAGCTTGGTGATATTCAGCGTTTTCAGAAAGATCGCCCTGTTGTTTGGCTTCGTCGATACGTCTAGCGATATCAGGAATAGTTTTGTTTCGAATTGTTTCAATTTCAGCCTTCAAATTCTTTAGACTAGCTTCGGTAAGATACTGTACATTTTGCATATAAAAAAATAAATAAACTCGGAAAGAGTTTGTAATAACAATGATATCAGACTTGCTGTTAGCGTGTCAAATATTTTTTTCCCCACCAGGCTAGAAAATCACGTGCGATTGGCATACTCACCACGGACCCTTGCCCACCTTCTTCGATAAGCACAGTAATTACAATTTGTGGGTTTTCGTATGGAGCAAAAGCAGTGAACCAGGCATGTTCTGGTTTGTTGCTGTTCCATTGCGCGGTTCCAGTTTTTCCGGCTGAAGTAAATGGGAGAGTCTGTAAAAGTTTACAACTACCAGTTAGCACACAATCACGCATCCCCTGTGTCACAATACTTGTAGTTTTTTGAGAAACCACGTTGGTGCTGTTTGGTGCAAAACTAAATTTTTCAACATTTGAATCTTTGGAAGTGAGTTGCATGGCGAGATGAGGTTTCAAGATTGTTCCGCCATTGGCAAAAGCCGCAGTCCAGACAGCCGCTTGGATTGGAGTTACAAGCAAATCACCTTGTCCAATAGAAAGATTATATGTGTCACCAACATACCACTGCTCACCCTTGGTAGTTTTTTTCCATTCTTTACTTGGTAAAAATCCAGTAGATTCGCCAGGCAAATCAATACCAGTTTTTTGAGCCAAATTAAATTTCTTCATGTATTGCAAAATTTTGTCTACTCCAAGTCCAGTAAAATTTCCGTATCCTCCACCTATATAATAAAAAAATGTATTGACCGACCAAGCCAAAGCTTTGGTAACGTTGGTCGTGCCATGTCCGCCCGCTTTCCAGTCTTTAAACATCCACCTTCCTACATACAAACCTCCATTACTCAAAAATGCTTTATTGATATCAATAATTTTTTCTTCCAAAGCGGCCGCCGCAATGATTGGTTTTACAATAGAACCAGATGGGATGTTACCGCCGATGGCGCGGTCAAACAATGGATTGTTTGGATCGGTTATATATTTTTGGTAATCGGTTTGGGAGATGCCGTTGGAGAAAAGATTATTATCAAAACTAGGCCAACTTACCAGCGCAATTATTTCCCCGTTTCTAGGGTCCATAGCAATAGCTGAAATTCGATGATCACCGTGGGCGGCTATATACGCTTTGATTGATTGCTCGAGTTTATTTTGCGCTTCCAAATCGATCGTGAGCCAAAGATTTTTTCCCGGTGTTGGCGGTTCCTCGGCGACGACATTCTGTTCACGACCACTGGAGTTTACTTCGATTTTTTTGCGTCCATATATACCACGTAATTCTGTTTCGTATTCTTTTTCAATACCGGATTTTCCGATTTTATCTGAAACCAAATATCCTTTGGAGTGGTTATCTTCAAGTTCTTTGTCATTTAATTTTCCCAAATATCCCAAAGTGTGTGCTAGTGAAATTGTACTACTTACACCGCTTTGATTATTTGAAAAGATATAATTGCGTTTGGTGCCACCTTCAATCAGTACACCTGGCATCTGTGCGCTTTCAATGTAAATCTTTAATGAGGTTTCGTAATCCAAATTATCTTTTAAAATCAAAGATTCATAACTATAATTTTTGTATTTCAATAGTAATTTTTGAATGTAGTCCTCGGTCAATCCGGAAATTTCTGCAATGCGCATGACCACTTCTTGTCTTTTTGTTTTGTCGGCTGGCAAATCTTGAGGAACAATAGAAAGTGAAAAATTCGGCACGTTTTGTACCAGCTGTTTTCCAAAACGATCATAAATAATTCCTCGCTCTGCCGCGATTGGCCGAATACGAATACGATTGTTTTCCGCCAAACCACGGTAGTAATCCCCTTTCAAAATCTGAGCGTAAAAACTACGAAATAAGATTGTAAAAATACCCAATGACAAAACAATCATGAATATCATCAGGCGTTTGTTCAAAATACTCTTACCCAAATATTTACGAGTCCCAGTGGTAGTCGTATGTTTGGATAGTGGATTTTCTAGGTGGAGATTTTCTTCAACCCAATTGTGTTTGAACTTTCCATCTAGATTTTTCCAGCTATCATTGTCAGATTGTATTTCAAATAGTTCTCCGCTCATATCACTCGTGAAGTTTCCAAAATATATTCTGGGCGCAATCGTTTAACAAAAATGCTAGTAATTAAATAAAAAGCGGAAAGTATTATCGCGGTAATCACCGCTTCGTTCAAAAATATTTTTAACAATACAGTAGAGATGGTCAAAGATTCATTTTCAACTAGTGCATGCCAATACATTAACAAGATGAAAACCAAGCGATAAACTACCATGGAAACAAAACCAATAAAAAATACTATGATCAATGATCGATTGGTAAAAATATTTAACAACAACCAATTGGCAAGCAGAAGAGCGACAATTTGCGCGAAGCTTTCTAGTCCAAAAGGTGTCGTGTAAAACAATTCGCAAATCAATAGTGTATATGTAGCGATCAATACGTATTGTTGACGTGGGTTGAAAATTATCAACCAAAGAAAAACCGTCATAATAATATTGAGTAAATCAATCGGTTGGTGGAAAACAATGCGCCAAGATAAGTGGGTCAACACCAAACAATTGGCCAATAAAAAAATCAAAATTTTCTTTAGAATTTTATTGAACCACATATTATTGAACGGACATTATTCCGACAAAATTTACTTTTTCATAATCAACTGCCGGTGTGATGATGGCTTGTTGAAATGGTTGGTATGATTCGTTTTCGATCGCTGCTACTTTGCCGACGATGAGTCCGCGTGGCATACCAAGTTCGAGTCCTGATGTAATTACTTGGTCACCGGTAATAATATTTTCGTTGCGAGGAATGAATGACATTTTGATACTCAATCCATAGCCGCCTTCAATCACACCCAGACTGTGATCATTATTCAAAATTGTCGCCGCGATTTTACTTTGGTTGTCACTGAGTACGCGTGCGAAAGAAACACTTTCTTCAGTTTTAATAATTTTTCCAACCAATATTCCGTCTCCATATATAACTGGTTGATCTACTTTGACACCGTCATTTGATCCGCGATTTAGCACGATCACCTGATCTGCAGTATCGAGATTTTTGGCAACTATTTCGGCGGTGATTAGGCTGGAAAGATTTTTCTTTTTAAAACTCAATTGATCTCTCAGTTCTAAATTTTCCTGTTCTAGTGTTTTGTTTTTGACAGTCATCTCATCGATGATTGGTGAACTTGTATTAATAATACAATTATTTTGATCAGGATTTTTTTGTAATTTAGCAGTGATCGGTTTCAAAACCAAAACAATAGTATTTCGTAATTTATTTTCTACAAAATTTAAAGCGCCTAAATAATGTAGAAATATTATTAAAAAAAATAAACCTACCACCAAAAAATAGGTTTTCTTGAAAGAGTAATACCGCATATTTTATTGTCTATGAAGCGGCGAATATATAGCCACTTCTTTTAATAACTCCATGTCGTCGAGCAACATGCCATTTCCGCGTACGACGGAAGTAAGTGGATCGTCAGCAATACGCACAGGAATTTCAGAAGCACGTGCAATCAGACGGTCAATACCTCGGAGCAAGGCGCCGCCACCAGAAATCAAAATACCACGCTCGTGGATATCAGCGACAAGTTCAGGAGGTGAAGTTTCTAGAGTAGCTTTTACATTATCTACGATAGTTCGTAGTGATCGAATCATAGCTTCACGCACTTGAGAATCATTGATCATTATTTCTTTTGGCAGACCACTCAAAAGATCACGTCCGCGCATAGGATATTGGAGAGCTTCCGGTAGTTCCATAGCTGAACCAATTTTAATTTTTATATCTTCCGCTTGGCGTTCACCCAAAAGCAAATTAAATTCATCACGTGCATATTGCACGATATTTCGGTTCAATTCATCGCCGGCAATTTTGATCGATTTCCAATTTACAACACCACTCAGTGAGATCAAAGCAATCTCAGAAGTTCCGCCACCAATTTCGACGATCAAGTTCCCTACCGGTTCACGTACCGGCATGCGCGCACCAATTGCCGCAGCCATTGGTTCTTCGACTACCCACACTTCTTTGGCGCCAGCATTGGTGGCAGCATCGGCCACCGCTTTTCTTTCTACTTCGGTAATTTCAAGAGGTACACCGATCACCATTCTAGGACGAGACAAAAAGTTTTTTTCATCTTCGTTGATTTTATCAATAAAATGACGCAACATTTTTTCAGTTACTTCGAAATCAGAAATAATACCACCGATAAGTGGGCGTGGAGTGATGATGTGAGGAGGGGTTTTGCCGACCATCTCTTTGGCTTGGTTGCCTACGGCCAAAATTTGCTCAGTACGAGTGTTGATCGCCACTACACTTGGTTCGTTGATCACGATACCGCGATTTTTTACGTAAATCAAAGTATTGGCTGTTCCCAAGTCAACTCCCAAATCTTTTCTAAAACGATTTAATAATTTATCAAACATAATCCCGATTATTGTATTTGCGACCAGAAACAATCGCACCTTCCAAAACTATATAAAGTAAAGCCAACAAAATGGCGTTCCACCAAAATAATAAATTGAACTGCAAAAGTAATAATGCCAATATGACAAAGGCTCCAAATAAAATTCCTTGTTTGAAGGTTCTTTTTACTTGGCGAAAAATTATATCATCTTTATCTGATTTTTGTTTTTTCAAAACCAAACCGATCACGGAAAAAAGTCCAACAGTACCTAGAAACAAACTGATATAGAAAAAAGTAAAACCAAGCAGACCGGCTTGTTCTGGTGAAATGTTGAATAAAATAAAAAACCAAGCAACCCAGCACATTATCGTGCCTGCGGCCATAAGTAGTAGGTATTGCTTGAGTGTCATAGTTTATTAAGTATATCCCAATTAAAATTGTTTGACAAGTAAAATAATTTGGCTAATCTAAGACAAATAACGAATATTTCTGACCATCGAACCGCCGCACTTGGAATTTACTTTGGCAATCAGGTCGGCTTCACGCATACGGATTTCTTGGGCCATTATCGAACTAAGGCAGGCAATCACAAGAT
>CAZXEV010000004.1:26217-27249 GCA_964639735.1 uncultured Gammaproteobacteria bacterium
GATTTCCATTTTTTATATACATCGCTTTGGCTAGTTTTTTGCCATTCTCGCCCCAATATTCTTCAATAAATATATTAGCCATGTCGATCGCGGCTGCTGAAAGCACACCTTGCATGAATGGTGATTTTTTTCCTTTACTCATTAATATTTCCCCCATCGATTTCATCATGTTCATATACGAAAATCACAAATATCTTTAAAGTCGCAATGCGAACAATTTTCTTTACTTGGTTTCGGTGTAAAGTTTTGTTTTTTAATTTCGGAGATTGTTTCGATCAGTTTTTCTTTTTCCTTTTCGATTTCTTTGTCGCTACCTTTGAAAGCGATCGAAGTGTTGTCGGTAAGGAAATAATATCGTAATTCGCCCACTTCACCCAAATCTCTCAATTCCATTACACTTTCACTAGCGATCTGGTATATGAGAAGTTGGCGTTTTTCGTCCGGCTTGAGTTTGTCTTTTGGTTTGCCGGTTTTATAATCGATAATGGCGATTTTTCCGTCAGCTAGACGGTCAATACGATCGATCGCCCCTTTGATAACATGGTCACCTATTCTAAATTTGAAACTAGATTCGAGAGTGACTGGCACCGTCCAACCATTTTTTTCACCTTGGCGATAAAATTCAGACAAAATTTTCTCACCCATTTCCTTATATTCTTTTTTCTGTTGCGGTGAATAATACCAAGTATCCTGCCATGAAGATTGATATAGGTCATAGAGTTCATCTTGGGTAGGTACTTTTATCTCAATTCCTGATTTGGTATTTAATTCTTTTACCTTTTCATAAAATTTCTGCAAAGTGCTGTGCATGGTTTTTCCAAACACAAATACTCCTTTGCCAAAAGTAGGAATTTTTAAAATAAATTGAAAACGATATTGCCATGGACATTTGTCGTAGGCTTGAAGTTGGGAGAATGAAAATTCATTTGGTATCGGCAAATTCAAAGCTGGTTTGTTTTCATTTTGTTTGGAAGAATTAAAGGCAATATTTTTTTCAGTAGACAAAATTTCGCGACTCATCGGAGTGAGATT
>CAZXEV010000005.1:0-3478 GCA_964639735.1 uncultured Gammaproteobacteria bacterium
TTACCGTGTTTTTTTGTGCTTGATTTTTAGGTCAAAAGTGCTAGAATACGGGTGTGTAAAATAAATATTATATTATGTCCGGACATTCAAAATGGCACAATATTCAGCAACGTAAGGGGAAACAGGACGCAAAGCGTAGTAGTATGTTTTCTAAATTTGGTAAGGCAATTGCTATCGCTGCTCAGCGCGGTGGGGCAGATCCTGAAACTAATTTTTCTTTACGTTTGGCGATTGATAAAGCCAAAGCTGTTTCGATGCCAAAAGACAATATCGATCGCGCTATCAAAAAAGGAACTGGTGAATCAGGGGACGGCGCTCAAATCGAAGAGGCTTTGTACGAGGGTTTTGGTCCAGGTGGTGTGGCTTTGATCATCAAGTGTCTAACAGACAATCGCAATCGCACTAGTGCCGATATTAAGCATGTGTTATCCAAAAATGGTGGCACACTTGGTAGTAGTGGAAGTGTGATGTGGATGTTTGATCTACTTGGTTTAATCCAACTAGAAACATCAAAGTTGCCAGCAGACAGAGATACTTTCGAAATGGATTTAATCGAAGCTGGTGCTGAAGATATTTCTGTAGAAGGTGAACAGGTAGAAATTAAAACAAAAGTAGAAAATTTTTCTAAAGTTTTAAACAAATTAAAAACACTAGGAATAGAAGCAGACGATTCTGGTTTGAGATATATTGCAAAAGAAGAAGTTGAAATAAGCGATGAGGTAAGAGAACAGATTTCAAAATTATTTGAATTACTCGAAGAAAATGATGATGTTGAAGATTATTTTACTAATGCCGGTTAGAAAGTTTTATGTCCAAACCAGAAATTATTTTAGGGATTGATCCTGGTTTTGGTCGGATGGGTTTTGGTGTGATTGAAAAATTAAAAACAGGGGAATGGAAATCACTGGATTTTGGCTGTATAAATACTTCGCCAAAAAAAGAATTTGTGCAGAGGTTGCAGGAAGTGTATGAGGCAGTAGAGTTTCTTATTAAAAAATATAGCCCATCTATTGTTGTTGTTGAAAAATTATATTTTGCTAGAAATGTTACGACTGCAATCGAAGTCGCACAAGCTCGTGGGGTGATTTTATTGTGTGCAGTACAAGCAGATTTAGAAATTCATGAGTTTACTCCTCAACAGGTAAAACAAGCGATAACTGGCTATGGTAAAGCAGAAAAAGCTCAGATGCAAAAAATGGTGGCGATGATTTTGGGAGTCAAAGGTAAAATAAAATCAGACGATGCGGCTGACGCACTCGCGATTGCTCTCTGCACTGGACAAAGTGCCTGGCATAAAAAAATAAAATAGTATGATAAAAATTTTGTACGAAGATAATCATTTGATCGCTGTTTTTAAGCCAGCTGGTATGTTGGTTCAGGGTGATGAAACTGGTGACAAATGTTTGATGGACGAAGTAAAAGAATATATAAAAGAAAAATATAATAAGCCTGGCCAGGTATTTTTGGGATTGCTTCATCGCTTGGATAGACCTGTGAGTGGGGTAGTCTTGTTTGCAAAAACTAGTAAAGGGGCCGCTAGACTATCCGAACAGATTCGTACACACAAAGTACAAAAAGTTTATCAAGCTTTGGTAGAAGGTAAAGTGAAAAAAGAAAAAGCTACTTTGATAAATTGGCTTAGAAAAGATGAACAAAAAAATAAAGTTACTTTGTTTGATAAGGAAACACCAAATACTCTTTTTGCAGAATTGGATTATAAAGTTTTAAATTCAAATACCAAAAATTCTTTGCTTGAAATAAATCTTAAGACTGGTCGTCCACACCAGATTCGTTCGCAGTTGGCATATATTGGTCATCCAATTGTCGGTGATCTAAAATACGGTGCAAAAGAGGCTCTGTCAGATAAATCGATTGCGCTTTGTGCAGTTTCTTTTACTTTTGAGACTGCGACTGGTGGGGAAATAAAAACAGCGGTTGTTGAACCGCCGTTTTCACTTTAATTTATCTAGATGTTCTCGAAAAGTGGTTTGTAGATATCTTCCTTGATATCTATTTTTAATTCATGACGATTTACTTTGTTTGTGAATTTTATCGGTGCGTCAGATATTACGGCTAGGGGTTTTTTCTCGGTACCTTCGCCCATTGTTAATACGGCTGCGGTGGCTAGACTGTCGGCGATGTCTGTTTTGGAGAATTCAAACGGTTTTCCAAATAAATCTGGTTTTCCAATATAGTTTTTTACTCCTTTGAATCCAGCATAACCAAGAGCAACACCGACCACACCTGCGCGTAGGGGGAGGAGGCGGCTGTCTGTGATTATCACGCCCAATTTGTTTAATTTACATTTTTTCAATATATAGGAGCGAACTTTATCGGCAGAAATAAAACTGTCTTTAGGTAATAAAATTATTTTTCCATTGGCGTTCGATTCGTCTACTCCGGCGTTAGCCAACACATCACCGTCTTTTATAGTCAGCCAAACGTATTTTGTTTTCATTGCCCAATCACTTTCGCTTTTTATTATTTTATCTTTTTCTGCTTTGTTTTTAACCACACAAAATCTACCCTCAGACAAAGCGACGATTTTCGAAGTTATAATCACGATGTCCTTATTTTTAATTTTTGGTAAATGTTTGTCTAAAAAAGAAAAAAGATCACCGTTTTCTTTAAACAGAGAGGTTTTAATTGGTTTTATTAACATAGTTTTTTCCTTGTAATAAGCGAATGCCGACGTAGCTCAAAGGGGTAAATAAAAAGCCCATTACTACTTTATAAATCCACCAAGGGATAATCATGAGTAATAATGTTTTTGAAGGGTAGACTCCATAAAATGCCACTAACATAAAAATTACGGTGTCTAAAAATTGTGACCAGATGTTGGATAGGTTAGATCGAATCCAAAAGTACTTTCCACCTAGGCCAGTAGTTTTTTTGAAAAAGAAAAATGACAATACATCTTGATATTCGCCAATAACATATGCGAGTAGAGAAGCGATAGAAATACGAGCTGATAATCCAAAGATTTGATCATAACTATCTTTCATCCAAAGTGCGCGTGATCCCCATGGGGCTAGGGTAGAAATAGCACTGTATATTAGAAACAACGCCACACTCAAAGCCCCGGCGATAACAAAAAGACGAGCAGTTTTTTTTCCATATACTTCACCCACAACATCAGTGGTCAAAAAAACAAAAGGAAAATAAAAAACTGCTACCGATAGCTGAGTGCCAAAAACAAACGGCATTAGTTTGGATCCAATTGTATTGGAAGCAAACAGCGAAACAATGTAGATAGTTAAAGTAATAACTAGTTTTAAAGAAAATTCTACTTTTTCTTGATTGTCGATCATAGTATTTTTGATGTAAGTTCATTAATAAAATTAAAATGTATTTATACAATCTGTGTTATAAAATGCATGAAAACAATTAGTAGATTATCACAATTTAATATTTATTTTAAAGTTTTTTTGTATTAATGAAATTTTTTTTTTTTTTAAATAAAAATAAATAAAAAATT
>CAZXEV010000005.1:3488-24077 GCA_964639735.1 uncultured Gammaproteobacteria bacterium
TTTTGGTAACCAAAATATCAAATTTTTGATCAAACTTCTTTTCGTCCTCTTCTTCGTTGGCGAAACCAACTGTTAAAAGATTGTTGTATTCAAAACCTTCAATCATTCCCAAGTCGTCAATTTGGTCACCTAACAAAATGACATTTTTTCTTTCTTTTATTTGGTCAAAGAAAGGAAACTCCCGAACGATTATTTCATATTTGTTTAAAGAGTGAATAATTGGTTTTTTAAAATTTGTAATATATCCTTCTTTGTTATATTCGTACCAGTTTGCAACTATGTGTAGATTTTCAGAAAATAATCCAGCTAATTCAAGCTGTTTTTGAATCATGTAAGCTGGTGCTCCTGACATTATTACTACCGGTACTTGATATTTTTTAAGCAAATTAAAAAACATGTCTACCCCAGGTCTAAGTTTTATATAATTTTTTGATACGACATCATCCATATCACGCTTGTTTAGTTTGTTTTGAACTAGTAGCTCGATATGTTTAATCCACCACTCTTCCATGAGACGTAATCTCTCTGGGCGACTAATTGATTGATCGTGTTCCAACGGTCCGTAATACTGGTACAATCGGTGTGAATCCTCGACATACTTTGGAGTGAGGTATCCGCATGCTCGTAGCTGTCCGATAATGGAAGAAACTTTTTTACCATTAATTTCTGCAGTATTGGTTAGTGTTTTATCAAAATCAGTCAAAATATGAAGACGGTTAGCACCATCATTTGTCATGGCTTTAATTTTGTTTTCTAAATTTTCTTTGTTGTAGATATAACTCATAATTTAAATGTTAACACTATCTAAAGTAACCTTATTTTCAGATTAAGTCAAATAATAAAAGTTTTTTTAGACAATAAAAAATCCGCTTATTATAGCGGATTTTTAGTAAGAACTATTTCTTCTTTTTAGTTGCTTTTTTCTTTTTAGCTACTGGTTTCTTTTTAGCTACTGGTTTCTTTTTTAAAACTTTCTTTTTAGCTTTTGCCATAAATTTCACCTCCATTTTTTTACTCTCATAAATTTGAGAGAAATTAATTTTTCCTACTCGCGAGTGCGAGAAAAAATTTTTCTGAAGTATTTTTTACAAGACAAGCATTGTTGTAAAAAATATTTTCTTCGACCTATGCATATATTATAATGTCTTTTACAAAAAAATGAAATAGTGTAAAGCAAAGTTATGCACAGGTTGATGAAAATATTATTTTTTTTGAATGCAATTATTTATATTGACATTTAAACAAAAATCTGTTTAAATTGTTGTGTTATAAATAAATTTATATATGAGTAATGTTAAAGTTTTTAATCAAGATGAAAAGCTGAGTAATCTAATTGAAAGTTTACAGCATGAGTTTAGAGAAATGGATGCCGACATGTTGTCTCAAATTGAAAATTATATAAGCGCAGTTCAAAAATTAAGATTAAAAGTCCAAATTGGAACAAAAACCTCAGATGATATTGATACGGAAACTGCAATGTTGTATTTCAAGGTGAGACAATTTTTAGATTCCCGTGATCAGAGAATGAAAGAGCTGAAATCTGACGACATTGTTAAAGCCAATGAAATTAAAGAAGATTTGTTTCCGTTTGGAACCCCAAACATTATTTGTTGTGTAGATGGTCGTGTTTTACCAAAGTTAACTGCGGGTCTAACCGGACATGCAATGAGAACTGCCGCCGGCGATATTACTGAAGTTCGTCCGGTATGGGGGAAGCATGAAGAAAAATTATGGGAAGGGGAGATTGCTGAAATTATTAAACATCGATTTTTAAATTCTGATACAGTAGTTGAAATGTTGGATAGTCACTTTGAGTGTGGTGCGGCCTGTGCAAATTACGCTCACAATCACTCAATTGATGTTGGGTCTTTAAATCACGAACAAAAACATGTTATCTATGACCGTGCCATTGTAGATGATATTAAAAGAAAAAAAATTGTTATTAAGGCACTTGAAGAATATGTTTTCGAGCAATATAGTGGAAAAAAACGAATTTTAAACATTCAATACTCTTTCAACCCTACAACAGGTTATTGTTATATGGGTCTGGAAAAAGACGAATGCTTAAATGATGTCAGAGTGACTCAAAATGGATACACACATGATGTTTTGCATGAATTATCCAACGAAGGCAAAGTTATTTCTGGTGAAGGTTTTTCTCTGCAATTTGAAGAATGTTTTAAGAGGTATTACTTCTATGTAAATTATGAAAGTGATTACCAAGAAAGTACATTAAAATTTTGGACAAACATTCAAAAAATTAGTGTTGAATGTCTCTCGGATATAATAGATAAATTAAAAATCGTTTTTCCTCATTTGAATGATCAACAGGAATTAAAACAGCGTGCGGTGTTTTTGCTGGCAAATGCCTATAATGCATATCTGCACAATCACAACGCCGACGGGTCGCATCGTGATTATCCATATAATGAACATGATGAGAGTGTAATAGTAGTAACAAGAAGTGAAAAAGGCCCATATGATCGCGCTCGATCATTTTCAGTAAACACAAAGAGTCCTGATTTAGCTGGCAAGTTAGCGTTTATCGATGGTTTGGTACGTGGTAATCGTCGTGCTGGACGAGCTTCCAAAACAGAAAAAGTTGCTCGCGAAATATTGTTTAAGAACCAGGAAGATAAATTTATTGATAGTACTATTGCTGTATTCTTCTTTGAACGTTTAGATGTATTTGAGGACAGTGAGATAAGTAATTTACAAAGAGTAGATTGGTCTGATTTAGCGACGGATGTAGATTGGTACAATATGCCAAGTGCAGAATTTGAGAAATATGTAGATACAAAGATTAGACAAGTAGACAAAGATGGAAGAGGTATTTCGTCCGTAATTTTTAGAAAAATTAACAATTTGAGAAAGAAAGCGCAGTATTTATTTGATCCGGGATTAGTTATAAATAACGACTTGATAAAGTCTGGAAGATTAACACCAATATTTACTCTAAGTGGCCCATTACGTGAGACCGTCGCTCTATTTCCATTTTTGATAGATGGATATAAAAAATAGGATAATTAAAAACAAAAACGCCGCAGTATAAATTACTGCGGCGTTTTTTTTGTTGCACGTGCCCTCGGCAGGAGTCGAACCCACATTCCCAGGTTCGAAGCCTGGTGTCCTATCCGTTGAACGACAAGGGCGGAAAGTGGCTTTACTCTAACATAGCTGGATGGTTTTTTCAATAGGATTGACGAAATCGTATAGAAGTGGTATTGTGTCTTGTTCCCGTCATTTCACAGATGGGACGAGGGTGCTATGGGCAAGATCTGTGGTGTTGGCGCGATAGTGGCAGTGTTGGCCGGATTGGCTATCTTGGCCGGATATCCGGTGGTTGGCTACCTGTTAGTCCTCTTCTTCGTTGGTGGCGGAGGCATATGGGCGTTACGCAAGTCGGGTGCGGCAGAACGCGCTCGGCTAAAGGCCCTGTTCCCTCACGAGCACCGCGAGGACTAGGCGTCGCATTCAACTTTCGGCTCTGTGCCCGCAAGGAGCAGGCCGGCCCCAAACCACCTGCAACCTACGTTAGTGATAAAATTATTTATCCTTGACGTAGCAGGTGGTTTGAATAAATAAAAAGAAACTCATTGATTTGAGTTTCTTTTTTTGTGGGCCGGCTGGGGATCGAACCCAGGACCTTATCCTTAAGAGGGATCTGCTCTACCAGCTGAGCTACCGGCCCGTATGTGACTCTATTGAATAGGGTCACCTGGATTTCTTTTGATTATTTCTATTTTTGGTCCTTTCCATGATTTGATTTTCAAAGCGGCTTCGGCTGCTTCGGTTTGGGCTTCTTGTTTGCTACTGCCTTCTCCGCTGGCAACTAATTCTTTTTCGAGAAATATGCCTACTTTGAAAATTTTGGAATGATCTGGACCGGATTCTTCTAGTACGCGATATGTTGGTGTGATGCCCAGTAATTCTTGAGATGATTCTTGGAAGCGACTTTTGGCATCCATATACAAACCATTTTCTAATACGTAAGGCAATTTGGAGATCACCCAGCGTAAAATGAATTGTTTGCAAGCTTCGTATCCCTGATCTAGATAAATGGCACCGATCAATGATTCAAACACATTGGCCATGATATAATCACGTGCCTTTGTGCCGGCATCTTTGGATTCCCCGTGGCTAAGGAACAAAAATGGTTCAACACCAATTTCGTAAGCCACACTTGCGAGCATCTTGGCATTTACCAAAGCTGCGCGCCAGTTGGTGAGTTCGCCTTCTGGATTGCCATATTCATTGAAAAGGTATTCAGTAACGACTAATTCTACCACAGCATCTCCCAAAAATTCAAGACGTTCATTTTGTCCTAGTGGGAATTCGTGGTGTTCGTTCAAATATGAGCGGTGAACAAAAGCTTGGACTAGAAAATCAATGTTGTTGAATTTCACTCCAACCTTTTCTTCAAGTAGTGGAAAGTTCTTTTCTTGAACTTCTGGTAGTTCGATAGATTTCATATTATTATATTTTTTCTGGTTCTGTTTCTGGTTCACCGTTTGGGTACATGTCTTTGTATAGAGATCCAAGTACACCATTTACAAATTTTCCAGAAGCAACACCGCCGTAACTTTTTCCAAGTTCAATAGCCTCGTTGATAGCCACTTTTGGTGGAACGTCCGGATTGAACTTCATCTCCCAGATGCCAATACGTAAAATATTGCGATCCATTACGGTAATTTTTTCTAAAGGCCAGTTTGGGGCATATTTTACAATAATGTCATCGATTTCTTTGAGGTGATCCATGACACCATTGATAATATCACTCGAAAATCCTTTTTCATCACCTAATCCAACACCAAATTCTTTGATATTTTGATCCAAAATAGCCGGTAGACCAGCTGTAGGCTGTCCCCGAAAATCCCATTCAAAAATGGTTTGCATGTCGATTGAACGTGCTAAGTGACGATTGGACATAGAGAAAAACTAAAGCCAATAGTCAAAGACTATTGGCCAGAGGCATTATTTCTTTTTAGTTTTGCGTACAGTGCGAGCAGCTCGTTTGGCTACATCAACAACCTGACGACCACGGTAAGTTCCACAAAAAGCGCAAGCGCGGTGTGGAAGAGTGGTTTTGCCACATTTTGGACAGATAGCTGGGTTAGTAGCTTTGAGTCCATGTTGAGCGGCGCGACGGCGTTTATCGCCACTGGTTCGGCGGTGACCAGGTAAACCCATATTGGTAAAATTACTAAGTAAAAAAATTAAACTTGGAGTTTCCAAATTACAGAGTAAGTATACACTAAAAAAGTGGGTTTGTAAAGGGGAAAGGTTGATTTTATTGATGAATTAGATTAAAATACCAGCTATTATGAAAAATATTGAACAAATTAAAGATAAAATTGTTTGGAATAAGCTGGTTTTGGACCAGTCTGGTTCGTTTGCTCAATCTTGGGATTGGGGACAAATTTTGGTTGCCGAAGGTAGAAAGATAGAGCGTTTAGCAGTACTGCAAGACGGCCGTTTTTTGGTCGGTGCTCTAGTGGTATATATGTCATTGGGTTTGGGTTTTAAATATGCTTTTTGTCCAAAGGGGCCAGTTGGAGAATTGGACAGTGAAACATTAAAAGTTTTTGCTGATTATTTCAAGACAAAAAAAGTTCTATTTTGGAGAATTGAACCGACTCAAAAAATTGAAAATAAAAATATAATAAAAAGTCGTGATATAAATCCGAGCGCGACTATGGTTTTGAGTTTACAAAAAAGTGAAGAAGAGATTTTGTCAGGCATGCATAGTAAAACTAGATATAATATAAATCTGTCACAGAAGAAAAATTTGGAATTAAAAAATGAAAAAAATTTATCAGTGTTTTGGGAGCTAATGAAAAAAACAGGTGAACGTGATGGTTTTCGACTGCATGAGGCGGCACATTATCAAGCGATTCTTAATTCAGATTTTTCCACTCAGTTGACTGTGTATAGTCACAACAAAGCGATCGCCACGATGGTGTTGGTAGGTTTTGGAAATACATTTACTTATTTGTTTGGTGCGTCAGATCACGATTATCGTAATTTAATGGCACCATATTTATTACAGTGGAGTGCGATGACACTTGGAAAAAATAGCGGTTATGGTTTTTATGATTTTTTTGGTGTCGCTCCAAATGTTTCTGGTAATGAACATTATGAATATAGTTCAGAACATCAATATGGAGGAGTGAGCAGATTTAAAAGTGGTTTTGGTGCAGACTATTTTGAGTCGTCTGGTACCTTTGATTTTATTGTAAATAAATTTGGATATAAAATGTATTTTGGACTTAGAAAATTAAAAAAAATAATTTCAAAATAATATTTAAATATAAATCTCCGTATTCTCGGAGATTTTTTTATACAAAAAACCGCCCGTCGTTTAAAACTACAAATGTTTATAGTCTTAAACGAGTGCGGGCGGTCCAATGAATCTGACCAATCCTCCTTCGTTAGTTTTTCGTCCATCGACGCCCCACCATATTTTGGAAGATGAGGAATTGGTTCGTTTAGACGAACCGAATAGCGCGACAGTCTTTCGTCAGCCACGTCGATTTGGCGTGGGCGCGCAGTTCGCGCGGTAGACCGTCGGCCTCAAAACGAATGTAGCGACGGTCTTTGTGGTTGCCGAGCGTGAACTTCAGAAAAAGAAAGGTCACGTTTTGGCGAAAGTCGATGGGAATGTCCCGCCAGTGCCGCATCATCAGTTCAGCGTCGAACTGAGTCATGCCGGCTTTGACGTTCGTGGCCTCGATCTCGAGGCTATCCGTCTCCTTGATTTGCTTGTTGGGGTTGACGTCGAATTCGAGAATCTCACAGCTTCGCCCGCCAACTACAAATGTTCCTGCAACTCGCATCGGCTTCCTCCAATCCGTTGGGGATTTGCTGTTTAAATACACCGTTTTAGGAAATTTGTCAATACAAAAACACCTTAGTTTTGCTAAGGTGTTTTTGTTTTAAATATTTATAACATCGTTACGCTAGTCACTTTATCGCCAGGTTCTTTGAATCTCATTAATCTTACGCCTTGAGTGGCGCGACCAGAGGAAGAGATGGATTTGAATGGCATGCGGATTACTTGTCCGTGTGCAGACATCATGAGTAAATCTTTTTCGTTAGCATCAACTACATCTACCACTTTGGCAAATGTTAAGTTACCCGTCTTAGCAGTGATTTCGGCAGTTTTGATACCACTACCACCACGACCCTGCACTTTGTATTCTTTTAATACAGTGCGTTTTCCAACGCCGTTTTCACCAACGGTCAAAAATTCTAAGGATACATTTTTTGCATCGACGATATCCATACCGATCACTTCATCGGATCCTTTTAGGCGCATACCGCGTACACCACTGGCGGTGCGACCCATTTCACGAACATCTTTTTCACGGAAACGGATAGCTTGACCCTGTTTGGTGGCAATCATGATTTCATTATTACCGTTACTTGGTTTGACCCATTCTAGATTGTCATCGGTTTTTAATTTGAGAGCAATTAAACCATTGCGACGTACATTGGCGAAATCTTCTAGTGCAGTCTTTTTGATATTGCCGCGCGTTGTTACCATTACTAGATATTTGATATTGGTGAGATCTCCAGTTCCAAGCAAAGCAGTTACTTTTTCATTTGGTGCAAGTTGCAAGAAATTTACTAGTGCTTGTCCTTTGGCAGTACGGGAAGCTTGAGGAATGTCATAGGCCATGAGCTGGAACACGCGACCGCGATTGGTGAAGAATAAAATATTATCATGAGTGTTGGTGGCCATGAGATGAGCAACACTTTCTTCTTCTTTGGTAGTAACACCGATAACACCTTTACCACCGCGAACTTGTTGGTGGAAAGTATCTGGTGGAAGACGTTTGATATAACCATCGGTCGTGATCATCACGATAGTTGGTTCGTTTGGAATCAAATCTTCGGTAGTAAATTCTTTAACACCATGAGCAATAATTTTGGTGCGGCGTTCTTCGCCATATTTTTCTTTGATTTCGGCAGTTTCTGATTTTACAATTCCTAATATTTTTTTGGCAGAAGATAAAATTGCTTCTAGTTCTTTGATCAAAGCACGTTTTTCTTTTAATTCGTCTTCAATCTTTTGTCTTTCAAGGTTGGCTAATTGTTGCAAACGCATTTCAAGAATTGCGGTAGCTTGACGATCACTAAATTTAAATTTGGCGATCAAATTAACTTTGGCTTCTTCTTTATCTTTACTAGCGCGAATCAATTTGATAATCAGATCAATTTTGTCTAGTGCCATCGATAAACCTTCTAAAATATGTTCGCGATCTTTGGCTTTTTCCAAATCAAATTCAGTACGACGACGAATTACTACCTGACGATGTTTGATGAATTCTTCTAAAATATTTTTCAAATTCAAAACGCGAGGTTGAATACCATCTACCAAAGCCAAAAGATTGTAGTGGAATGTAGTTTGTAAATCAGTTTGTTTGTAAAGTTGATTTAAAACTTTTTGTGGGTAGGCGTCCTTTTTGAGTTCGATCACGACACGAACACCATCTTTGTTGGATTCATCACGTAAGTCACGAATGCCTTCCATTTTTTTCTCTTGCACGAGGTTGGCAATTTTTTCAATCATCTCTGCTTTGTTCACCTGATATGGAACTTCCGTCACGATGATTTGGAACATGCCATTTTTCTTGGCTTCTTGAATTTCTGCTTTGGCACGAATTACCACACCACCACGGCCAGTAGCACATGCAGTCAAAATATCTTTTTTATTATAAATAATACCGCCAGTTGGGAAGTCAGGACCCTTGATTATCTCAGCCAATTCTTCAACAGTAGTATCTGGTTCTTCGATAAGTTTGGCAATACCATCACAAAGTTCAGAAAGATTGTGAGGTGGCACAGAAGTGGCCATACCAACTGCGATACCCATAGTACCGTTTAAAAGTAGGTTTGGTAGTTTGGCTGGCAATACCATTGGTTCGTGGTGTGAGCCATCGTAAGTAGCATTAAAATTAACAGTGTTTTTTTCGATATCAAAAAGCATTTCTTCGGCAATCGCACGAAGACGAGCCTCGGTATAACGCATCGCAGCAGCAGAATCTCCATCCATACTACCGAAGTTACCTTGGCCGTCTACTAATTGGTGGCGCATGGAAAATTCCTGAGCCATACGAACCATTGCTTCATAGATAGAGGAGTCGCCATGTGGGTGGTATTTTGCCATCACCTCACCGACTACGTGAGCGGATTTACGGAATTTACCTGTATGACGCAAGCCAATATTCCACATTGCATATAGAATACGACGGTGTACTGGTTTGAGACCGTCGCGCACATCTGGCAAAGCACGAGAGATAATAACACTCATCGCATATTCCAAATACGAATTCTTCATTTCAGTGACGATTGAAGTCTGTAGAATTTTTCCGATATCTCCTTTTGGTAGTTCAGTTTTATTTTGCATAATTATCTTTTAGTGGTAGTTGAAATTATGGTAGAGGTGGTTGTGGTCGCGATTTCAATCGTGTTAGTAGTAACCGCAGAACTTGTTGTTTGTTGTTTTAAAACTTGATTTAATATTTCTTTCATCTGTTCTTTAGAAAGTTGTTCTTTTAGTTTGTTATTTTTTGCATCTTGAAATGTTTTATCCCATTCGCTACTGCTCTGAGTCAGAATTTTACTTTCTTCGGTTTTTTTCCAATTGAAAGTAGTGAGGCTGGACCAAAGTGAGTATCCCCAAAAGAATACGATCACTGCTCCGATACCACCAACCCCGATCCAAAGCCATAGTGAAAGTTTGTTTTCTTTGGTGAGTTGTTCGCTTACAAATTTTTCTCGAATATCTTCTTTGCCTTTTTTGGTAGGCATATATTAGTAATTTTTTTCTAATACCATTAGTTTTGTTTCTTCCGCTGGTAAATCTTTTTTCTTAATAATAATTTTTTTATCAGTGACATCCGGTTTAAGGCCGACAACTTTTATAAATTCACTGAGTGTGCCAGCTTTTGGTTCACTATCACATTGATAGGCGATAGGAATCACGATACGAGGTGCCATGGCGGTAATCATATCGGCAACATCATTTAGTGACAAATAATTTGGGCTTCCACCAACTGGAATAAATAAAATATCTGGCGTGCCGAGCTTCTCGATAAACTCAGCGTCTAATTTTTTGGTAAGTTTTCCTAAATGCACCAAATTCAAATTTTCAGAGTTAATTTTGAAAACTTGTCCGTCTTCACAAGGGTGACTATAACACATCACACCTTTTACTTCGCACTCACCAGAAGTAGAAATAATGAAAGGTTCCTGAGAAAGAGTGGTAGTGTCATCTTCGCCGTGAGAGTAGAGCGCTATCTGAGGACTGAAACTACGTGGAAATTCACCAGTAGTAGGTTTGTAGCCGTCGATGATCACGGTGATATCTTCGTCCATGTTTTTGGTTTGCAGACGGACGCAGGTTTGTCCAAGCCAGGAAATATGCATAAAATTATCTAAAATCAGAAAAATTAAGTCAATTAAAACTGTTAAAATTATAGCATAGCCATAGAGTGTTAGCAAGGATAAAAACTGGATAAATAGTGAATAAATTTTAGTATTGACAAACCTCTCAAAATAAGCTATTATTATCTCATAAATTAAATATTTTTAAGCCCACCCGATTTAGTGGTAGGCACCTATTTTGACTAAGATCAAAAAGGATAAGAAGATTTTTTTTGTTTCTATGACAGATTCTGTCAAAAATGCCGCTAAACAGGACTTCAAAACCCTATTGGCTGGTATGGCTATCAACGTGCCTAAAGTAGGCGAAGTGGTAAAAGGTAAAATAATCTCTGTCGATCGTGGCGAGGTTCGTTTGGATGTAGAAGGTGTGACCACTGGTGTGGTTCGTGGTCGCGAATTGTTCGTGGAATCACGTGAATATGCTGGTCTAAAAGCCGGTGACGAAGCTGAAGCTACAGTAGTTGATCTAGAAAATGAAAACGGTGAAATGGAACTTTCTTTCCGTATTGCTGGTTACCAACGTGCTTGGGACAGTATGAAGAAATGGATGAAAGATGGTTTAACAATCAAAGCCAAAGTGGTGTCTGCCAACAAAGGTGGTCTCATGATGCGCGTTGATGCTTTGTCTGGTTTTATGCCAGTATCTCAGCTTTCTCCAGATCATTACCCACGTGTAACTGGTGGCGACAAAAATCGCATTTTGGATAAATTACGTGAAATGAGTGGTAAAGAATTCGAAGTAAAAGTTATCGATGTAGATGAAAAAGAAGAAAAATTAATCGTTTCAGAACGCGCAGTTTGGGAAGATTCTCAAAAAGCCGTATTGGAAGCTTACAAGATCAATGATATTGTAACTGGTGAAATTTCTGCTTTGACTTCATTTGGTGCTTTTGTAAAATTTGGTGACGGTCTTGAAGGTCTTATCCATATTTCTGAAATCGCTTGGCAGAGAATTGATCATCCAAAGGATGTTCTAAAAGTTGGCGATAGTGTAAAAGCTCAAATTATCCAACTTGATCACTCCAAGATTTACTTGTCTATCAAACGTTTGGTAGATGATCCTTGGAAAAAAGTGAAAGAAAAATATAAATTAAACGACAAAGTTAAAGGTAAAATCATCAAAGTAGAACCATTTGGTTTGATGATCGCCTTGGATAAAGAAATCCATGGTTTGGCTCACATCTCTGAACTTTCTGATGATCCAATTTCCAATATCAATGATAAATTCAA
The DNA here is from genome assembly GCA_964639735.1 of uncultured Gammaproteobacteria bacterium. GTDB lineage: Bacteria > Patescibacteriota > Patescibacteriia > Magasanikbacterales > GWA2-37-8 > CAIOJG01. The sequence goes on from CAZXEV010000005.1 coordinate 15,171, forward strand.
ATTAGGTCAAGAACTTGAATTTGAAGTGGTATCTGTTGAACCAGCTGAACACCGTCTTGGTTTGAAGGTGGCTGGAGTAAAATGTAAATTGAAAAAGGAAGAAAAGAAAGAGGAAAAAAAGGCTGAATAATGTATTAAATTAGCAATTATAAAACACGAACCCCGATACTGTCGGGGTTTTTGTTTGGAGCTTGATTTTGTTGCTGGGATAGGGTAAAATCAAGGGTATTAATCTTATCTAGAAATTATGAAGAATTTTCTTAAAAACTTTTTAGCGGTGTTTCTGGTTCTGCTCGTAGTAGCCGGTGTTTTGGGTTTGACCAGAGCTGGCGCTGATAAAAAACCAGAAGCGGTAGATATCGGTCAGTTGGTTCAAGAAATCAATGCCGGTCAAGTAAAAAAGGTGGTAGTTCAAGGTGATACACTTACCGCCGAACTCAAAGATCCTGCAGCCAAAAAACAGGAGGTAAAGAAAGAAGCGGGCGACTCGTTTGGCGATGTAATGAAAAATTACGGCGTTTCTGACGCTGCCCGTGCTGGTGTTTCAGTAGAAATAAAAGATGAAAATTCTTGGAAATTTTGGTTGGCGAATCTTTTGCCAGCAATTATTCCTTTGATAATCATCATGGTATTTTTATATTTCATGACCAAAGGTGTACAAGGTGCCAATAACAAAGCGATGGGCTTTGGACAAAGTAATCCTCGTAAAGGTGGAGCTGATCCAAAAGACAAAAAAACATTTGCCGATGTGGCTGGTGCTAAAGAAGCCAAGCAAGAACTTGAAGAAATAGTAGATTTTCTAAAAGATCCAAAAAAGTTTGCTGATATCGGAGCCAAAATTCCAAAAGGTGTTTTACTTATGGGTGCTCCTGGTACTGGTAAAACATTACTTGCCAAATCCGTTGCTGGTGAAGCTGGCGTAGAATTTTTCCACATGAGTGGTTCTGAGTTTGTGGAAATGTTTGTGGGTGTTGGTGCTAGTCGTGTACGTGATTTATTTGCCAAAGCAAAAAAAGCTGCTCCAGCAATCATATTTATTGATGAAATCGATGCTGTGGGTCGTCGTCGTGGTACTGGTATGGGTGGAGGTCATGATGAACGTGAACAGACTTTGAACCAGATCTTGGTTGAAATGGATGGCTTTGAAGCAAATTTGGGAGTAATCGTAATGGCTGCAACCAATCGTCCAGATGTGCTTGATCCAGCTCTTTTACGTCCTGGTCGTTTTGATCGCCGTGTGGTGATCGATTTGCCTGACATGAAAGATCGTGAAGAAATATTAAAAGTTCATGCCAAAGGAAAACCGATTGATGCCGATGTATCTCTAGAAAAATTAGCTCAGCGCACTCCAGGTTTTTCTGGTGCTGACCTCGCTAATCTTTTAAATGAAGCGGCAATCTTGGCAGTTCGTCGTGGTAAAAAATCTGTAGGCGAAAGTGAAGTGCTTGAAAGTATTGAAAAAGTATTGCTCGGTCCTGAAAGAAAAAATAGAATTATTAGTGAAAAAGAAAAAAAGATGACGGCTTATCATGAAGCTGGTCACGCTATTGTCGGACACTTTTTACCACATTGTGATCCAGTGCGAAAAGTTTCAGTAATTTCTCGTGGTACTGCTGGTGGTTATACTTTGAATATGCCATCTGAAGATCGTCACTACCATACTCTTGCTCATTTTAGAGATGATTTGGCAATGATGTTTGGTGGCTACACTGTAGAAAAATTAATTTTTGGAGACGACATGTTATCTACTGGACCAAGTTCAGATTTGCGTAACGCTACCAAAACCGCCAAAGATATGGTGACTCGCTATGGTATGAGCACTAAGCTTGGACCACGTACATTTGGTGAACATGAAGAAATGATCTTCCTTGGCAAAGAAATTCATGAACAGCGTGATTATAGTGATAAGACAGCTGAAGAAATTGATAAAGAAATCAAGGCTTTGGTAGAAGAGGCGGAAAAACGCGCCAATGCTATAGTGTTGGCTAATCGTGCTAAGATGGATGAATTGGTAAAGGAACTGATGGAAAAAGAAACCATAGAACAGGAAGATATTTTGAGAATTTTAGGGCCAAGACCTACTGTGTAATATTAAAATAGGGTAAACAAAAATACCGGTATTAGTTATCTTTTCGCTTTTTTTGCCCGCGAGGGCAAAAGGATGAGCCTCGGGCTCATAACCCGCTCAAAGACAACTAATACCGGTATTTTTGTTTATGAGTTTTTATGATTGAAAAAATGGCGTTTTTATGCTATAATTCTGAGTTATTTCCGTAAATAACCGCTCTTTTTACACAAAATTGGTACAAATAAGCTGGGTTGCAAACCGTCTTATTTGTGCCAATTTTGGCCAAATCTGCGCTTTAGCGCTAGGGGTGTCTGTCATGCGTACTTCTATCAAGTGTCTGGTTATCTTTGTTTGCGCCCTGGCTGGGTGCGTCGTCGATCAGACGGCGATGGCTCCTGAGTCGATTGTGTCACAGCAGGACTTTGGTGTCCTGGTCATTGCCGATTACGCCGCCGCCCCTCTGTCGGCAACGCCCGTCGATGCACCGATCAGCTGCACGTCGTCCTGCGACGACAACAACCCGTGCACCATCGACATCTGCGACACGACCACCGGTCAGTGCGGCCACACCAGCAAGAGCTGGGACTGCTGGCCGTGCCAATCTGACGAGGACTGCGAGGTCGGCATGGTTACGTGTCAGGGGGATGGGCTCATCCATGAAGATGGATACAGCACCTGTCTTCCAGACAAGACATGCGAGGTCTTCCACAAGGCCACTGTATGTTCTGACGACGGGAACCCTTGCACCAAAGAGGCGTGCACAACCGAAGACGACTTTGTCTTCTGTGAGAACAAATCAATCCCAGGCTGCAAACCCTAACTTTTTCCGCTGTCAGTAGGAGTAAAAGAACTGACAGTATAGGAGAAGCATCGATCTTTTTAAAAGACCGTTCGCCAATCCTACTTTGTTTCTAAATAATTTGGATACAGAGTAGGGCGAACGGTTTTTTGTTTTTCCTAAATATGTTATAATAAATGCAGTCAGGCAAATTTAATTGCCAATTGTTATTTGTATTTATGCAAGAGCCAACATTTCGTCAAGCACTTTCTCGTTCTTGGCAATTGGTAGCCCACAAAAAATCATTATGGATCTTTGGTTTATTGTCCGCACTCATTGGGCAGATGGGGCTTAGTGATTTTGTAGGGATGTTGTACAAAACATCAAATGAAAATTTTAAACCATACAATTTTAGTTTACTTTTTAGTTTTGTAAACAGTTTCAACTGGCATCAAGTGTCGGTAATTCTTCTCATGTTATGGTTGATTGGAATATTTTTGCTTTTATTTATTGCAGTAATATTTATTGCGACTAGTGCTCGTGGTGCGATTATCGCTTATGCTATTCATTGGTATAAAAAAGATAGTATCTTACCTCTAGAAGACGCTTGGAATAAAGGAGTAAAAAATGTTTTACCTCTACTATCTGTTACTGTGATGGGTCGTGGGTTACAATTAGCAATTATTTATTTGTTTTCTGTACTTGCTTTAAAATTAGTTCAGATCGGAACATTGTCATCTAGTTTGCTGTTTATTTTAGTTGGCGGCATTTCATTGTTTGCAGCTTTGGTCGTTGAAGCGGTTTCAATTTATACTAGCGGTTATTTAATGTTGGAAAATAAATCTTTAAAGAAAAGTCTGATAAACGGTTGGAATCTATTTTTGAGTCATTTGGTAGTTTCTTTGGAGCTTGGATTAGTATTGGTTTTGACTAGTGCGATATTTCTAGGAATTATTGTATATGGTTCATTCGCTGCTTTCTTGCCTTCGATGCTTATGTGGATAGTAGCTGGAGTTACTGGTTTTAAATTTTTAATCGGTTTTGGTATTTATACTGGAGTAGTATTGTATGTCGCGTTGGTTTTGGTAGTAGCCGGTATTTACAACGCTTTTGTCACATGTTCTTGGATGTTTTTATTCATGAAGATGCATCATGAGGGGGTAGCCAGTAGGGTGATACATTTCTTTAAAAATCTTTTTAGAAGATCTTAATTATGCCGTCAGAATTTCCTTCAATTAGTAGTTTGATGCCAAAAAAACCTGCTGCCAATGGCGCACCTGCTAGAAAATTAGCTGCTAAGGCACCGGTAAATAGTCCAACCGAAAAATTTGAGCAGCAGATGAAAAAAATTGAGCTTAAAGAAAAAGAAGAAATGGGGAGGGCTTACGCTCAGTCTCTTGGTTTACCGTACATCGACCTCAGCGCATTTCCGGTTGCGGCTGAATCATTGCGAATGATCCCAGAAGAGATTGTAAAAGAAAAAGGTGTAATCTGTTTTTATGCCACGCCTGAAGAAATTCGTGTTGGTTGTTTGGAGCCAAGTAAAGAAATTGAAGAATTTATTTTTGAACTAGGCGAGAGACATCATGCCAATGTAGTTTTACATTTAATTTCTCAAAATAGTTTTGAACACGTGCTGGGATTGTATGCTAATTTACCAATTGTAAAAGCAATTACCAAAGATATTAATATTACTGATGAGGAATTGGCAAAATTTGGAGAAGATATAAGTAATTTACAAAAACTTCAAGAGAAATTTGTAAATGTTTCGGTAACAGATATTTTGAGTTTGATGATTGCAGCAGCTTTAAAAATTAACTCTTCAGATATCCACGTAGAAGCCGAAGAAAATGGTATTGCGGTACGTTATCGTATTGATGGAATTTTGCACGATGTGGCTACTCTTCCAAAAGAACAGTGGAAGCGTTTCGTCTCTCGTATAAAATTGTTGTCAGCTTTGAAAATCAATGTAAATGATAAGCCTCAAGACGGTCGTGTTACTCTGGCTTTGGGTTCTGGCAATCTTGATGTTCGTGTTTCTACGATGCCAACTATTCACGGTGAAAGTGTGGTTATGCGTATTTTGCACAGTGGTAGTAAAGGTGTGTCGTTTGATGAGCTAGGTTTACGTGGAGATGCATACAATCGACTCAAAAAAGAAGTAGAAAGACCAAACGGTATGATAATTACCACCGGTCCTACTGGATCTGGTAAAACCACAACTCTATATAGTATTTTACGTACTCTAAATAAGCCGGGTGTAAAAATTATTACTTTGGAAGATCCTATTGAAATTAAAATGGAGGGGATTAATCAGAGTCAAGTGGACATTTCCAAAGACTATACTTTTGCCAAAGGGTTGCGTAGTATTCTTCGTCAAGATCCTGATATTTGTATGGTTGGTGAAATCCGTGATTTGGAAAGTGCAGAAATTGCTATTCAAGCAGCGCTTACTGGTCACTTGATGTTGTCTACTATTCATACCAATAGTGCGGCCGGTGCAATTCCTCGTTTTCTATCAATGGGTGTGAAGCCATTTTTGTTAGCGCCAGCTCTCAACGCGGTAATTGGTCAGCGCTTGGTTCGTCGTCTTTGTGAATTTTGTAAGGAGGAAGAAATTGTAGATTCGGAAAAAATGGAAAAAGCCAAAAAAATATTATTAGATTTACCAGAAGCAGAAAAGAAAAATGTAAATTTTGATGATCTGCATTTCTACAAAGGAAAAGGTTGTGAAAAATGTAGTGGACTTGGTTATAAGGGGCGAGTAGGTATTTACGAAATTTTTACAATGACTAAAGAGATCGAACAGATTATTCTAAGTTCAGAAGTTTCAGAATATAAAATCGAAGAATTGGCTATTAAAAATGGAATGACTTCTATGGTTCAAGACGGTTTGTTGAAAGCATTAGACAAAATTACATCGCTAAGTGAAATATTCCGTGTGACTGAATAGGAGAAAATCAAATTTTGTGGTATAATAAATTTATCTTAAAAAAATTTTTATTATGCGTGTTCGCCATACAGAAACTCGTGCGCAATTTTCTGAGCCATCAGTAAATTTTTATCGCACAATTGCTTTATCATTTTTAGTTATTACTATTGGATTGTTGTCCGTAGTAGTTTTTGTCACTTCTAAAAAAGCGACTATTACTATTTTGGCCAAAGAAGATGTTCGTAGCGTAAATCTTACAGTGAGTGTCAATGCCGGTGAAACCCCAGTGGATGAAAATATGATTATGGGTACAGTTTCTTCGACGATTATAAATTTTTCCCAAAAATATTTTCCAACTGGTTCAAAAACTATCGAAGGTTTGGCTGGTGGTGAAGTTGTCTTGTATAATAAGACAAATGAATCTCAAGTTTTGGTAAAGACTACTAGATTATTGACTGAAAATGGAGTGTTGTTTAGATTATCAGACAAAGTGACCGTCCCTGCCAATGGTAAAGTCACTACCAATGTTTATGCTGATAAGGCTGGTGTCGAAAGTGATATTGGTCCAAGCAAATTTACAATTCCAGGCTTGTCTAGCGATAAACAAAAAGTAATTTTTGCTGAAAGTTTAAAACCAATGGATACCGGCGTTCGTAAAGTTGGTATCTTAACAAAAGACGATTTGGCAGCAGCTGAATTGGATTTTGAAAATAAAATTAAAGAACAATATAGTGCAATCACACAAGATCCGGATATAAAAAGCGTTGTCAAAGTCATGGGAGCCAACCCAGTATCAGATAAAAAAGCAGGAGAAGAAGTCGATGGTTTTAATTTGACCGGTACAAGTACTGTGATGATCATTTCATATAATAAAAAATATCTAAATGATGCTATTTCAAAAGTAGTTTCATCTAAAGTAGATAATACTTTAGAAAAAGTTTTGACAACTACCAATGAACCAAAGGTTGGTGTGGTATCATACGACCAGCTGGCCAAAACTGCCCAATTATCTGTTTCGCAAGATGATTTGGTGACTTTAGATGCCAACGCCGAAAAACTTTCTCCACAATATTTTATGGATAAAAGCAAAGATGAGATCGAGCGATATATTTTTGAGCTTTCTCATGTAGCTGGAGTAGATGTAGATTTTTCTCCATCCTGGATTAGTAAGGCACCAACTGTGCCGGATAAGATTAAGGTGATAGTTAAAAATGTTAAATAATTCTTAATACATTGTGTATATGTTCAGGCTTAACAAGTTTGTAGTGCTTCCTTCGTTGGTATTGCTTTTATTAATTCCATCTGTTTCGAGCGCGGCTCCCTCTGGAGCAAAGGAAATTTTTGGTCTGACATCAGTCGTTCCTCTTGGAAATAGCGGTGGTTCTGCAAATGGAGGAAGTCTTGAATTTTACCAAGAATGTAAAAAATTGGCTACTACAGTCCAAAGTCAACCAAACGATTATTATATAAATATAAATGGGAAAGAGTTTAAGGTTGGACATACAAATGTGGTAAAGACAGTTTCTCTCGATAATAAAGAAGAATATAATATTTCATTTTTTAAAAGTGAAAACAAAAATGATGTAAAAGAGGTGTTTAATGTGCTGTGTTCTGAAAAGACAAACAGTTTATTGTTTTTATATAATGGAATATCGTTAGGAAATTGGTCTGAGGTAGCCACTATTGAAAGATATTTTTATGTATATAGCCAAGGTAAAAATTTAAAAAAAATCGAATCTAGTGGAACGTTTGTTCAACACGCAAACAGTACTGGCGGTCTAGGTGGATATACCTATACGGCTCCTTGGAAAACAGAGTATAACGATCTTGATAAAAAATTAGTCTTGGTTTCCGAGTCAGAAAACAGTGAATTAAAATCTACAATTTCTAAACATTCATTCTCTGGTTTAGCTGATTATAATCAATGTATAAATTCGAAAAAACCATTTTGTATAAAAAAAGTTGGGGATTCATTGATAATGTTTATTTTTTCTGGTATTGGTTCCAAAAAAGTTGATTTTTGGGTTGATGAAGCATTGATCAATATAAATAAAGAAGTAGTTTCCAGCAATGAGGATGAGATTTTGGATATTGTAGCTGAAGGTGAATATCGAAATGCCGACTATTGGGGTGGATCAACAGTTGAAAATGAATATGCGTATAATCAGTGTATTAAGTTTATTGATAGCTTAAAAAACAAATCATTAGATTACACTGTTTTTGTGAATGACGGAGAATTCGACGTAAAGTCGTATTTAGTATTAGATACACCACAAGTGGATTCAAATGGTGTCAAAACAGCCGGTTATACTATAAACCTAAACACTGCAAAAAGTTTGAAAGATTTAAACAATTTTGTTAGCATGAGCTGCCGGAAAGACACTCATGGAGTGAGTTTTACATATCTCGGCGAGGATCTTGGTGTAACAGATTTGAACAGTTCTACAAATTTTAAAAGATTGACTGTGGTTGCTAGTAAAAATAATTTAAAAAAAGTTGCAACTAAGGGTAGTTTCAAACAAGCAACTAGTGGGGAATGGGGCGGGTATGTGTATACAACTCCATGGAAATCAAGTTTTAATAATCTTGGTAAAAAATTAGTTACGGTTTCTGAATTGAGATATGATGATAAATCAACCGCTGTTTCTCAATATGAAATTGGTGGTTTTACAAATTATAATAAGTGTTTAAAAAGCGAAAAACCATATTGTTTGAAGAAAGTAGGTAATAAATTGGTGATGTTTGCACGTGTTGGTCATGGATCAAAGCTTATAAATTTTTGGGTTAAATAAAATTCAAACTCAAAGATTGTTTGACAAGGCTAATGAATTATTATACAATTTATTTGGTGATTGAAACGGCTACCAACCGTTTTCCGAAAGGATATCGATGATTTCGATGCTAAGCCAATAAAAAAGTGAAACATTCGGGTGGAACCGTCTAGATTAAAATCTTGACCCCGATATCTATATTTAGATATCGGGGTTTTTAATTTATTTACAAATTTAATTAATTTTATATATGGACAAAGAACAACTGGAAAAAATGCGTCATAGTTGTGCGCATCTTGTAGCTGCAGCGGTGTTAAAAAAATATCCTCAAGCCAAGTTTGGGGTAGGACCAACTGTA
>CAZXEV010000006.1:0-6131 GCA_964639735.1 uncultured Gammaproteobacteria bacterium
GGAGATACTGTCCTTTTTATGAAAGACATGCCTGTTAAAGGGTCTTCAAAACCAATGAAATCTGGAACTAAAATTAAAAATATTCACCTCACTAATGGTGACCATAATATCAGCTGCAACATTCCAGGATTTGGAGCGATGGAAATTAAATCTGAGTTAGTAAAAAAGGTTAATTTGTAAACCACACCTTCAGAATCAAATAACAAAAACACCGCGATTAAGCGGTGTTTTTAATATGAGCAAATCGCTCATATAAGCGTGACCCAGCGGAGAGATAGGGATTTGAACCCTAGGACCACTTGCGTGGCCTGCAGTTTAGTAAACTGCTGCTTTCGACCGCTCAGCCATCTCTCCAGAATATTCAGATTATAGTGAAAATTATCGTAAATGTCAATGTGCGATGGCGTTGACTAGCTCATTTATCCCAAATCTTTTTTCGGCAGAAAAAGGAATAATTTTGTGTTCACCAACAGCCAATTTAATTTTTTCAAACTTTTTTTCGTATTCAGATTTTTTTATTTTGTCCACTTTATTGGCTAATATGATAATTTGCTTTCCTTCTTCCTCTAGGCTATTTAGCATATTTAGATCATCTACAGTCGGACCAATATTAGCATCGATAATTAATATAACTTTCTTTTGTTTGTATCCAGAGTCAAAAAAATACCAATTGATTAAATCCTCGATCTGCTGCCTTCTATCGGCAGAAACTTTGGCAAAGCCGTATCCTGGTAAATCAATCAAATAAAAATTTTTGTTTACTAAAAAAAGATTGATTTGTTGTGTGCGTCCCGGAAACGAACTGGTTATTGCCAAACCTTTTTGATTTACAAAAGCATTAATAACACTGGACTTTCCAACGTTAGAACGACCGATGAAAGCAATTTGAGGATATCCAGATTCGAGAGCTGGGTCTGCTTGAACTATTCCTTTAATAAATTTGGCTGATGTTATATTCATACATTAATACAATGCCTTAAAATAGCCAAAAAGTCAATCTTTATAATAAAAAAACCCACTTGATCGAAGTGGGTTTTAAAAGATTATTTCTTTTTTGATTGTTTTGGTTTTTTGATGTTCTTGTTTTTTTTACCTGCGTTGTTTCCTTTGGCCATATTTTAAAAATAGCTAAATTAATATGTATATTATAACACAAAAATAAGATAAAAAAAATAATCCATTATGTGGATTATTTTTGGCGGAGAGGGAGGGAGTCGAACCCTCGAGGCCTTGCAGCCTACCGCTTTTCGAGAGCGGCACTTTCGACCACTCAGACACCTCTCCAAGACAGATAAATACTACTAAAAAAGAATGGTTTTGTCCATTCTTTAAATGTATTACCAATGTATCTCTTTTTTACCATGTTTCAATAAATATTCATTACACTTAGAAAAGTGTTTGCATCCAAAAAATCCAGAATACGCAGAAAATGGTGATGGGTGTGGTGCTTCAAGAATCAAATGTTTACTACTATCGATTAATACTTTTTTGCTTCTAGCAAAATTACCCCAAAGAATAAAGACAACGTTACTTTTTTGATCAGAAATTGTTTTTATTACAGTATCAGTAAAATCTTCCCAGCCTTTTTCTCGATGTGAAGCTGGGTTGTTCGCTATTACTGTCAATATCGCATTTAACAACAACACGCCTTGTTTGGCCCATGATTCAAGATTGCCGATTGTAAAATCTTTTTTTATATTTAGATCATCTTGAATTTCTTTATAAATATTTTGCAAAGACGGCGGAACGCGGACAGACTCTCCAACCGAAAAGCTCAAACCGTGTGCTTGTCCTGGCCCATGATATGGATCTTGACCCAAGATCACAACCTTCACACCAGAAAAAGGCGTCAACCAAAATGCCTTAAAAACATCTTGTGGCTTTGGGTAAACGGTCTTGTTTTTGTATTCATCACGCACAAAATTAGCGAGTTTATTAAAACCACCAGACGAAAAATAACCTTTCAATACTTTTGACCACTCGGGTTCTATATTTACAGGTTTGGACATAAATATTTGATATAGAAAAAGCGACACATCCGCGTCGCTTATTCTCTCTTGGCGGAAGGGGCGGGATTCGAACTCGCGGTGCCTTTCGACACGACAGTTTTCAAGACTGTTGCCGTAAACCACTTGGCTACCCTTCCAGATTGCCACCATAAAGTATCATACTATCCTAGAAAAATCAACCCCGTCCCACAAAACGGCTGGCCGTAGTAGCCACTTTCTTAACAACACCAACCAACAAAGCCCCGCGAGCTCTAGCCAAAAAACCGATTAGCAAAGCACCAACACCACTAATTGTAGTGGCGACATATTTGTTGTTTTCTGCAGCCTGCTTTTCTTGATCAGATAATATATGACTGGCGATCACACTCTCAACAGATCCAACGATTTTTATATCAGACAAAGATCTAGGTAAAACCTGCCAACCATCTTTATTTTTATTTAATATTCCTATAACTTCAATTTTATCTCCTTCTTTCATATCTTGTTTATCTATCTTTGCCCCTTTTTTAAAATATATAGCAATTTCAGTACTACCATCATCTACATACATTAAATTACTTTTTATTTCAGTCACATCTCCATCTATTTTTACAAGCATGCCCAAATAATTTTCATCAATGTCTTCTAGCGACAGATTTACCGGTTCCACAATTTTGTTTGTGGACAAAACGTCGATTGAAAATTTATTTTTAATCTTTATTCTTTTTACACCAGCGATTTCAGACACTTCACCAGACACCGACAAATAATCGCCATTTTTTAGATCAGGGAAATCTTTTTTATATTGATAAATTTGATAACCTGTTTGACCATCACTGATATAAAAATATTGCTGACCAAATATTTTTGGCTCCACTGTAACAACACCGCGCACTATCAACCAACTCGATGTTGTTCTTACAGAAGAGATTTTGGTTTCTTTTTTACTATTTTTCTTTTCTGCAAACAACATCACTTTATGTATTTCTCTATCATTTGGCGATGTTAAAATTATAGAGTCCCCGTCCTTATCAAAACTCAAATGATGGATAGTTCGAAAAAATTTTAATGTTCCAGACGCTGAAATAATAGTGTTATCGGGCATTTTATATTCCTTTCCACTTTTGTTTTTTAATTTCCAACCTGAAATATTCTGTGGTTTATCTAAAAAATTTTTTAATGTAATATATTCCAACAAATCGTCCGTGCTTGTCACTAGATATTCATCTATTTTTATGTTTGATAAAGCTACTGAAAAATTTGGGCCCACATGAACTTTGAATTCTTTTTCACCATATGTTCCGGCACTGCTAGAAGCACTGACAGACACAATATACACTCCGGAAGTCACAAAAAGGTGTGGTACATAATCACCGGTACTACTACTATTATCACCAAAATTCCAATTATATGTTACTTCACCACCACGTGGATCAGCACTTCCGCGAGAACTAAAGGTTCCGACTTCACCAACACTAAGTCCGTATGGCCAATCCAACTTCCAACTAATGTTCACAGGGTCTTTTGGTTCAGAAATTTTTTTTGAAGTAGTGGTTGTTTTGTTGCTTTTTGTAGTCGCAACAACACTGGTAGAATTTAAACTTTCACCAATATCGGTATTATTTCCACCACCATTGTTAATAATCTGAGGTAAAATTATTTCGTTAAGCGATCCAAGTGTAATTTTGTTTGTCACAGTCCAGTCGGTATTAGAATCACTGTCCACCCCATCTTGCTTTCGGCTTAATGACTGACCTTTTTCTGGCGCACTTAATCCGTCGACACCATAAATTATTTGATCAATATTAATTTTATTATTATCTTTAAAAACAATCCCATCTCCACTATTGTTTAAATATCTGTCCGTCAACAAATCCGCTATCAACCAATCGTGTCCATTTATAATACCGCTCAAAGTTTTACAATTCTCACCAGATGAATCACAAATTAAACCTCCAGACACATCTACTGTGCTTGATCCGTTGTTGTAGAGTTCGACAATTTCATTTCCAATCACTGGATCGGAAACAATTTCGTTTAATTTTATAAAGTCCCAAGCAATTAAACTTTCTGACGTCGTAACAAATTCTAGTGTCGAAGATGATTCTAGACTACTTGTAACTGTACTTGAAACAAGGTTATCAAAAACAAAATAATTGCTATTTTGAAAACCAACGGTGTTCCCATTATTATTCTCCTGCCAATTTTCCAAATTATATATATTTGAAAATGGATTTTTTCTTTCTAAAGAATATTTAGTAGTAGCAACATAAGAAAACTGTTCGACAAAATTTCCGCTTGAATCTTTGAGACCAACATCTTCACCGTCTTCACTCAAACTTGTCCACGAAGAATCAAAAACTGACCCAATAAAACTAGGATAGTCTCTTAAAAAAACATCATCGTCTTGGCAAATCACGGCAAATTCTCCTGGTGAAATAATACTGTCACTGGAGGTCGCTACTTTCAATCCGTGATTAGTATTGTTTTCCCAGAACTTCCAATCATTAATATCTATTGGGTCGGAGCCTCTATTCCATATCTCAATCCATTCGTGAGTACTCGTTGGGTAAGACCCAATTTCGTTTATAATAATATCACTATTTCCAGCCCAAGAATTTTGATAAATAAAAAAACTGCCAAATAGAAAGACAGTTATAAAAAAATAATATTACATACCTCCGTTTGAATATTAAATTAATCTTTTTAATTATAACAAATTTTAATAAAAAATAAAGCCTCTTTTATAAGAGGCTTTAAAATATTTATTGAACAAATTTTGGGTTTGGATTGTAATCTATCGGCAGATTTGGATTGTTTTCTTTTACATTGTAAAGTTGAGGATCTATTTCTCTGATAAAACATGTGCGTTGCGCTCCGTGATACCAATTCTGGTTGAAAGAATCATATGGCATAGCATACTGTGGAGAGTTGAAGCCTTTTTGATTTTGATCAACAGAGTCAAAAGTAGAACATAGTTCAAACTTATATTTAGCAAGAACATTATATTCGTATTTTTGACCATTGATCGGATCGGTCGGCACAACAAAGCCATTAATACTATCATTAAGGGCGGTTAATTCAACAGGGAGCATTCCTTTTAGTGAATAATAATTAATAATTTGACCTTGAATTGTCTGCAAATTTTGCACTCTTTGTTCATCAAACCGACGATCTCGTTGTTCAAAAGGAGTTCCAATAATATAAAAGCCTGCTGCTACACTCGCTAATACTACTACCGATAATATTATTGCTAAAATTTTAGGAATTTTGGATACCAATTCTTTACGCTTTAAATCCCACATATAATAACCGAACACTGCACCAGCTACCAATAAGACAACTAAAATTTTCAAAAAGAAGCGGGTTGTTAATTCTCCACTTAAAAAATTATATACAAATGTGATTAAATCAATGACGATAGTGACGGCTGAAACAAAAAGAGTGAAGTAAACTAACCATTTTTTTAATTTTAGCTCGCGTTTCTGTGGTTCGGCGATCAAATCCTTGGCCAACAACCATGCGGTAAACAAAAAGGCCGGGACAGCAATCAATAGAATTGATGAAGAAACTCTGACTGCATCTGCGATGCCAGTAAAATAATAATTAAGAGCGTCTGGAAAAACCGCGTTAACATACTGGATGTGCAAGGTAATAAACCCAATCGTACTCAAATAAAATGTTAAAATATTAAACAATTGCAGAAACACATCTTTGGGAGTACTTCGAAGTGTTGTTTGGTTTTCCATATAAATTATATTATATTTATTTTATGTACTATAATTAAACGTGCAAAAGACAGTCACATGGTTTGTTTTTTAAAATAACTTTTTGTTCTGACAACGTGTTGATAAAAATACTTTGCTTGCTAGATCCAATAGCCAATTTTTTATCGAGTGGTGTGTGGTGTTTGTAACCACGTGAAATAAATTCTTTTACCAAATCTTCGTGTCGATCATACAACGCTCTATTTTTTCCTATCCACCGCAAAGTTTCTGGATGACGAGAATAACCTCCTTTAGCCGCGTGCTTTGTCAAAATATTCCAAAGCCCGTGTAACTCTCGGTGTTCAGCCAGCAGATGTTTTCGACACAAATGCTTGGGGTGTATATCCCAAACTCGCATATTTTTTTGTTAAAAATT
>CAZXEV010000006.1:6141-15319 GCA_964639735.1 uncultured Gammaproteobacteria bacterium
GTGGCGTTGTACCACTCAACTACCCCGGAATATTTATCTAATTCCCACCATTTTTCTCACTTGCTCCATGTTGATTTTAGCAATTTTTTGCGCCTTCTTTGCTCCTTTGGCCAAAATTTTATCTAATTTTTTGGTATCCTTCAAAAGTTTGGCGCGCCTTTCTCTAAACCCTTCAAATTTTGATGAGATAGATTCGCCAAGAGTCTTTTTTAAATCTCCATAGCGAACAGCGCCGTCTTTTTCGGCTTGCACAAATTGTTCGTATGTTTTTTTATCACCAAATTCCTTCAGTAACCCTAACAAATTTACTACACCTGGCGCCACCACCCCACCAGTTGTCGCTGTTACTGCCTTTTTGAGCTTGTTATCTACTTCTTCTGGAGTTTCACAGAGTTGTATTACATGACCCAAACCAAGACTTTTGCTCATCTTTTTGTCAGGATCCAATAGACTCATAACTTTTGGTACGTTTGTCAACAAGTGTTTAGTTTCAGGGAAAAATACACCATGTTTATTGTTAAACCAACGAGCAATGTCGCGAGTCAATTCGACATGTTGGATTTGATCTTGTCCAACTGGAACTAACTCACCTTTGTACAGCAAAATATCTGCCGCTTGTAATATTGGATAAGTAAACAATCCAGCCGTAGCTGAAATTTGTTGGGCAGTCTTATCTTTATACTGGGTCATTTTTTCGAGTTCATTCATCAAAGTGACACAATTAAAAATCCAGGCCAACTCTGAATGCTCTTGAACGTGTGACTGTACAAAGAAAGTAGTCTTGTCTGGATCAATTCCAGCGGCCAGTAGCTCAGCGGCTATAATCTTTACTTGCTCTCTCAATTGCTGGGCCGAAATTTTGCCGGTCAAAGAGTGTAAATCAGCAATAAATATATACAATTGATATTTACCAGAATTTTGTAGTTCCAACCAGTTTTTAACCGCACCTAAATAATTGCCAATATGCAAATTACCGGTTGGTTGTATTCCTGAGACGATTACTGGTTTAGACATAATTAAAATATAATATTATATAGATATTTTAAACTACTTTAATCGGACTGTAAATGGCGCATTGATAAACTAATAGTGGTATTGCCTGTTAGCTTCAATCATCAAAGCTCGGTAAATCTTTTCAAACAAATATACTCTGATCATTTGATTTGTAATAGTGAAAGAAGAATATGATAATTTTAAATTCGACATTTTTAATATTGAATCGTCCAAACCAAGCGGACCGCCAATCACAAAAACAAATTCTCCACTACCACGACCGGCTAGCTCAAACAAATGTTTGGAAAAATTAACGGACGAAAATTGCTTACCGTGTTCATCAAGCACAATTATGGTAGCATCTTTGATTTTTTCTAAAACAGTTTTTATTTTTTCTGCTTCTTTTAATTTTATTATTTCGACCGACATTTTTTCGTCAAAAGACTCTTCTTTCAGTTCAACAATTTCCACTTTGGCAAACGCTTGTAAACGTTTTAAATATTCTGCCTCCGCGTCTTTCCAAAAATTTTCTTTTAGTTTCCCTAAACAAATTAATTTTATGTGTAACATACTATTTTCTAACTAAATTGTTCATAAAACTTTTGACTGATTCTTCCCAAGAAAATAGCAGGGCTTTTTCACGACACTTTTCACGTGATAAGTTCAAACAGGCCAAAGCTGCTTCGGCGAGATTATCACCTACAAAACCATCAACACCGGGAGTGATAATATCTTTTGGGCCCATCACATTATGAGCGGCTACTGGCACACCGCAAGCCAGTGCTTCAAGCACCACCAAACCAAATGTTTCTGTACGAGAAGGAAAAACAAACACGTCACACGCTGATAGAATATCGATTAAATCCTGTCCGTTTTTATAACCAACAAATTCAACTCTGTCGCTATACTCAATTTCCAAATCTTTTTTTTGAGGACCATCTCCAATAATTAATTTGGTTCCAGGCAAATCACATTCCAAAAATTCTTTAATATTTTTTTCTACTGCCACTCGTCCACAAAACACAAATACTGGTTTGTTATATTTTGTAAAATTAGTTTTTGAAACACCGGTACTTTTAAAGTAATTTGCGTCCACGCCTAAAGGACAGATTCTTATGTTTTTAAAATCATGTGACTCTAGCTCCTCCTTTAAACTTTTGGTACTAACCATTAGTGCGCTAGAAATGCTGTGAAACCAGCGTAAATACGCATAAGTACTATCAAACAAAAAACCAGTCCGCATTTTTAAATACAAAGGAAAATGTGTATGATAAGCCGAAGAAAATTTTAACTCATTATGCGCACAGACCATTCGTGCAGCTAGACCGAGAGTGCCTTCAGTAGCAATATGGATATAATCCGGTTTTTCATCATCGATAATTTTCTTAATTTTTTTCTGTGCAAAAACAGACAGCCGAACTTCTGGATAAAAAAACACTGGAATACTTCGAAACATTCCAGGGTGAATTAAAACCACATCGAAATTATTTTTTTTAAGAATTTCAATTGTTTTTTCAAGCGAACGCACCACACCACTGACCATTGGGTGCCAGCCATCTGTAAAAATAATAATTTTTTTCATACACGTAGATGTGTATTTTTAAAGTGACAAAAATTCTTCAAAACGATCCTCCAAAATCGCTTCTCGAGCTTTTCTCATTAAGTTCAACATGAAATGAATATTGTGAATTGTAGCCAATCGCAAGCCAGAAACTTCCTGGGTAGCAAATAGATGATGTAAATAGGCTCGTGAATATTTTTGGCAAGTTAAACAAGTGCAGTCATCACTAATAGGAGAAAAATCTTTAGCAAATTCAGAATTTTTTATATTCATTCGGCGTTTCGCATCTTGTTTGGACGAAACAAACACCATACCGTGTCGAGCCAGTCTTGTCGGAGCTACACAATCAAACATATCTGCTCCACCGGCAACCACCTTCAACAAATCAGTTGGATCCAAACCAACTCCCATAGTATAGCGTGGCTTATCTTTTGGAATCAGCGGTGTCACCCAACGCAAAATATTTTCAGTGGCTTCCATATTGTAACCTACGCTCTCTCCACCAATTGCCACCCCATCAAAATCCAAACTTGAAATAAATTTGGCTGATTCTTTTCTGAAATTTTCATGATTAGCACCCTGAATTATTCCAAACAAAAATTGTTTATACCCATGGTACGAAGGATTTTTTTTATGCTCCACTATACAACGCTCTGCCCAGCGATGAGTACGGTCCATCGCTGCTTTGGTATATTCTTCGTCTGCGTTGTCTGGAGTACATTCATCAAAAGCCATAATAATGTCCGCACCAATTTTATGCTGACACTCGATCGCTGATTCTGGTGTAAAACGATGGGTTGATCCGTCGATATGCGACTGAAAAGTCACGCCATCATCGTCTATTTTTACCAATTTTCCTTGATCACCTGATTGTCTCTGTTCTTTTTGCAAACCTAGACTAAACACTTGAAAACCTCCGGAATCAGTCAAAATCGCCCTGTCCCAGTTCATAAATTTGTGCAAACCGCCCGCCTGAGCGACCAAATCTTCACCTGGACGCAAATGCAAATGATAGTTGTTAGCCAAAATAATTTTTGGGTCCAAAGTAAGCAAATCGGATTGATCCAAAGTTTTTACTGTTGCCTGAGTTCCAACTGGCATAAACACCGGTGTTGGAATATCCCCGTGCTCAGTATGCATTATACCAGCCCGAGCACCTGTTTTTTTATCTTCATGTATAAGTTCAAAAAATGTCATATTTATATAATTTAAGCCAATTATACGTTATTTTTGGCAAAAAATCAAGTCTCTTTTGATAAAAAAAACTTTACATGCTAAAATGTAAACTCTATATGATAAATTTTGAACAAGAATTAAACCAAGAGCAGCTGGATGTCGTTCAAAACGGCGACGGTCCTTGTTTGGTTTTGGCTGGAGCTGGATCTGGAAAAACTCGCACTATTACCTATCGCGTTGCCTACTTACTAGAAAAAAAAGTTTCTCCTGAAGAAATTTTACTAGTAACTTTTACCAACCGAGCCGCCCATGAAATGATAGAGCGTGTCCAGGCTCTCACTGGCACCGAATTTCCACTTCCTTGGTCTGGAACTTTTCACCATATTGCCAATAAAATTTTACGACAGTATGCTGCTCATTTAAAATATAAAAATAATTTTACCGTACTTGATGCCGACGATAGTCAGGCGTTGATAAAATTGTGTATTAAAGAATTTAAAACAACCGACAAATTTCCATCAGCCAAAATTGTTAGTGCTATAATTAGTTTTTCTCGCAATTCAAAAAAAAGCATTGAAGAAACTATTGAGGACAGGTTTACCGGCTGGTGGCATTTGGCCAGAACAATCGGTGACGTCGCTTCTCGCTATGAACAAAAGAAAAAAGAAGCCAATGTGATGGACTTCGACGATTTACTTATCAATCTCGCTTTACTTTTAAATATTCCAGCAATTCAAGAAAAATTTTCCAATCAGTTTAAATATATTTTGGTAGACGAGTACCAAGACACAAATAAACTTCAGGCGAATATTATTGATAAATTAGCCAAAATCCATCGGAATATTTTGGTGGTTGGTGATGATGCACAGAGTATTTATTCTTTTCGTGCCGCTGATATTTCAAACATTTTAAACTTTGAAGAAAAATATTCGGAAGCAAAAATATTTCGATTAGAAACAAATTATCGTTCGCACCAAGAAATTTTATCACTCGCCAATGGTGTAATAGAAAATAACCGACATCAGTATCCAAAAAAATTAAAAGCAATAAAAACTAACGGGATAAAACCAAATCTTTATCCAAAAAATGATCAGTCCGATGAGGCAAGTTTTGTTGTTAAAAAAATAAATGAATTAATAGATCAAGGCACTGCCCCTCACCATATCGCTGTGCTATTTCGAGCCGCTCATCATTCACAGATGCTTGAAATGGAATTAGCCAAAGCTGGAATACTTTATGATTATCGTGGCGGTCTACGTTTTTTTGATCGTGCTCATATCAAAGATGTTTTGAGCTATCTAAGAATTTTAAATAATTTATCCGACACTGCCGCCTGGCTTAGAGTTTTAATGCACGAAGAAGGAATCGGTCCAGCCGCCGCTAATAAAATTATTGAGTCCGTTCAAAAACTAGAAAATGTTGAGGATTTAAAATTGTTAGGTGAAACTCTTGGTGGAAAAGCTAAAATTGGTTTTAATAATTTCTTAAAAATTTTCGGTGCACTACTTGAAGCCTATATTCCTGAAAACAATCCTGGAGATTTGATCAGCGCCATCACCAACTCTCGTTATAGTGAATTTTTAAATGCTGAATTTTTGGATAACGAAGACAGAAAAAAAGATTTGGAACAGATGGCGACTTTTGCATCCAAACACAAAAATCTCACCAGCTTTTTAACCGAAGCTAGTTTACAGGAATCGTTTGCCAAACCCACAACGCTAAACCAAAAACAATCTGAACAACAAAAACGATTAGTATTGTCGACTATCCACCAAGCCAAAGGTTTGGAATGGGAAGCGGTGTTTATTATCAATGTCGCCAACGACGCTTTTCCCAACAGTCGCGCGGCCACCGAACAAAACGGCCTAGAAGAAGAGCGCCGTTTGTTTTACGTCGCCATTACTCGTGCCAAACGTCACCTCACTCTCACCTACCCAATGTCTACCGAGGGTTGGAATTCAACTTCTGGTCCGAGTTTGTTTTTGGCCGAAATAAGCCAAGATCTTATCGACGACCATTCTTTATTGTCCTATAAAAAGACTGTTTTTGATGATGAAATCCAATATATTCCCGAAGATGATGACCGCCCACTCAAAATAAAACCTGGTAGCTTTCTTAGGGATCTGGATAACCTGTAAAATCTCTTGACAAATCTCAGTTAAAATAGTACTATCTACGCAGAACTAGTCCAAAAATCAACGTATTTATCTGATGCTTTGATCAAGGGCGGACCAAAAAAATCGTGGCTGATTATATATGGTCAGTTTTTTTGTTATTAAAATATCGGCGAAATCATCTAAGATTAGCCAAATTAATTAAACTATGCCTACAGTAAACCAATTGGTTAAAAAAGGACGTACTAGTAAAGTACGTAAGACCAAAGTACCGGCATTGCAATTTACAATTGATAACTTGCACCGCCGTAAGACCGTTTTCGCCAAGGGCTGCGCCTTCAAAAGAGGTGTGTGTACCAAGGTATATACCACTACTCCTAAAAAACCTAACTCTGCGTTGCGTAAAGTAGCCAAAGTTCGTATGAGTAATGGCTCTGAAGTTATTGCTTATATTCCAGGTGAAGGACACAACTTACAAGAACACTCTATCGTGCTTTTGCGTGGTGGCCGTGTAAAAGATTTACCTGGTGTACGTTACCACATTGTTCGTGGTGTTTATGATGCTCAAGGTATCGACAAACGCCGCCGCAGTCGCAGTATCTATGGTACAAAACGTCCAAAAGCTGCAAAGAAATAATTTAGTCACCTATAAATTGAACTTATTAAAATATGAGAGGTAAGCAATCAAAACAACGCGTTATTGCTCCGGATCCAAGATATGGAAGTGTATTGGTGGCTAAATTCACCAACTTCTTGATGGAACGCGGCAAAAAAACAACTGCTCAGACAATTTTTTATTCAGCAATGGATAAAATTGCAGCTGACACAAAAAAAGATCCTGTTAAAATTTTTGAAGAAGCTATCAACATCATCCGCCCTCAAGTTGAGGTTCGCTCCCGCCGTGTTGGTGGTGCAAACTATCAAGTACCACTTCCAGTTCGCGGTGAACGTCAAAATGCTTTGGCTTTCCGTTGGATTATCGGCGCTGCCCGCAACAAAAAGGGCCAACCAATGTTCCAAAAGCTAGCAACTGTATTAATGGACGCTCAACAAAATACTGGTGATGCTGTGAAGAAACGCGACGATGTACATCGTATGGCTGAAGCCAACAAGGCTTTCGCTCATTTTGCACGTTTTGCAAAATAATCAAAAATTTTATCTTAAATTTTTAAACTTATGCCTCGTGAATATTCACTAGACAAAACACGTAACATCGGTATCGCTGCTCACATTGATGCTGGTAAGACTACCACCACTGAACGCGTGCTTTTTTACACTGGTAAAAAACACAAAATCGGTGAAGTGCACGAAGGTGCCGCTGAAATGGATTGGATGGAACAAGAAAAAGAGCGCGGTATTACAATTACTTCCGCTGCTACCACTTGTTTCTGGAAAGATCACCGCATTAACATCATTGATACTCCTGGACACGTAGACTTTACTGTAGAAGTAGAGCGCTCTTTGCGCGTACTTGACGGTGCAGTTGCTGTGTTTGATGGATCTCAAGGTGTAGAACCTCAATCTGAAACTGTTTGGCATCAAGCCGACAAATACAACGTACCTCGCGTACCATTTGTAAACAAAATGGACAAACTTGGTGCGGACTTCTATATGTGTATGGATTCCATCACTGAGCGTTTGTCAAAAAATGCTTACGCTATTCAGCTACCAATCGGCGCTGATAGTACTTTTGAAGGTTTAGTAGATTTGATTGAAAACAAAGCTTACCACTTCGAAGGAAAAAATGGTGAAAACATCGTAGAAATTCCAATTCCAGCTGACATGGTAGAACAAGTAAAAGACTACCGTGCCAAATTGGTAGAAAAAGTTTCTGAAGTTAGTGATGAAATGATGGAAAAATATCTAAACGGTCAAGAGTTGACTGTGGCTGAAATCAAATCCGCCATCCGCACTTTAACTTTGAAAAATTTATTATACCCTGTTATCTGTGGTTCGGCTCTTGCCAACATCGGTGTTCAATTCATGTTGGACGCAGTAGTTGCATATTTGCCAGCACCAACAGATTTACCTTCAACAAAAGGTACAAATCCAGAAACTGAAGAACCAGAAGTTCGCAATCCATCTGATGACGAACCTTTTTCTGCTTTGGCTTTCAAGATTATGACTGATCCTTTTGTAGGTAAGCTTGTTTTCTTCCGTGTATATTCTGGACACGTTTCCGCTGGTAGTTATCTTTATAATTCAACCACTGGTGAACGCAGTCGTCTTGGACGCATCGTGCGCATGCACGCCAACCACCGTGAAGACGTAAACGATGTTTACTCTGGTGAAATCGCCGCAGCTATCGGTCTAAAAGACATCACCACTGGTGACACACTTTGCGACGAGGATCATCCAATTATTTTGGAAAAGATCGTCTTCCCAGAACCAGTTATCTCTGTAGCTATCGAACCTAAAACCAAACAGGATCAGGAAAAAATTGGTATGGCAATGCAGAAATTGGCTGAAGAAGATCCAACATTCCGCATCAAAACTGATGAAGAAACTCTTCAAACTATCATCTCTGGTATGGGTGAATTACACCTAGATATCATCGTTGATCGTATGAAACGCGAATTCAAGGTAGATGCCAATGTAGGTGCTCCTCAAGTAGCTTATAAAGAAACTATCCGTACAAAAGCTGAGGCTGAAGGTAAATATATTAAACAGTCTGGTGGTAAGGGTCAATTTGGCCATTGTTACCTCACTGTTGAACCTCAAGAAGATGGCAAAGGCTTTGAGTTCGTAGATGAAATCAAAGGCGGATCTATTCCTCGTGAATTTATTCCTGCTATTGAAAAGGGTATCAAAGAATCCATTACTCGCGGTATCCAAGCTGGCTACCCAGTAGTAGATGTAAAAGTAACTGTAACCGATGGTTCATACCACGAAGTTGACTCTTCTGAAATGGCTTTCAAAATGGCTGGATCTATGGCTTTCCAAGCTGCTTGTAAAAAAGCAAACCCAGTTATCATGGAACCAATCATGAAAGTAGAGTTAGTTACCCCAGAACAATACATGGGTGACTGTATCGGTGACTTGAACAGCAAACGTGGACAAATTCAAGAAATGTTTGATCGCGGACAGATGAAAGTTGTAAAGGCCATGGTGCCATTAGCCTCAATGTTTGGCTATGTAACCTCTTTACGCTCCATGTCACAAGGTCGTGCAAGTTCTTCAATGGAATTTGATCATTACGCTGACGTTCCAGGCAACGTTGCTGCCAACATTATCGCTGGTAAAACAAAATAGTATATACAAAAATAAAAACACCCGCCAAATCGCGGGTGTTTTTGTTATATCAGCGACTTACTATCCATTTCCACAGGAATAG
>CAZXEV010000006.1:15329-23444 GCA_964639735.1 uncultured Gammaproteobacteria bacterium
GAGCAACTTGGTGCAAAAAACCAGATCCAGGTAAAATAACTTTGCTATTTGTAACAATAAGCGGAACGTTATTAAAAGTATGGGCAGTATGGGGTTCATTCTTTTCCAACATATGTTCAATATTCCCATGATCTGCTGTTATTAATACCGTATATCCAGCCTGTTGAGCTGTTGGTACGATTTTTGATAAAGCAAAATCAACAGCTTGAACAGCCAACTTTCCAGCTTCCAAATCACCGCTATGTCCAACCATATCACCATTTGCAATATTGCAAACAATAAATTCGTGTTTTCCGCTGGACAAAACTCTCAAAAGAGAGCTCGTCACTTCGGGTAGACTCATTTCTGGAGAACTTGCATAGTTGGACAAACCTAAAGAAGGTATCACAAGTCTCTCTTCATATTTAAAGGGCTCTTCACGACCACCATTAAAAAAATATGTTATATGTGCATACTTTTCTGTTTCAGCTATGCGGAATTGCCTTATATTTTGTTTACAAAACCACTCGCCTATCAAATTGTTTAACGGCTGAGGCGAAAACATTTCTTTAATTTGTGAAAACTCGTCCCCGTATTTTGTCAAAGAAATAAACAAGTTGTTCTCTGTAGCTACGACTATTTGTAAAACTGTATGTGTAGACGTTATTACAAACATCTGACATAATAGCCTCATTCTGTCTGCTCTAAAATTAAAAAACAGTACAACATCATTGTTGTTTATAATGTTATTATCAAAACGAACTGGTAACACAAATTCATCCGTCATTTTTTCCTCATACTGTCTTTGTAGCCAAAACAAAGGCTTTTCTTCGTTAATACCATCAACACTGGTCAACAACCTAAAAATTTGCTCTGTTTTTTCCCAATTACCATTTCTGTCCATAGCGATCGCACGACCACACATTGTTGAAATGGTTACATCGTCGCTTATAACTGGCATAATCTTGTTTTTCAAAACATCCAATGCGCTCGTAGGACTCATGTCCCTTCCGTCTAAAAACAGATGGAGTCGAACTGGTATACTATTGCTCTTCGCCCAGTCAATAAAGGCAAGAAGATGATTAATGTGAGAATGAATTCCACCGTCACTTAACAGCCCTACTAAATGTAACTCACCTTTGTGACGTTCTATGTGTTTTAGTGCATCATTTAGAATGTCGTTATTAAAAAACGACCCATTGATAATGCTAAAATCAATTTTTGCCGCATTTTGCCACACAACCCTACCCGCACCAATCGTCGCATGTCCAACTTCTGAACCAGAAAGACAACCAGTTGGCAACCCAACCGCCTCTTCTCTTGCCACTAGTGACGTGTGAGGAAAGTTTTGTAAAAGACTATTCCAATACTTTGGCTGCCCATTAAAAACAGCATTGTGACTTTCGTTCACACCAATGCCCCAGCCATCCAATATCAAAAGGAGTGTTTTGTTGATCATAGTATTATACTTAAAATATAATATTAACAAAAAAACGATTTTTTGAACAGATATTTTTTTATATATACTAAATTTGTATACACTAGTCTATACAAATGTGGATAAGTGTGTGGGAAACCTCCCTATTATGTGCACAACTATTCTGTTTAAATTTTAACAACAGCAATTATTTTGGCTAATATACAACCAAACGACGTTTGTATAGACTAGTGTATACAAAACTGTTGACAAAACCCGTTTTATGTGCTATACTAATTATGTAGTTCTTTGCTACAACTTATCTGTCCACTTATCAGTGGACCTAACCCAGCGAACTGCTTATTAATTGAAGTGGATTCACAACTGCTGTACAAATATATTGAAGCGGTAGTGGCGAATCCGAACTTCTTCACCGGTAACCTCAAAATTTTTTGCATCTGTCTGACCTTTTGTGTCATACTCTTGCCTGAGGCCTTACCATCAAGCGGTCGGGGGTATCACTGTCTTGGTTGATGACAACCGTCTATACGATGTTTGATCTCGCCATGTACA
Source organism: uncultured Gammaproteobacteria bacterium (assembly GCA_964639735.1). Lineage (GTDB taxonomy): Bacteria > Patescibacteriota > Patescibacteriia > Magasanikbacterales > GWA2-37-8 > CAIOJG01. Next base: position 17,299 of record CAZXEV010000006.1, read on the forward strand.
GCGCCTTAAGGGCGAGATCCTTAAAATTATATTTTATCGGGATACTACGCCCTTATTTTTTTTCTAAAAATTTTGCTTGACTACGTTTGTTAATCTGTTATAATTATTTCATTGAAAATAACCAACTAATATGGCTAAATCAGCTTTCAGCAAAGAATTTCTTACCAAAATAAAAACCTTGCTTATTCAAGAAAAAGAGACTTTGGAAAAAGAGCTTGGTAGTTTTTCTAAGAAAAATACACGTGTTTCTGGAGACTACAACAGCAACTTCCCTGAATACGGAGACAAAGATGATGAAAATGCCGCTGAAGTAGCTGAGTACGCAGCCGAAATTCCACTAGAAGAAAGTTTTGAAAAAACTTTACGCGACAACAACCAAGCTATCAAACGCTTGGATGATGGCACTTATGGTATTTGCAAATACTGCAAAAAACTAATCGACGAAAAAAGACTTCTCGCTCGCCCAACTTCCAACGCCTGTGTTTCTTGTAAAAAAGCCATCACTCAAGAAATTTAATTTCTCTATGCAAAACAAAGTCCGCCATTTAATAATTTTTATTGGCGGCTTTTTTTTATTTTCCTTAGATAGACTGTTTAAATTTTTTTCATTAAACATTTTCACTGAAAATCATTTAATTGGACAAGTGTTTGGTTGGTACCCATTTAAAAATACGGGTATTGCATTTAGCATACCGATTCCGAGCTTTCTTTCCATATTTTTGTCTGTTCCTATTTTATTATTAATATTATTTTTGATATATAATAACTACCAAACAAACAGACACCACTTTTTTTTAGGACTTACATTGCTTTTTTTTGGATCATTATCAAATTTTATTGATCGAATTATTTACAAAGCAACAATAGATTATTGCTTGATCGGAACGGGAGTAATTAATTTGGCTGACATACTCATTGTAGTCGGTATATCATTTATATTTTTACGTAAACATTTTTTTCACAAGTAACTATGTTTATCAAGCTTCGGTCTGCAGCCCCAGTTGGATTAAGCTGCTTGCCGGTGGAGGTGGAAGTGGACATAAATAAAGGTCAGACAAACTTTGGAATCATCGGTCTGACCGATACAGCTATTCAGGAAGCAAAAGACAGAATTCATTCGGCCATAAAAAACTCGGGATATAAATATCCTTTTAATTTTAGAATTTTAATAAATTTAGCTCCAGCCAACTTACACAAAGAAGGCCCAATGTATGATTTGCCAATGGCGGTTGGGGTAATTTTAGCAAGTACCAACACTCGTATTGTACACAATATCGACGACACTATAATGTTGGGTGAACTGGCTCTAGACGGCACAATTCGTCCAGTGAACGGTGTGTTGTCAGTGGTTTTGTTTGCCAAAGAAAACGGAATAAATAAAATAATTATTCCATTTGAAAATGCCGCTGAAGCTTCGATAGTAGACGGAGTAGAAATTTTGCCAGCCAAAAATTTAAAAGAAGTTGTTGGTTATATTTTAAAAGAAAACACGATTGTTCCTTTTAAAAAAACAAAGGAAACAGAACATCAGGAAAATTTTGTTTTGAACATGTCTCAAATAAAGGGACAGCACTTCGCCAAACGAGCACTCGAAATTGCGGCTAGTGGGGGACATAATATTTTACTGTCCGGACCACCTGGGTCAGGAAAAACATTATTAGCAAAAACCTTGCCATCTATTTTACCAAAACTTACTGAAACAGAAATTTTAGAAATAACAAAAATTTTTTCTGTTGCTGGATTGCTACATGGAAAACTAATTGAGCGCAGACCTTTTCGATCTCCCCATCACACTATTTCAAATATTGCTCTTGTTGGGGGCGGAAGCCATCCTCGTCCTGGAGAAATTTCTTTGGCGCATCGTGGTGTTCTGTTTTTAGATGAATTCCCAGAATTCAATCGCAATGTTTTGGAGGCGCTGCGTCAACCACTTGAAGACGGACATATTTCTGTGTCGCGCGCAAAAAGCACAGTTCATTTTCCAGCTCGATTTATTTTGGTTGCCAGCCAAAACCCTTGTCCGTGCGGATACGCTAGTGACACAGAACAAACCTGTAGTTGTTCGGCTTCAACACTTTTAAAATACCAAAAGAAAATTAGCGGACCCATCTTAGATAGAATTGATTTGCATATTGAGGTGCCGCGATTAAAATTTGAAAAATTATCATCGGCTGAAAAAAGTGAAACATCAGAAGAGATACGCAAACGTGTAGAAAACGCTCGTCAAATTCAATCGATTCGTTTTTCTAAAACAAAAATAATTACCAATGCTGAAATGGGGAACGAGGAAATAAAAAAATATTGCCAACTAAATTCTGAATCTTTAAACTTACTAGGGGAGGCCGTAGACAAAATGCGTTTGTCTGCCAGAGCGTATAATCGTATTTTAAAAATTGCTAGGACGATTGCTGATTTGGCCGGCGACAACAATATCACTATCAATCATTTGGCCGAAGCATTACAATTTAGAGTCAAACAAAACAACTAAAAAGACACCCTGTGAAAGGTGTCTTTTTTAAATTTTTAAATACTATCAACTTTCGCCATTTTGGCAGCTGGCTCTGCAAAATAAACTTCAACCGCAGCACGCTTTACACCAAAACGATTTACTTCTGCTCTTGGAGCGTCCATCCAAATATCCATGCGACCATATCCATAGCGTGCGTTCATACGATCATCAACCGTAAAAACTTTTTCACCATAAAGAGCTGGGATTTTAATTTTGGTACCCATAGGCAACCAGTTTGCAGCCACCATACCATCGTATACACGTTTGCCAGAAGCGGCAATAAACGGGTCTTCATCAGTTTGGTCTGGAGTGCTAGAATAAGCAGTCAAAACAGTCATCACAACCTTGGTTGGGCGCTTGACACCACTGCTCAAATGGAATAGTTTACCATCTGGACTTTCTGTCACCGTAAGGATTTTTTCTTTAGAATTAGCCAAAATATTAGTTTTAGCAACCGCGGTTGAAACAGAAAACATAGATTGTGCCAACAAAACACCTACAATAACAGTGATTTTCGTTGTTTTAAATTTGTTCATTTTGTCTTTTGGCTAACATTAGCCACTTTCTGTTAAACAAAAAAGATACCTGTATAAGATACCCCTCTTCAATAACGCCTTATTATAGCCCAAAACGGTAAATTTGTCAATAGTAAACGGTCATAGTATAATGTAAGAGAAATTAACATAACATTCCATGCCTCTCCATTTTTTAAAACCAAAACAGCAGTCCACACGCCATTTGGACAACAACCCAGAAGATGACTATAGCCCAAAAAGTTTTTCAAGAAAACTCATCACGTTGATTGGGGTTTTTGTATTAGTCGGCTTTGTAATAGGAACGGTGGCGGTCGTTTGGATAGGAAAAGATCTTCCTGACCCAAACCGCCTTAGTGATCGACAGGTTTCCCAGAGCACAAAGATATATGACCGTACCGGCGAACACTTGTTATACGAAGTATATCAAAACCAAAAAAGAACCCTGGTCGGATTGGACCAAATTTCACCAATGGTTCCAAAGGCAGTGATTGCAATTGAAGATAAAAAGTTTTATGAACACAGTGGTGTAGCTTTTTTGAGTATTGCCCGTGCCGGATTCAACAACCTCATTGGCCGAAAAGCCGGTTCTGGTGGTGCCTCTACCTTAACTCAACAACTAATCAAAAATACAATGGTGGGGGACGAACGCTCTCTTTTTAGAAAAGTAAAGGAGGCTATCTTGGCTATTCGTTTAGAAAAAAAATATTCCAAAGAAGAAATTATAAAAATGTATTTGAACGAAGTTCCCTTTGGTTCTACTAATTACGGTGTCGAGGCTGCCAGTCAAAGCTATTTCCACAAGAGCTCAAAAGATATAGATTTGGCTGAGTCAGCAACCCTTGCCGCACTCATACAAGCTCCAAGCCGATATTTAAATAATTTTAATACGTTGCGTGATCGTCGTGACACAGTGCTTAGACTGATGAACGAACAGGGATATATTACACTTGAAGAAAAAAAGTCAGCGCAAAACGAAGCTCTGCGCATTTACAAAAACAACGGTATCATGGATGCCCCACATTTTGTTTTATATGTAAAACAAGTATTGGCTGATCAGTTTGGTGAAAAAATGGTTGATGATGGTGGTCTTAAAGTTATCACCACGATTGATTACGAAAAACAAAAAGCAGCCGAAAAAATCATAAAGGAGAACGGTGACAAATTTGCCAAACAATCAAACGCCAACAACGCTGCTCTAGTTTCCATCGATACCAAGACCGGACAAGTTCTAGCCATGGTTGGTTCACGCGATTTTAGCAACGATGAAATCGACGGTCAATTCAATGTTGCACTTCTTGGAAAAAGACAGCCTGGATCTTCTTTTAAACCATTTGTATATGCAGCTGCTTTTGAAAAAGGATATACGCCGGATACAGTAGTTTATGACACAATAACAAATTTTGATCTCGGCACTGACGGAGACTACACTCCAAAAAATTACGACGGCAAAGAACATGGCCTGGTAACTTTCCGAAAGGCCCTACAAGGATCTCTAAACATTCCAGCGGTAAAAGCTTTGTACCTAGTCGGAACAAAAGAAATGATCGATTTTGCCAAACGTTTTGGATATACAACTTTTACTGGAGACCCGGGTCTCTCTTTAGTGCTTGGTGGTGCCGAAGTGAATTTAATGGAACATACTAACGCCTACGCAACATTATCTAACAACGGTTCTTATCATGTACCTGTTAATATTCTTAAAGTAACCGACCCTAAAGAAAATGTTTTAATACAATGGAAAGAAGTGCCGGGGACAGAAGCAATAAAGCCGGAATACGCCGCAACCATAACAAACGTTCTCACCGACGATTCGGCCCGTGCATACATATTTGGAAGAAACGGATCATTAACTTTACCAGGCCGTCCAGTCGCTGCCAAAACCGGTACAACCAATGATTATAAAGACGCTTGGACCATGGGATATACACCTTCTTTGGCTACTGGTGTATGGATAGGAAACACAACACCATCTCCGATGAAGGGAGGGGGCAACGCTTTGGCCGGTTTGGTTTGGAATCAATTTATGCGTGAAGCTACAAAAAATACTCCGGTAGAAACTTTTCCAACACCACCAGAAAACAATGCTACCAAACCAGTTTTAAGAGGAGCTGACGATGGAATCAAACTTAAAATAAATAAGGACAGCGGTCGAATCGCTTCTTCTACAACACCACCTGCCTTGGTTGTTGAAAAAACATTTTTACCACCTCACGACATTTTACACTATGTAAACAAAGACGACCCAAACGGCCCTGTCCCAACCAACCCGTTTGCTGATCCTCAATATCAAAATTGGGAAAACTCCTTACTTGATTGGGTGTCAAGACAAAACAGCGCCGGTCACGAAACCTCTTTTGAGGAACCACCAACCGAATACGACAGCGCCACTTACAACCCAGAACTGTCTCCACAGATTCAAATTATTTCACCAAACAACAACGATATTATTAATAGTAGACAAATAAATATCGAGATTAAGGCCACCGCCCCTCGCGGAATAAAGCAAGTGTTCTATACCATAGACAACGAACAGGTTGGCACAAGCGACCAATTTCCATTTAGTTTTTCATACACTTTCACCAAACTATATTCCGCTCAACATGTATTGAAAGTGTCGGCTATCGATGATCAGGGCAACTCCGGTCAAGCGACTACTGTTTTCTCTGTAAACACTCAATACGATCCTGCAACTTTTAGTTGGGTGGGCGGCGAAGGTATTACAATTACTAAGGAAGAGTATCCAAAAACAATACAGTTGAGGCCAGTTCGCTGGGATGAAATAAAAAACATAAAGGTTCAGCTGATAAATTCCAAAGGTTTAATAAAAAACATTTTTGACTTCAACCACAAAGAGGATTCGTTGACAGGGGACGGATTGCTCGAATTCTCTTGGAAAAATTATCCTGGGGCTGGAAAATTTGTTTTGAAAGGAATATTAGTAAACAACAATGGTCAAACGGAAGAAAAATCTTTAAATGTTGAAATAAAATAGACAATAAAAAAACACGGCGAAAAGTCGTGTTTTTTTATTTCTACCAAAGTTTTATATTTTTTCCAACACCTCAATCATAGATAGGGCCGCATTGGCTGCCTCAGCCCCG
>CAZXEV010000007.1:0-22115 GCA_964639735.1 uncultured Gammaproteobacteria bacterium
TTTTAGGCAATGCTATATTTTTATCTTGCAAAAATGGGAATATTCCAACTAATTTTAATCCCAAGAAAATCATCACAAAACTTACAATGAATGTGAGTACTCCTAAAAATGTGGCTGAAATTTTAAAAGCTGAACCAAGCAAGCCAATCACTCCACCTAGCACCACAAACCCACCAATACGTCCTAAATTAAAATAAATGTGTGGACGAAATTTTTGCATCGCAGTTGCTTCAGGATGAAGATTAGCATGACGAGCGGACAACCCAAGCACAAGACCACCAACCATCGCCATACAAGTAGAAATACCAGCCACTAAGCCAACTAAAAACACGACGCTCAAACTGCTATTCTCAGTATTTACATTTACATCAAATAATCCAAAGCCACGAGCAATATAATAAACTACATATAAAGCCACCGCTCCATAAAATAAATTTTGATAATCAACTGCATCTTTTGATAGCCAACCATTTTTTTGTTTTGTGCCAATTTTATAACCAGAATCAATTACTGCCTGTTCCAAACGAGTTTGGTCTGGCTGATTAACATCAAAATATACTTGAGCCTGTCCGTTTGTATGTGAAACCTCAACTCTTTTTACACCTTCTACTTTTTTTATATTTTGTTCGATCAAAATCTCACACGATTTACAATGCATTCCTTGAACAGGAATAATTATTTTAGGCATAAAAATTATTTTCCAGTTAAGTTAAAAGTTTTGATTAATTCTTTAATAAATTGTTCTTTTTCTGATGCACTTTTCGAACTCAATTTATTAGTACCACAACTCTGTAAGTGATTTTCAAGAATCGTTGTATTTACCTGTTTGAGCAAACCAATAGCGGCATTGATTTGCTGAGCAACATCAATACAATAACGATCTTCTTCAATCATTTTTTCCAAAAGCTTCAATTGACCTTGAGCTTTTTTTAAACTTAATTTGATTTTACCTTTGAATGGTTCGATCATAATATATAAATTAGTTAATTTTTATTAATACCTAGACCATAGGTATAGGTATATGTTACACCAAGACTTATCCACTGTCAACAAGTGATTCAAAAAATTGGTTTTTACCTTGACAAAAACCAAAAAATATGGTAGCTTTGGCCAAGTTCTGTTCTTTTTTAACCCTCTTTCGGAGTAGCGACACATGTCTTTGACCGCAATTGTTGTAGTAGTCATCATTCTCCTCCTCATCCCCATTATCATGTGGGAAATCAAGCGTGAAGCAATCAAGAGCGAAAAGGAGTGGCGCCACCAACACTTCCACACCATCGTGGCCGGGAAGACAACTCCTATTGCCGCGATCGAATGGCTGACGTTCCAGTTGCTGGGAAAAGATTCGATCTACCCTGGCAACAAGCACCACTTCGAACTGACCCTCGCCGACCTGGACATTAAGCCCGAAAAGTACGACGAAGTGGTCCGGCACAGTCTTCGCCTCTGTTGGAGAGAACTCAACATGCGTAAACCGACCATCAAGGAAGCTGCCTTTGGGCAGTATTTCATCACGTCGGAGACTCACCGCCTTACCGAACTGATGACTACCCACAAGATCACTTCGGAAGATCTGAATGTGGATATCGAGTCAGTTCGCCAAGGCTACACTGTCCGGTGCTGTGAAGTCCTGGAAGAAGGCCTCTACCGCTATCCGGATCGACCCTTTGAAAACTTGTCGGCCCCAAAGCTGATGGAAGTTTTGAAAGAAATCTGGGTGAATCCAGAACCAGAACGCGTGCAGAAATGGCAAGACTGGGTGTTGGCCGCCAAAAAGCGCCACGCCTATCGCTTGCTCGTCCGCTTGCGTGAAGGAAGATACTTCTTTCCAGATTCCGACGAACGCGTCACCCGACTGCTCAGATACCTGAGCAAAGCCGGTGCCACAACCGAAGACATCGGCACAAGCGACCAGGAGCTAGAAGAACTGCGCGGCTTCCGGTACAAAACCAAGCAGAACAAGTAGTCAAATCGCACAGTGCGAAAACGGCTCAACAACAGCCCGTGTATCTAACAAAGAGATCGCGGCAAACCAGTGTAATCAAAAATTGATTATAGTGGTTAATAAAAAATCCACCTCAACTAAATTGGTGGATTTTTTATTTTTATATTTTTACTACCATTTCATCGAAAGTCGCCAAAGTGTTTTTAAAAATTTTTCTAGCTCGTTTTTGAGCACCAAATCTTTTGGCCTTTGTCTCAAAGGCATTGGGGCCGAAATGGGTTAAACAAAGTTTTTTTACATTTGCAGTCTTTCCGACCTCCGCCGCCCCTTCTGGATCGGTATGGCCCCAAAAATCATTTTCTGGACTAATATTATATCCACACTCATGAATCAGACAATCAGCACCCTGTGATAATTTTAAATCATTGGCACACGGTTTGGTATCACTACAATATGTGATTATTTTATCATCCAGATAAAAACGATATCCAAAGGTGTAGTCAATATGATCCAAAACACGACACTCAAATTTTATTGGTAAATTATACTTACCTTCTTTGACCTCCAAAGTTTTTACTTTGAAATTCATCTCCGACACTGGCATCGCATAAGGATGATTGAAAACTGTTTTCAACATCTTCTTTAATCCTTTGTGACTAATTATAGTTAGAGGGTTTTTTATGCCCAACCTCGATAAGGCATGTAAACCGCAAATATGGTCAATATGAAAATGTGTAAGAAAAAGAAATACTGGTTTATCTTCTTTGATATAATCACGAGCTTTCGCCAAACCAAAGCCAGCATCCAAAATTATATAGGCATCTTTGCTATCTATCAAAGCGCTCACAGTACTACCCGTTGCCGAATCATACCAACCGTTTGTTCCTAAAAATGTAATCCGCATAAAATATAAAAATATTTTATTTATTATTGCAATATAATACCAAAATTGTCACATTAACTCAAGATTGAATATAGCAACCAAACATTCAACGATATTATTACCGCCGAAATAATTACACTCAAAAAGACAACAAACTTGTTATTCACAAATTCCCCCATATATTTCTTTTGGCTGGTAAAATATACCAAAGGCAAAACCGCAAATGGTAATTGCAAACTCAAAACAACTTGGCTAAAAATAAGTAGTTTGGTTAAGCTTCCTGTTCCGTAAATTAAAATCACGGCTACTGCTGGTACGATTGCCAACAACCTTGTAATCAAACGACGTATCCATGGAGACAATTTAAAATTTAAATATCCTTCCATGATGATTTGACCTGCCAACGTGCCTGTGATGGTTGAATTTTGTCCAGAAGCCAGCAGAGCAATCGCGAACAATGTTGACGCTAAACTAGTTCCAAGCAAAGGAGAAAGTAGTTTGTAAGCATCCGAAATTTCTGCCACATTATTTAGATCGCGAACATAAAAAGTAGCTGCCGAAACTATCAAAATAGCAGCATTAATATAAAACGCCAAAGACAAAGCAACTGTCGAATCAATAGCGGAAAATTTTAACGCTTCTTTTTTTCCAGATGGCGTTTCCTCATATGCTCTAGTTTGCACAATTGCTGAATGTAAATATAGATTGTGTGGCATTACTGTCGCACCTAAAATACCAACGGCGATATACAACATTTCCTGATTAGTGAACAATTCTTTTGTTGGAATAAAGCCATTTAAAATAGCACTTATAGCCGGTTGAGCGAAAGCTAGTTCTAGACTAAAGGCCAACATTATTGTAGCAATCAATACAATCACCAAAGCCTCTAAATATCTAAAGCCACGATTTTGTAACAGCAATAAAACAAATACATCCAAAGCCGTAATTATTACTCCGATAGTCAAGGGTAGGTTAAAAAGCAAATTCAGAGCAATTGCCGAACCGATGACTTCTGCTAAGTCACAAGCTATTATCATTACCTCAGCCATTATCCAAAGAAAAAAGGAAATTCGTTTACCGAAATTATCACGACAGATCTGAGCGAGATCGCGACCGGTTACTATTCCAATTTTTGCAGATAGATATTGTAATAGCATTGCAAACAAGCTAGACAACAAAACAACAAATAACAATGTATAACCAAATTTCGAACCACCTGCCAAATCAGTCGCCCAATTGCCTGGATCCATATACCCTACCGCCACCAAATAACCAGGACCAGAAAAAGCTAACATTTTTCTCCAAAATGATATTGATTTGGGAATAGGGACTGATTTGTGTGATTCGGACAAACTTTTATCTGAAACTAGATCACCCCGTTGCCATTGATGAGATTTGAACCAATTTAAATGTGTCATAATATTTTAAAAGCAATGCCTGTATTTAACCACAAAATCGTTGTTTTGTCGAATTCATACTACTATCGTATAATTTAATAAATAAAAAAACACATTCTAGTAATGAATGCGTTTTTTCCAATAATCACAAATTTTATGAATATTGGAAATGTTCGATCGTGCACGCGATCGAAATCCCCCTTCGCTTTTATCCTCCTTAAATAAAAGCGGTTTTTAGAGTTTTCCCCGTGCAGAGAAACTATGACTAGTGCCAGATGCCCACGCTGAGGCCGGCGATCGTCGCCCAGCCGAATTCGTGGCCATACTCTACTGGCACTTTCAGAAACGTGTGCAGGCGATGCTGCATCAGCTCGATCTCCACGACCGGACCCAGGCCGTAGACCAAAGCGCCGTCATGTTCGAGGTCCACCGCCGCCTCCCAACCAAGCCAGAAGCGACTTTCGTTGATATTGTGCAGAGTTCCAACACCGAGCCCGCCACTTGGAGCAAACGGGTTGGTCCATGCACTGGCGTAGATTTCGAACGAATGAAACGGGATCAAACAGTAGACGCCGGCCGCCGGATCCAAGTGCTTCAGAGACACCTGCCCAAGCAAACCTACCTCCACACGCTGCCCCACTTCATGCTCGTTGGCGAATACCTTCGACCATGAGAACGTACCTAGACACACGACTAGCACCCATATGATGAAGATTATCATCTTCTTGCGCTCGGACAAAATCATCTAGCACCTCACTCCGAACATCGCCGGAATTTTCAAAACACTACCACAAAATGACGAGAAAGTCAATGCTTTTTATTAAAAAAACAGAGGTTTGAACCTCTGTTGTGCTTATTTTTGGTTGATTTTAATTAGATTCAGTTTTTCCTCTCGTGAATACCGCTTGGTAATATATTCAGCTTTAGACGCCAGCGAACGATCTGCAAACTTCTTTGAATAAACTAGTTTTACTGGCCGACGGATCTGAGTGTATTTGGCCCCTTGTTTTGTCTGATTGTGTTCATTTAGTCGACGATCCAAGTCAGTGGTAATCCCAGTATACAAAGTTTTATCACTACATTCCAAAATATATAAATAGTACATATTCATTATTATGCCTTTATAATACTTTTTTTCAAGTTGATCGTCAAACAAAAAATCAGATTTTAAATCTGATTTTTCTAGCACGGGATGAGGGAATCGAACCCCCGACAGCGGTTTTGGAGACCGCAGTTATACCATTTAACTAATCCCGTAAATTACATTGATTTTTCTTTCTTTAAAATTGCCATATACATCCAACCAGCATACACCAATACAAAAACCCAGTTCAAAAACACACTTGGCGTAGCTTGAGTCAAAATTATTGGCAAAGTTATTGCAAACAACCCAACAGTAAACACTTCCTTGAACTGCCAATTGATTTTTTGTTGCTTAGCAATAGTATAAAACAAAAAGCTAAAAAACAAAACGTTAAGCAAATTAGTGATCGACAAAAATAGTAACAAACCTACAAAACTTACTAATACCACAATTACCATCATTTTATTACTGAAAAAAACTTCGGCTTTTTTCAATATTTCTGTTTTATCAGTCTTGTAATCACCAAAATCCTTCACTGCTTGAGTTTTTGTTGATTTATTATCACTATTGTAAACTACAAAAGAATCTTTGGTCACAAGCAATACCGACTGATCATCTCGTTTAACAAAACTTTTTACATCCAATGTACTCGTAGATACCGTATCCACCACTACTGAAATGTCGGAGTAATTTTTTATAAAAGGTTGCTCCACTCCACTTATATACAACTGTCCGTTTTTAACTTCAGCTTGAAATTCTGGCAATTCATTGTAAACAGCTTTTTTTACACTAGGAGCTGAATCCATAAATTTATAGCCTAAGGTAATAGCTGCCAAACCGGACACCAAGATCATTAAAAGCAAAAAATAGCCCCATGCCCAGCTCTTGTTATTTCTCTGGTTGCGGAGCCATTTAAAATTATACAAACTATTGTATAGAGTGGAAAAAAAACTCATAAACCAAAAGGCTTATTTTGTTTCTTTGAAAGCTTGATGTTTTTTGCAATCTTTGCAGTGTTTTTTCAACTCTAAGCGTGTCTTGATTTTTTTGTTGCGAGTTGTGAAATAACCCACACGCTTACATTCTGAACACTCCATTTTTGCCAATTTTTCTTGTGACATATGTACGTTTAATAATTTATTTTGGTGGGCAGAGAAGGATTCGAACCTTCGAAGGCGGAGCCAACAGATTTACAGTCTGTCCCAGTTAGCCACTTTGGTATCTGCCCTTGTATTTTTCTACCTACCACTTTTTACTTGGAGCCGGCTTAGGGATTCGAACCCTAGACCTACGGTTTACAAAACCGTTGCTCTACCAACTGAGCTAAGCCGGCGTTTATTGGTACTAATTAAAACCTGGAGCCGTTATCGGGAATTGAACCCGAGACCTTTTCCTTACCATGGAAATGCTCTACCAACTGAGCTACAACGGCGTTATTTATATCTTATCAATACGACCCTTGAAATCAGCTAGTTTTGAATTTTCCGGATTTACTAAGCGTAAATTTTGGTAAGCTTGGGCGGCCAATTTCTTATCTTGACATAGTATAGCAGTTTCTATCAGTAAGTCAAGATATTTAGGATTTTGTGGTTCTAACTCTACTGCTTGTAAAACGGCTTCTTTAGCCACTAATGGCTGATTTACCTTCAATAACAGGTCAGCAAGGTGAGCAAAACGTGGGGATAAAGAGTCATTGGCCACTACTGCACGTTGATAATATTCGATCGCTTCGTCAATATTATTCTCCGATTCTGCCATTTCCGCCAACCGCACCATCACCGCATCGTTGTCTGGTTCGAGCTGAAGCAAGAATACAAACGTTTGTTTAGCTTCTTCTGTAGAACCTTTATGCAAATACACTTCTGCCAAACCACGATACGCTGGCGCAGACTTCACATCCATTTTAACAGCGGATATAAAAGCATGTTCAGCTTTTTCCAAACTACCTAATTGCAAATTTTGTTCTCCTTCTTGAATTAGATTTTTTAGTTTATTTTCTTTTTCTTCAGTTGTCAACAAACTCTGTTCTTGTTTTGTTTTTATCATGTCTTCGTGATGAATCAATCTCTCAACTTTACCAACATATACACGAAATTTTAGTTGGAATTGACGCCAGATCTTGTCTAGTGGGCGTATTTTTTCGCCAAACTTTGCGCGCACTTCTTTGCTACGAGCTTCAATTCGTTTAGAAATAATCTCATTTTTTTTGCGTGAAGTTTTTTCCTGTGGCAAATTTTCCACATCTAAATTGGATAGCTGGGGAGTTTTTTTCCAGATTATAAAACCAATAACTCCAAGACAAGCAGTAACGATGAATAGAAACAAAATGTTAAACATATGATTTAGCAGGCATTTTGCACAATTTGAAGCCAACTGTCAAGTTTGGCAGATGCTCCACCAACCAAAACACCACTAATACTAGATTGTTTTACAAAATCATTAATATTATCTCCTTTAACACTTCCACCATACAAAACTACAATTTCAACCTCTTTGATTAAACTGGAAGCCATTTTTAAAATCATTGCACACATTTTTTCAGCTTCAATCGGATCACAATGATTGCCAGTGCCTATTGCCCACACCGGTTCATACGCTATAAACAATTTTGCTTTTGGTTTCCATTTCAAATCATCCAATGCGGCTCGCAGCTGAATTTCCACCACTTCTTTGGCTTTACCAGCATTGCGTTCTTTTTCTGTTTCACCAACACAAAGCACCGGTATCAAACCAACAGAAAGAGCCGTTTCCATTTTTTGATGAACATCGTGATTGCTTTCACCAAATAAATGACGGCGTTCTGAATGACCAATTAATGTAAATTTAGCACCAGCACTTTTATACATCGCTGCGGAAGTTTCTCCGGTAAAACCGCCTTTGTCTTCAAAATAAACATTTTGAGAACCACTTGCCATCCCAACATCAGATAAAACTTGATTGACTGGATAAAAAGACAAGGCACTAGGAAAAATAACCATTTTTACTTTTTTTGGAAATTTTTCTGAAACCATTGCGATAGCATTGGCCAAAATATTACTTTCATCGTAATCCAAATACATCTTCCAATTTGCAAAAAGGTAAACTTTTTTGGACGTAGACATATAATTTATTTTAATAAATTAATTATTTGGTCTTTTTTAACATTACCAATTACCGCTACACGCACTTCGCTCCAATCGAAAATTTTCTTGGCCAATCGTTGGACATCTTTGACGGTCACAGCTTTTATTTTTTGTAACACTTGTTCATAAGTTAAAATTTTATCCATCATCCAAAACTGTTTTGCAAACCACTCAGCCTGAGAACTACTATCTTCCATGTGCAAAGTTGTGCGACCAGAAATATTGGATTTAGCATCTTTAAGTTCTTTTTCAGTTACCGGCACATCTGAAATTTTCTGTAATTCTTCTTTGATAACTTTTATGGCTTCTGGCAAACGAGATGGATCCAAACCAGCCTGAATATAAGCTGTACCAACATCACGATAGCTACTAGCGCTAGCGCGCACCATATATGCCAAACCACGCTTTTCACGCACTTCAACAAACAATCTCGAGCTCATGCCACCACCCAAAATATTTAGTAACACAGACATCGCAAATCTATCTGAGTGATTCAAATGTAAGCCAGGAAAACCAAGGATCACATGAGATTGATCAAGTTTTTTTTCTTTCACCACCACACGGTTGCTCAGGGCAAGCTTTTCTTTTGGCCAAACAAACTTTTCAAAATTATTTTTCTTAATAGATAATTTTGATTTATTTTTTTGAGCATCAGCATTTACAAAATACCGTAAATGTTTTTTTAATTTTTTATCAACATTGCCAGCTACCACCAAAACCATATTTTCCGTTTTGTAAGCTGCTTGGTAATAATTCCACAATTCTTCTCTAGTAATACCGCGTACAGTTTCTTCACTACCACCCTCATCCCAACCTAGTGGACAATTTCCAAAGACCACACTGTCATACAACAGTCCGATACCCATAGTTGGATTATCTTCGTACATACGTAGCTCTTCCACTATCACACCTTTTTCTTTTTCAAGCTCTTGCTCTTCCATCTTTGAATGGAAGATCATGTCCGCAATCAAATCAAATGCGATTGATTGCTTGGCACTGTCGATTTTTACGTAATACCCAGTGTAATCTTTGCTAGTAAAAGCATTATAGTCAGCTCCAGACGCATCCAAAATTTTGGAAATGTCTTGAGCGGTTGGGCGTTTTTGCGTCCCCTTGAACATCATATGCTCGACAAAATGTGAAATACCTGAAATCTTTTTATGTTCATAACGAGAACCAACCGGTACTAGCACCAGTACAGTAGTTGCTTTTGTACCTTTTAATGGCACTGTAATCAAGGTAATTTTATTTTTTAATTTTGAAATTTTATACATAATTTATTTTTCCATTTCACCTAGTTAAACTTTGCAGTCAAATAATTTTTTAGATCGCTGATATCTATGCGATCTTGAGCCATTGTATCACGATCGCGCACAGTTACTTTTTTATCTTCAAGAGATTCAAAATCCACAGTTACACAATACGGTGTACCAACTTCATCCTGACGACGATAGCGCTTACCAATACTTTGAGTCTCATCATAATCTACACTGAAATTCTTGCGCAAATCATTGGCCAGTTCACGAGCTACACTAGACAATTCGTCTTTTTTGGAAAGTGGTAAAATAGCGACCTGAATCGGCGCCAAATGTTTTGGGAATTTCATGACGACGCGGGCTTCAGTCTCGCCATCTTTGGCGGTAGGTGCTTCTTCTTCGGTATATGCTTCAAGTAGTGAAACTAACAACATGCGATCAATACCAAAAGTAGGTTCGATCACGTGTGGCAAAAACTTTTCATTTGTTTCTGGATCTGTATAGTGCAAATCTTGACCACTCACCTTTTCATGACGAGACAGATCAAAATCAGTACGATAAGCAATGCCGTGTAATTCTTTGACACCAAATGGATACTTATATTCAATATCGACTGTACGTTTACTATAGTGAGCGCGTTCTCCATCTTCGATTTCGTGCCAAACCAAATTTTCCATATCGATCTGCATGATATCTTTCCACCAGCGCTTGATTTCATTCAACCACATTTCAAATGTAGTTTCCCAATCTTTTGGATTAATGAAATACTCAAATTCACCAATTTCAAATTCACGAGTGCGGAAAATAAAATTACCAGGAGTGATTTCGTTACGAAAACATTTACCAATTTGAGCAATACCAAACGGCAAACGACGACGAGTCACACTTTGAATATTTTTGAAATTAACAAACATGCCACCAGCTGTTTCTGGACGCAGATAGGCTGTAGTAGCACTATCTTCGTTGGTACCCAAAAATGTTTTAAACATCAAATTAAAACTTTTTGGATCGGTAAGAGTACCGTCACAATCAGGACAATTTACTTCTGAAATTGTTTTTGGTTTGGCTTTGTCATATTCTGGTTTGAGACTAGCCGCTTCAAGTAAATGATCAGTGCGAAAACGGTGATGACATTTTTTACATTCTACCAATTCATCAGAAAAATTCTGTAAGTGACCTGAAGCTTCCCACACTTTTGGGTTCATAATAATGGCACTGTCAAGCGGCACCATATCAGCACGTTCTTGAACAAAAAATTTCCACCATGCTTTCTTGATATTTTGTTTTAACAAATGACCAAGTGGGCCGTAATCCCAGCTATTAGCTAGTCCACCATAAATTTCACTGCCTGGAAAAATAAAACCTCTTCTCTTGCACAACGACACTACCTTTTCTAGATCTTTAGACATATTTAAATGGTATTAATTTCAGTTTCCTTATTTTCACCAATATCTTTTATTTTATCATTATATACTTTCACTTCTTCTTCCAGATTTTCAAATAATTTAAACTTTTCGTCTTCACTGATTGATTTTGATTCTTCTTCACTTTCTATAAATTCACGAATTTCTTGACGAACTTTTCTCAAAGATACACGAGCATTTTCCAATTTTTCGTGTAGCACTTTGGTCAATTCGCGACGACGCTCCGTAGTAAGATTTGGTAAAATCACTCGAATCAAACGCCCATCATTCACTGGACTGACTCCAATTCCAGAATCACGGATGCCTTTTTCAATCGCTCCCAACACAGTTTTGTCCCAAGGTTCAATATTTACAGTTTTTGCATCCGCTACTGAAATAGAAGCCAAGGCTTTTAAAGCTTGGTAAGTGCCATATGCTTCGATAGAAATATCTTCTACCATCGCAACAGACGCGCGACCGGTACGCAAACCCACAATATCTTTTTTCAGAAATTCCAAAACTTTTTCAAAATCCTCCTTAAAATCACTAATTTGCATATAAATTAATTTATTAATCTAAAATAGAAAAGCCCATTGAAACTACACTGTCTTTTTCTGGGTTGATTAAAACACTTACTGGAATAGAATTTGAAGGAAGTTTTTTGGTCACCCAATTTTTACCACCATCGGTAGTTTTGTAAAAAGTAGAACGAACATGAACATTGTTTTCTCCCAAAATTGTTCCGGTGTAATACATTTCGTTTTGATTTTTGGCATTGATATCAAACGCATAAATATTTACACTGCCTGGAGGAGTGATCAATTTCAAATCAGTCCAAGTGGTACCGGCATCATCGGAACGCAAAATACCATATTTGGAAATCCAGAATAGACTATCTTTTTTTCCAGGGTTTAAAACCAAACGATAAAATTTATTAGCATCAGCATAACCATCCAAACCAGCTGACATATCTTTCCAATTTGAACCATTATCATCTGAACGATAAATACCTTTGGTATAAGCTGCAACATAAACGCGACCTGGATTAAACTGGTCAGCAACCAAATATTGCAACTGAGTACCAAAACGCTGAGTCACACGCCAACTACGCCCTAAATTATTACTTACCAAAATATCTCCGCCTAATTCAGCCGCGTAAATAGTACTAGTTGCACCAAAATCAATTGCCATTGAAACCACTCTCTGGTCTGGACGTTCTTCGGTATAAACATTGGTCCAAGTGCGCGAACAATCTTCAGTTTTGAAAATATGTTGACCGTCACTTACAAAAATATTACATTTATCTTTTGGGTTTACTACTAAACCGTAAATAAATTTACCGCTCATTGCTGGCACTACTTGCCAACTAGTTCCGTTGTCGTAACTGTAATATAAACCTTGACCGCGTGAAGCCAAATATATAGCTTTTGGATCACTTGGGTCGGTGTGTAAACGATAAACTTTGATACCAGCGATGCTTTGCACGCCGGATACAGTTGGTAAAGCAGCAGCCTGCTTCCAAGTTTCACCTTTGTCAGATGACTGATACATACCCATAGGACCTTGGGACTGTGTAGCCCCAAACTGCAGACAACCAGCACCGGTGGTAAGCAAACCAACGGTAAGCGCCAGTAATAACAAAGATGTTTTGCGCATAAAATTAAATATTTTTAAAATTTTGTTAATAATTGTTCGATTGCCAAACGTGGATTCACATTGGCATTTAATAAATTTTTAATATTTTTTATTTCGTCAATTATAATTCTGTATTTATCATCAAAAGTTTTTTCAGACAACATTTTTTCTCGCCATAGCATTATCCAAAAATCCAATATCGGATCAAGTTTTTCTTTGGTTTTAACCAAACCACCTTTTTCGCTAAGTACTTCATCCATCTCTTTCCAACGTTCATGAATTGGCGCTGCCACTATTTTCTCCCAACGATTTTTTTCTTTTAATGATTGCGAATACAATTCGAAATTATTACAAAGATCCAGCGCCCTACCAGGCCTTCCCCAGGACAGCTCTACAATTTCTTTGGTATCGTTAATATCGCTCACTGACTTAATTAGTTTTTCTATCTCAGCATCTCCTACCGGAACAAACTGAAACATCTGACAACGAGAACGGATCGTCTGTAACAACAAAGCATCATTTTCAGTTAATAAAAAAATAATACTTTTGGCAGGCGGTTCTTCGATAATTTTTAAAAGGGCGTTACCCGATTCTTCATTTAACAATTCTGCTTCATCAATAATCGCAATTTTATATCCATTCAACCAAGAACGATTGTAGAATTTTTCACGTAATTCTCGAGACTGATCTACTGAAATTTCTTTTTTCTTTTTTTCAGTCTTTTCATCCTCCAAACGCTCTACATAATAATAATCTGGATTGAACTTTAATTTATCCAGATCAACATTTAGAATTTGAGCGGCCAAAATATTGGCAAAAGTGCGTTTACCAATCTGTGACGCACCGACAAAACAATAAGCTTGACCAAGCTTGTCATTTTTTACGGCTAAATCAAAAAAAGAAGTTATGTGCGATTGGCCTATAAACTGCATATATTTATGCAGATATAATAACAAAAAAGGCTAAATTTTGCAACTATTTAAAAACCAAAAACCGGCTTTTGGCCGGTTTTGTATTTTAAATTATTTTCCAGATTGTTCCTGTGCCTTTTTTTCTATTTCTGCTCTCATCAAAGCATTTCTATCAAAAGCCTTTCCGCCGTTTCTAACCGGGCTCAAACTTGGAGCTCGGTTTTCTCTAATAGCCTTTTGCAGCTCAGCGATTATAGTTTCGGAAGATTTTTTACCCAACTCATACTGATTTTTTGTATAAGCATTGATCGGATGATGTGCTTCGTCAAAAGATTGCTTATAAACTCTCAGAGCTTTGTTTACATCGGACACATAATTCTTCAATTTTGCAGCATCATTTGTATCTCTAGAGAATTCTAGTACTGTTCGTAAAATATTGTGAGCACCAGCTAATTCTCTGCCATAAAATGGACTGGCTTTGAAAGAAAGATCTTCGTCATCGGCTAAATCATTCATATTACCCCGTTCGGCCAAATATGATAAATCCAATTTTTCTGGTTTTGATGTTACTATTTTATCTTCTTTATCAATAACACTTTGGTGATATCGTGTGGAATAATCTTTGAGCTCATTTCTTAGTGCGTCCAATTTTTTTTCATTTTCAGCGATAGTGTTCCCTGTCCACATTGCAGAAGATGGATCATTTTTTAGATTTTCAATCTCCTTGTCTGACATTCTAGCAATATCTAGAACCGGCTTGTCATTTTTGGCACCATATTCCTTTAGTGTTTGAATATAGTTAAACTGGGAAGTGATCCGTCTTTCAAAATCCTCTACTTTTGCCCCGTAATCAGCAAACTCATCAACAGCAGGTTTTTTTGATTCAGCTTTATTTTTTTTGTGTTTTTTGTGAGCTTCTTTTGTGACTTTTGCTTTTTCTGAAGCCACTTCTAATTGTGGTTTTGCTGTTTCACCAGATTTTACCGTATCACCAGTTGGTGTATTTTTAGTATCAACCACAGGCTTTTCACTAGACACTGCTCTTGGGGTAGTATTTAAATTTTCAACTTTAATTTTTTGATTATTAGTTTCAGCCATTTTCATTGCTGCTGGTTTTTCATCAGCTTTGAAATGTTTTTCACGACCGGCTTCGGCAACAGCAGTCACTACTGTAAACGCAGCCAAAAGAGCAACACCTAAGTCGGCATACTTATCAAACAACCCCTTGGAATCTACTTTTTCATTTTTTAATTGTTTTATTTGAGCGGCTAGATCCCTATTTGCTTCTTCAAAATCTTTTGAGTTGTATTTTACTTCAGCAGCAGTAATTGTTCCACCCAGATCTATTAAAACATTTTTTAGATCGCCAATCTGTGACAAATTTTCCTTAATTTTATCCTTTATCAATCCCTTTTTGTTTAGTTGATACCAACTACACTGGGCCAAACTATCTTGATTGGCCAAAAGATCACTAATCTGAGTTTTTAGGTCGCTATTTAGAGTATTAATTCTAGCTTTTAATTGTTTTGGTGTTTCGATTCCAAATTTCTCTAAATTATAAAATTCAGCTTTGGTTTTTTGTAAATTATCTGATTCTTTGTATTCTTCCTCCACCTCTTCTATTTCATCTGCTTCTATCTCTTCACCTGTTTCCACACTAGTTTTGTTATCAAGTGCTTTGTCGTAAATTGACCTGGCCAATTCCAAAGTAAATGTAAATTGTGCAGCTCGCTCTAAAAATTTATTACCTGGACCAATCATGTTGGCGCCAAAAAAATTATCTACCGACTTCACGAAATTATCATCTCTTAACAATAAATCCGCAAATTGTTTATCATCACCAACAAATTTATTTAATTTCACGGTAAAAATCGCTTCTCTTGATCCTATTTTTGCTTTGGCATCATCTGATAATTCATTTACAAAATATGCCTTTATCAGTTCCACGCCTTTACCTCCATCACTGGTTTCATGATCGCCCTCTTGTTCTTGTTCAAAAAATGTTTCACCCGCGTTCACATCAGATGAATTAGGGACGAATTCATCCACAATTTCTTCCAACTCAAATCCTTCTGCATCTCGTATTTTTTCTTCTACATAATCTGCTGGAATTTCTGGTGGCACAGTAAATTCTGGATCACGACTGACTTGATCCATCAAACTTATTTGCGCTTCGGCTACATCAACGATACCTTGTTGTTCCGAAACAGCTTGTATAAAATGTGATTGCTCAGTATCTCCCAACACTTCTGCATGCTTGGCGATCTCATCACGCTTTTGAGAAGCTGCATCAATTGTTTCTAACGCACTATTTCTCAATCTTTTTACTTCATTGACACTAGCAACTCGCCGGATTAAACTGGAAAACTCATTTGAAATTTCATCAGGGATTCTTTTGCCATTCTTTTCACAATCATCAATTATTGGCTGTAATTTACTCAACTTGCGATCCAATTCATCCAATTGATTTTCATCGCAAGCAAGTTCCCATTTTTTGAAGTTTGCCGATGTTTTATCAAACTTAATAGCTTTAATTTCGCTCTCACTCTTTCCCTCAGCTTTAGCTTGCTTTCTTTTCTCTCGTAAGTCCTTGTTCATCAAATCAAAAAGTCGATTGGCCTCAGCCACACTATCTACAACTACATCTGCTTGGACACTATGTTCCACTTTCTTATTAGCATCCACAGTGTTCCTGGAGACTTCAAAATTTTCTCTGTTTTTATGGGCCAAATTTTCTCTGTTTTTTGGCATATTTTTATGTTTATATTTTAGTAAAATTAATTATAACTACTTTCAATATAGCATTTTTTTGATAAAACGTCAAAGTTTTGCACAACTGATATTGACTAGAATGAGAAAAGCTGTTAATATAACCTGTTTTGCTAACGCCGATTAAACGCGGCCACAGGAGGCAAAATGGCAGTGGGCTACGCTGAGCTAGCGTTCGTTCACCGCCAGGTGACGAACTTCTACGAAGGCGGCAACGTCGAGTTTGCCATGAAGGTCATGGTACAATTCGGTGGACTAGCGAGACTACTAGAAGTAGAAGGAGAACTGAACAAAGAAGATTTGGAGGCAAGAAATCATCTGGCCAACCTCTACTACATCTGGTGGAAAGAAGAAGGTGATGTACCCTCTCGAGACCATGCGATAAACATTTGGGAGGAGTTGATTCACGAGCCAGGAGAGCTCGAGGTCCACTCCGCCTATATGCTTGCGTACATGGCCTTCGCAGACCGATCCACTCCACCAGACAAAATCCGATTGCGAGTGACGCAACTTCGCGCCGCTTACGATCACATAACCGCCGATGTCGACCGCGCCAAGCAGTTCACTGCTCTGTCGAAAAGACTCGTCGAACAATATTTTCGGAGGTGCAATTCGTAGTGGAGGGCTTAGGCGCTCCGTGCATCTCCCCTCCCAATAAATTCAAGAGAGAAATGAATTTATGAAGTTAAAAAATCCCCGATTATTTCGAGGATTTTTTAATTCATTTTTTTGACAATTTCCCATGTTTTTTGCGCTGTATTTTTCCAGGAATATTTTTGAACCGCTTGTAAGCCTAAATTTATTTTTTCTTGACGATGATTTTCATTTTTTAAAAGACCAGAAATTTTTTCAGCAATATCTTTGACATCTATAGGGTCCACGCTTTCCACCGCGCCACCACCAACCTCTTCGAGCGCACTTCCTCCTCCTATCACTACCGGCACACCAACAGCCATTGCCTCGAGCACTGGTATCCCAAACCCTTCATACAAAGATGGAAATACAAACACTTGGGCATTTTTTAAAATATTTAACAAATTTTCTGGCAAAACAAAGCCTGGTAAAATAATATCTTTTTTGAATTCGCTTTGCTCTATTGCCATATTTACTTCTTCAAAACCCGCTCCTGGCTTTCCTACCAAAACTAATTTTAAATCTGGCCAATCTTTTTTTAATAAAACAAACGCTTCCACGATTCTTTTGGTGTTCTTTTTTTCTTCCAAACGACCGACAGATAAAACATAATTTCCGTAAACATTTTCGCCGCTTGGTTTTTCTAGATTATATTTTTTTGAGTCATAGGCTAGTGGTACTACTTTTATTTTATTTTCCAAATTATTACCATAAAATTTTAACATTTCATTTTTATTGAACTCAGTAGAAGTTAAAATTATTTTTGCCTTTTTCATTATCAAACGATTCATCCATTTCAAATATTGTCTACCAAAAAATCTATAGGCAGATGGATAAGCTTCAAACGCGCTATCATGTACCATCACCACGGAATTCTTTGGTGAAAAAAATGGTAATAATTGGCCTGGAGAAAAATAAATATCCGGTGGATTTTTCCAAAACTCAAACGCCAAACGAAATTGACTCCACATTTTTTTCAAAGGCCAATTTAAAACTTTTGCTTCCCAATTTTTTGGCAACGTTGCTAGCTCTGGCAACAAAGTATTATTAGAATACAAAATCACCTTCGTATCCGAAGGTATAATATTTTTGAGTTCCTGAATTATCTGCCAACAATATTCTTCAACACCAGTACGTTGAACTTTGTTAGCATGCGAAGCATCAATCCCAATAATCATAAAATTATTTGGTAGCCAAAATACTACGCTTATAACTATCCAAATTATCCAAAGCAATTCCGGTACCCTTGGCCACACAAAGTAATGGCTCTTCCGCCAAGTAAGTTGGCACCCCAGTCGCCTGAGCCACCAGTTCATCTAGATTTCGCAACATCGAAGAACCTCCAGACATAATGATTCCTTTGTCCATCACATCGGCTGAAAGCTCCGGCGGTGTGTCGTATAAGACTTTTTTGATCGCTTCAATCAAAACACCGAGTTCTCGCTGCAGCGCTTCAGTAGTATCGTCTGATGTTACAGTAATAATACGAGGCAAACCATGAACCATATCACGTCCCTTTACTTCCATAGTAAGTGGTTTGTCCATGAACATTGCCGATCCAACGGTAATTTTTATTTCTTCTGAAGTACGTTCACCAATCGCCAAATTATATTTTTGACGAATATGTTCCATTATTGCTTTATCAAATTTAGTACCACCAACACGGGCTGAACCACTGGAAACAATTCCGCCCAAAGAAATCACGGCGATTTCAGCTGTACCACCACCGATATCAATAATCATATGACCAGATGCCGCTCCAATTGGAATGTCAGCGCCAATCGCTGCGACTATCGGTTCTTTGATGATATAAGCGGCGCGCGCACCTGCTGCGATTGTGGCGTCAATTACCGCACGTCTTTCCGTTGATGTGATTCCGGCTGGTACAGCTACCATTACTTCAGGTCGAAACAATCTCGCCCCACCCAGTGCTTTATTAATAAAATAACGCAACATCGCTTCAGTGATTTGATAATTAGCAATCACACCATCTTTTAATGGACGTTCAGCAATGATTGTATCTGGTGTACGCCCCAACATATCTTTGGCCTCAAGTCCGACAGCCAACACTTTTCCATCGGCTTTGGAAATAGCCACCACACTTGGCTCATTCAAAACAATTCCTTTTTTAGGAACATAAACTAAAACATTGGTTGTACCCAGATCAATACCGATTTTTTTGATAAACATATTATTTCCCCATTATTACTTTAAACACCCTATCTTCCTTCAGATCAGTCAAAAGATCATAACGACTATCACCGTGTTTACTCTGATTTTCACCCGGAGTAGCCGATGTTATTTTTTTACCAAAATCCAATCCCAAAGTCAATTTAACACCATTTGTACCAAGTTCTTTTTGTGTCAACAAATCGTAATCTCCATTTTTTATACTGACCACAATATTTTCTGGTAAATAATATTGAAAACTTAATTCAGCAGTACGACCAGGTTCAACTGAAATAAAAGCACCAAACCACTGACGACCATTTTCTATTCCTTGATCTATCGTACCAACTTTTGTAGATTTTTCTATTTCCATCGCACCGTTTGCTTTGATAAGCTTACTACCAATCGGCACATACACACGTGCATAGTCACGGTAACGAGAAGTTCGCCAGTCAAATTTTCCTTGGTGAATAAATTTCATTTTGGCTGTCGCTATAAATTTTTCAGTGTTTGTTGGAGTGATTGAATAACTTAATTCACGAACAATCGCTGCATCTGTTTTGAGCGCCCCCAAATTGGCATCTGCCCATAATAAATAATCACCGCTATTGTTTTTCATCTTACCGGCCCAATCTTTACTAACTAAAATATTTTGCTCGTCTACATTATGCGAATAAAATATTACCTGTTTTTCTTTTAATAATTGTTGTGAAAGATCATAATACTTTTGCCAATTTTTAAAAACATCATAACGTAAATTGGATAATAGTGAATAAGCCAAATCGCGTAACATATTTTTTCTTTGTGCAAATTCTAGCCCTTTAGACTTATAGCCATATTCCACTTCATACTCCAATTTTTCAGTAAAATTGGCAGCCGTAAATTCTTCGCCATTAATTTTAATTGGTCCGTGGATTTTAAGCACTTCTTCGATAACGGTTGGCGTAAAACCAATAACAGCATCAATATTTTCCACATCCCCCAATCCGCCTTGCTTCAAAAATAATTCTGCTGATTTTTCAGATGAACTAGAAAAATCCGGTGACCAATTACTATCTCTAAAATACCAGCGTGAAACTTTTAAATATTTTGTAATTGGTGCTGGTGGCACGGACTCAAAATCTTTTTTCCCAGTATTATCCAAAATTTCTGTGCCTTCTACTTTTAACAAACTTGGATTACCTTTATCCATTTTCAAAAGTGCATATGCTCCGATAAAACCTCCGCCCGGACGCATTTCAGTATTATTTAAAAATAATATTAAATAAGTTCTTGGTTTTTCAAAACCAAGAACAGTTTGCAATAAATTTTTCTCCGCTGGATTACTTACAAATTTATTAGTAACTTCGTTAGCAACTAATTTTTGTAAATTACCAGAACGTATAGACCAATACCCAAAACCAGCTACACCAATAGCAAGCAAGAGAATAATAATTAATATGGGTTTAATAATACGCATAATTAAGTAGCTCTCTTTTTAGTAGATACATTAAATCCTAAATATTTTCCAAACATCAAATGAGTAATCGCGTCGATACATGGTATGGAAGAAAACAATATTAATGATACCGGCACGAGCAACCACTGTAACAACATAAATAAATATTTATATTTTGGATGGCTTTCTGGACGAGGTGGCATTATAAGCATACTTATAACAGCCGAAAATATCAAACCAAATGTAGCCATAGCCATAAGGTTTTCTAAAACATGAGGTGTGTTAAAAAACAACGCACTCTGACGAACATCATTGTTGGCCACCCAAAGCGGCAAACGCCCCAAAATTGTCAGAAGAATTGCCACAACTGCCCAACTCCATTTACCTTCCCACTCATGAAACAGCATTACAGTTTTTTTCCACAAACTTATTTCTGGGTGTTTTTTGAACTGCCACAATAGATATGGAATATTTTCAGTACCCCAGGCCCAACGACGTTGTTGTAAATATAAATTTTTTAAACTCTTCCACCAACTATCATCACGCACAGTATCCATAGAAACCGGAATATAAAGTGGAGCAACAGAATAATTACTACCGTAATGCAACCAGCATTGGAAAAATATTCTCGAATCTTCACTCACGATATCTTTGGCATGGCCACCGCTTTCTAGAGCGGCTTTGAAACTCATACTATGAGAAGAAAATGTGACGAGACCGTCCAGTCTTGCCAAAGAAAACAACATCCAGAAACTAGTACCAAAAGCCATGACACGCAAAATAGAGGGCGACTCCCACATGTTGTTGTTGTATAAGGTTATCGGTTGGAAAGAAGTTCTCTCTGGACATGGATGCAAATTGTACATGTATGTCAGATGAGCAAAGTATTGAGGATGAACTACAGTGTCGATATCAAACACTGAAATAATTATCTCGGCATAATTCCATTTGCGAATATCAGCATATTTTTTGAATTCTAATTCTGCATAATGAATATTTGAACCTTTACCAGGAATCTCATCAACCAAATTATCTGGGTGTGTATAATATAAAATATCGGCAAATTTACCGTTGAAATTTTCTTTAACTTTTGTTTGAACGTTTGTCCAGTTGGTTTGTCGACGAGCTTCGCCAGAAATAATCACATAAAGCTTGTCCGATGGATAACTAGAATTTAAAAATGCTTGTAAGGTTCCGGCCACAACTTCATAACTCTCATTGGCTAACGGCAAAAATACCACATTCTTTTTTTCTTCCCAACTAGGAAATTCAGTTTTCAATTTTGCAAACCAATCCGTTTTTACGGCTTTACGAAATCTGTTCCAAGATAAAATAAGATAGAATGAAAAATACACCACTCGTAACACCCAATAAACATCAAACACGATGATTGCGTAAATCATCGCCAAAGGATAAAAAAAAGATAACAAAACACCAACTATCAAAGTAAGCCAAACAGATAAACCTGGT
>CAZXEV010000008.1:0-21090 GCA_964639735.1 uncultured Gammaproteobacteria bacterium
TATTGAGCAGACTAATATTACTAACTAACGATAAACCACCGATCACAAAATGATGGATCTTTTCAGGATCTGTTTTAAACAAAATTGGACGTAATATTTTTTCGTAAATCATAATTTACATGACATCTACTGATTCTATAGAAAGCATTGATAAACAATTTTCTAACACTTGCTTTGTAGCCTGACACAAAGCCAATCTGGCAACAATTAATTTTTTGTCTTCTACATTCAAAACGCTATGTTTGGCATAAAAATTACTGAAGCTTTGGGCGACATCAAAACAATACTTGGTCAAAACTGATGGATTATAATTATCAAAAGATTTAACCAACACCTCGCCATATTCCCCAAGCAATAAAATTAATTGTTTTTCTTCTGATTCCTTCAGTAAATCAAAATCTGGAGAAGATACTTTCTTTTTTGCTTTACGCAACATACTGTTGATACGAGCTACCATATAGAGAATATAAGGACCAGTAAATCCTTCAAACTTTGTCGCCATACTAGCATCAAAAATAATTGTCTTATTGGCTTCATGTTTTAAAAACTCAAATTTAATCGCCGCTAAAGCAATTTTTAATGATGAATTTTCTAATTTCTTTTTACTCCAATCAGTATGGCGTTTAGTGGATTCTTCTAGAACTTTGTTATATACCAAATCTCGCACATCATCATAAAGAACCACCTTACCAGTTCGTGAAGACATCTTTCCCTCCGGCAACATCACAAGACCATAACCAATATGAGTCATCTTGTAATGATAGCCAGCCAATTCTAATATCTTAAATAATTGTTTGAAATAAAAATTTTGTTCACTTCCGGTCAAATGAATGCTTTCTGAAATGTTTTTATATTTTTTATTTTTAGCCACCGCCAAGCCCAGATCACTAGTCAGGTACAAACCAGCCCCATTACTTTTTCGCAACAATCCAATATCCAAACTATATTGATTCAAATCAGCAATTATTGCCCCACCCTCACCAATCTTAGCAATTTTTTTATTCAAAAGTTCATCAACAATTTTTTGGCCAGCATCCTTCACGTCTTGCTCATAGAAGACACGATTGTGTTTCACTCCCAACTCTTTGAATGCTTTATCAAAACCAGAAATACTCCAAGCACGAGTTTTTTTAAATAATGGCCAGACGCTTTTATCACGTGCCTCCAATTTTTTTTGCATTTCAAATGACTGTTCTTTTTCTTCTGGGTGAGCAGCCAAATATTGACTCGCTTCTGCGTAAATTTCTCCCAACCATTTTTGCTCGCCACCTTTTGGTGGTTTTTCATTCGCATGAAATTTTTGCAAACCCCAGAGGCATTTTGCGACGTGAGCACCAAAATCATTTAAATAATTAATTGGTTCGACGTTCAGTCCGTTGGCTTTAAAAATATTAGTAAGGGTATTACCCAAACAAATATTGCGAAGATGTCCAATATGAAGTTCTTTATGTGTATTATTACTTGGATATTCAACAATCACTTTTTTCCCTTTGCCATTTTGGTTTTGACCGTACTTTTTACCTTGTTTGAATATATCGGTGATAATATTTTTGGCCACCAATCCAGAATTCAAATAAAAATTCACATACGGCCCCATCACTACCACTTTGTCTATCCCCAATTTAGTAAAATTTTCTTTTTCAATTAAATTTTTTATTTCATTAGCACACTCAACTGGACTTTTCTTTTGAGCTTTGGCAATTTCAAAACAAGCCATCGCCAAATCACCCATCTCAGCTTTTGGTGGAACAGAAAATTGCAACACATTATTTATGCCGGACTTGCCTAATATTTGTTGAATTTTTTTATCCAGTTGTAAAATCATATTATTTTACTTTTACAAACCAACGTGCGCCTTTTTGGACAACATCATTTGATTTTACAGAATGTAAATAATCCTTTACTTCTACTTTTACTTCATTTATTTTTACACCGCCCTGATCTATCACCTGACGGGCTTCTGATTTACTTTTACAAATTTTTGATTCCACAAGCACAGTTGCCAAATCATAAACACTTGGAGTGATTTCCGGCATTTCATCTGGCTGTTCTTTTTTAGAAAATGTCGCCACAAAATATTCTTGTGCCTTCAACGCTGTATTTTCACCAAGAAATGTTTTTACCACTTCAGACGCTAAACGCATTTTAATGTCACGGGGGTTTATTCCAGACTTCATTTCCTTTTCGATACTGACCACTTCACTCATCGGCATCTTGGTGCACAATTCAAACCCTTTCATCATCATATCATCGGTCCAACTCATCACCTTGCCAAACATATCCTCTGGAGTATCTGTGAGAGCTATCATATTACCTTCGCTCTTGCCCATTTTTTTACCACTACTATCTACCAGTAATTTTGTGGTTAAAACAAATTTTTCTTTATTTTGAAGATCTTTCATCAGATCACGACCAGCCAACATGTTGAAAGTTTGATCGTTACCACCCACTTCACCGTCTACACCCATCGCCACACTATCATAAGCTTGCATCACTGGATACAAAAATTCGTGAACAAAGATTGGCTTGTTCTCTTCTTTTCTTTTTTGAAACATATCACGTTCCATCATGCGTTGAACGGTAAAATGCGATGTTAGTTCAAGCACATCAGCAAATGTCATTTTACCATGCCAATCTCCATTGAATTTTACTTCAACTGGATTTTCTCCTTCAAAATTCAAAATCGTGCTGGCTTGTTTTTGGTAATTTTTGCAATTGTCCAAAACTTGCTCATGGGTTAACTTGGTGCGTGCCGAAGTTTTGTCAGTCGGATCACCAATCATTCCAGTATAATCACCAATAAGCATTATTACTTTGTGCCCTAAATCTTGAAACTGACGAAGCTTCATCATGGTGATAGCATGACCAATATGCAAAGTTGGAGCAGTTGGATCATAGCCAGTATAAAGGGTTAGTTGCCTTCCTTCTTTTAGACGCGCCTCCAAAAAAGCTTTTTTTGGATAAATATTTTCTACACCGCGCTCCAATAATTCTTGAATTTTTTTCTCATCAATAATTATTTTTGTCATATATTTTTATTTTTGAGTAATTGGTAATCGAATTTCAAAAACGGTTCCATGCTCCAAACTTTCATCAAATTTTACTGATTTAGCTTTTTCATCATCACCACCATATTGAAACCGAACAACGCCTTCTTCTACATATTTTGGTTTAGAAATTACATACAACTCTCCACTAACCGAAGCCAAACGAGTGTCGAAATCTGCCAAACCAATGTACTCCCAGTACCAGACGCCCCTTCGTGGAAAATATAAACATCTTTTTCCTCACCTGTTTCTGAATTTTTTTCTTTATAATCTTTCTGTAAAAATTTTGAGGCTATACCTTTGCCGTCATCTTCAATACGCACCACAAAATAATCATCTTTAATTTCGGCGCTCAAACGTATATTGTCTGCCTCCACTCTATCTTTTAGAGAATTGCGCAAACCATTTAACAAAAAATTTCCAATCAAACCGGTGTTTCCAGCAATCTCTCTATCACCCAATTCTTTGCTTATTTTATCCCAATCGCCAGGCAAAATGGAACTAAATTTTTTATCAACAACATCTTTGTATGCCGAATCAGCCGACTGACCGTGAAAATCCATCCCAGCCAATTCTCGAATTTTTGGCAGTTCGTTATCTGAAAAAAAGTTTATGGCTCCGCTCAACGTATCTATATTAATACCAGTATTATACTCGGGCAAAATTTTATCTTCTGCAATTATACGCAACAATATATCTTCTACACCAACCAAATAACGCCCCCATCTTTTTAATACACCGTCCAAACTTTTTACTTCTATTTCATCTCCTTCTTTTGCATTCATCAAGAAAACAGACAAAAATCCCTCAACTGTAGTGGCGATGTTGTTTAAATCGTGTTTTAGACGAGCGTCTGTTTTCTTATAGTGTTTTAAAAAACCAAATAATCCAAATATTTTTTCTATCTGAGGCGCATTTTCTAACAAAATCTCTCTCGCCACAGGCTCATTGTCTTCTACAACTGCTACTTTCATTTTTGCGATCATTGAATTTGGATTTTTGGGACTATTTAAAAAATACAGAGCTTCCAAAAATTCTTTGGCGGCAATTTTCCTGTTTTCTTGCTCCAACAACCCTTTGGCTTCTTCCATTTTGATCGCCTCTAGCTCTCCTATTTCTGATCCAATTTCGCCACCACTCATAAAACACTAATTAATAAATTATAACTGAGATTCAATTTTATCTAATTTCACCTGTGCCTCTGCCAATTTTTGACGTTCTTTTTCAATCACTATGGCCGGAGCATTTTTTACAAACTCTTCATTGGCTAATTTATTTTCTATACCATTAATAAATTTGGTTAAAGATTCAAATTCTTTTTGCAAACGTTCTTTTTCTTTGTCCAAATCTATCGCACCAGCCAATTCGATAAACACTTCAACTTCACCCAAAACAAATCCGGCTGAAGTTTGAGACTTTTGAGCTTTTTCTAAAACCTCCAAAGTTTCGAGTCTGGCCAAAGCTTTTATATTTTCAATATTTTCTTTTATCAAGTTTGATTTCGTACCAGCCCCAATTACAGCATCGAGCTTTTTTACAGGTTCAATTTTATTTTCAGCGCGCAAAGTACGAATTCCAGTAATAATATTTTTTAGAGTTTCAAACTCAGAAACTCCAACAGAATCGTTTTTTAATTTTGGCCATTTTTCTACTATCAACATTTTTTGTTCACCGTATACTTCACTCCAAATTTGTTCAGTCACAAAAGGCATAAATGGATGCCATAATTTCAAAACAGTATTCAAAATGAAATTTAAAATATCATCTTTACCACCTTCTACTTTGGCAATTTCCAAATACCAATCGGCCAAATCACCCCAAGTAAATTCACGCAATCTTTCACCAGCGGCCGAAAATTGATAGTTTTCAATCATAGTTGAAGCGTCGAAAACTACTTTGCTCAAACTTCCAACAATCCATTTATCAGAAAGAGTGTTTAATTCTGGCAATTCTACATCAATCTTTGGCTCCGGAATATTGAGTAACATGAAACGTGAAATATTCCAAAGTTTGTTGGTAAAATTTCTAAAGCCTTCTACTTTTTCTTGTGATAATTTTAAATCATTACCAGGAGTATTTCCAAGCAACAAAGAAAGTCTGGTCGCGTCCGCACCAAATTGAGAGATAGTGTCGAGTGGATTAATTACATTTCCCAAACTCTTACTCATCTTGCGTCCTTTTTCATCACGTACCAAACCATGTAGATATACTTTTTCAAATGGAATCTGCCCCAAAGTATATGTAGTCATGAGAATCATGCGCGCCACCCAGAAAAACAAAATATCATAACCAGTTTCAAGCAAACTAGTAGGGTGAAAATTTTTGAGATCTGCTGTCTCATTTGGCCAACCCAAAGTAGAAAATGTCCAAAGACCAGAAGAAAACCAGGTATCAAGTGTATCTTCATCTTGCACCCAACCATCACCAGCTGGAGCATCTACACCAGCAAACACCTCATCGCCTTTGTACCACACCGGAATTCTGTGACCGTACCAAATCTGACGAGAAATACACCAGTCACGCAAATTATTTATCCAATGAAAATATGTTTTTTCAAACCTATCTGGAATAATTTCAATCTGTTTATTTGTCACCACTTGTTGCATTAATTTTTTCAAAGTGACTTTATCACCAGATTTTATTCCGTCAATTTTTGAATTTGGCAAAACAAATTCTTTGTTAACATCGATAAACCACTGACGTGATGGCAATGGTTCAATTGCATAACCGCAGCGATAACAAATAGAAAGATTGTTTGGAACCTCTTCTTCTTTTTCTAATAAATTGTTTTCAGAAAGCCACTGCACTACTTCGGCGCGCGCAACTTTTACCGCTTTACCCAAATATTTTTCACCTGCTTCTTTGGACATCAAACCATCCTCGTCGATGATCTTGATAATTGGCAAACTATTTCTCTGGGCCATTTCATAATCAGTCGCACTATGAGCTGGAGTTACACCAACAGCACCCGTACCAAAAGTAGTATCCACTCCTGCTTCACCGATAATCTTAATTTTTAAATCCACACCACCGCCAAAATTTTTAATTACAAATTCTTGACCAATATATTTGGCATAACGTTCATCGCTTGGATTAACCGCTACCGCTGTATCTCCCAATTTTGTTTCTGGACGAGTTGTAGCAATTGCAATTGGAAAATCTTTGGAATATTTAAAAGTATAAAGTTTGGCAATCTGTTCTTTGTGTTCTACTTCATCATCAGCCAGAGTAGATTTACAACGTGGACACCAATTTACCAAACGATAACCTCGATAAATCAAACCATCCTAATACATTTTTTTGAAAACATGTCGCACCGCCAAATTTCTGGCCTCATCAAGAGTATAGGCCTCACGACTCCAATCCATACTTGAACCCATTTTTTTAGATTGATTTACAATCGTGTCATGTGATTCTTGTGCAAATTTTTCTACCTCCGCCAAAAACTTATCACGACCCAATTCGTTTTTTGGATCCTTGACTCCTTTTTCAATCAAAAGTTTTTCTACTTTAGTCTGAGTAGCAATGGCAGCATGATCAGTACCAGGCAACCACAATGTACGAAATCCTTGCATTCTTTTATAGCGAGTTACCAAATCTTCAATCGCAAGCATAGATGCGTGTCCAATATGCAATGTGCCAGTCACGTTTGGTGGTGGTAAAACCATACTAAAACTACCTTTGGTAGTGTCGAGCAAACCGGCTTTTTCACAAACATCTGGATTAAAAAACCCACTATCTTCCCAGCGTTTATAGATAGAATCTTCGTATTTTTGCGGTTCGTACGCTTTTGGTAATTCTTTCATATCGTTTTTTTAGCTTAACGTAGCTTTTTTTTATTTTTTAGTGACCTTAATATTTTACCTAAATAGAAATAAAATTGCAAGTCAACAAAACCCTTGACAACCCACTATTTAACTGATAATATCACCCATTCACTATGTTGAATGAAATCCAACAAATCAAACAGGAAATTGAAAATTGTCGCCACGTTTTGATCGTTTTCAATAACCATGAAAACACAGATGCTACCGCTTCGGCTTTGGCGCTATTTTCATTGCTTGAAAAAAACAACAAATCTGTCGATATCGCCTGTCCAAATTTCACATCTTCAAAAAATCTTGGGTTTCTTACTGGTTTAAAAAACATCAAATCTGAACTTGAACATTTACAAAAACTGATAATTAAAGTGGATGTTTCCCACGCCAAAATTGAAAGTTTAAGTTATGATATCAAAGACAATTGGCTTTCTATTTATCTAACTCCAAAAAATGGACTGCTTACCAAAGACGAACTACGCACCGCCCAATCTGCTTACAAATATGATTTAATCATTACTCTTGGAGTATCTGAACTTGAAACTTTGGGACAAATATTTTTAAACAATACCGATTTATTTTATCGCACTAATATTATCAATATCGATTATCAAGCTACCAATGAGCGCTACGGACAAATAAATTTCGTTGATCTCAACGCCACTTCAATCAGTGAAATGATCTATCGATTGAGTAAAAATATTTGGGAAATTAAATTGGAAGAAAACAATGCAACCGCACTACTCACTGGTATGATCGCCGCTACTCATAGTTTCAAAACTACCAATGTCACTCCACTAACCTTACAGGCGGCCAGTGAATTGATTAATCATGGCGCTAATCGCGAAAAAATTATTCAAAATTTATATCGCACTCGCAGTCTTTCTACTTTGAAACTTTGGGGAACGGCTTTATCCAAAATTAAAATTGATCAAACAAAACATTTTGCATGGACAACAATAACCAAGGAAGATTTCATTAAATGTGGCGCTAGCGAAGAAGATTTGCGAGATATTATTTCCGAGTTAATTGTCAATTCGCCGGAAATCGATCTAATACTCATAATTTTTGAAAAAGAAAATTTAATTGGTCAAAAAATAATTAGTGGAATTTTACATTCTAAAAAAGGACATGACACTCGCCTGCTTCTAAAACCACATAGTCCGGCTGGAACGATTGAGAGATCTAAAATAATAATCGAAAATACAACTCTAACTGATGCCGAAAAACTACTTACTGAAGAAATAAAAAAATCCCTGAACTAATCAGGGATTTTATTTTTAGTAAGTTTAAATCAACGGTGTACCGGTCATTTCCGGTGGCTGCTCTACACCCATCAAGCTCAACACAGTTGGGGCGACATCTGCCAATACACCCACTGGATGCATCAAACTCAGATCACCTTCTGGCGGTTCACCAGACGGACCAGCCTGCCCTTCAAAATCTTTTCCAATTACAAGTAGTGGTACTGGATTCGTAGAATGTTCTTTATCGATCTCACCAGTTTGTAAATTCAAAACCTCTTCGGCGTTACCATGGTCCGCTGTAATTACCACGACGCCACCTTGCGCCAAAGTGTGTTGCACAACTTCACCCAGTGCTTTATCGGCTGCTTCACAACCTTTTATTGTAGCCGCAATATTTCCAGTATGTCCAACCATATCTGGATTAGCAAAATTCAGGGCTATCAAATCATATTTACCACTATCAATTGCTTTCACCGCTTCCTTGGCCACTCCCGCCGCCGACATTTCTGGCGCTTCGGAATATGTAGCTACTTTTGGTGATGGTACAATCATTCTATCTTCACCGGCAAAAGGTTCTTCAACCGTTCCATTTAAAAAGAAAGTGATATGAGCATATTTTTCAGTTTCAGCCACATGAAATTGTTTTTTGCCAGCTTTACTTACAGTTTCAGCCAATGAATTGTGAACTACAATTGGTGGATAAGCGACAGTCACCGGCAAATCTTTTTCAAATTCGGTCATGGTGACAAAGAATAAATTTTTGATATACTCTCTTTCAAATTTATTAAAACCTGGTAGTACAAAAGCCTTGGTTAATTCACGGGCACGATCAGGACGGAAATTGAAAAATATTGCTACGTCATTTTCTTTGATGGTAGCCAACGGTTTTCCGTCGCGAGTAATTACCGATGGAATAAACTCTTCATCATAATTTTTTTGAGCATAAGCATCGTCGATAATTTTAAGTGGATCATCACCACTTCTATCCGCTTTACCTAGTGCCATTGCTTGATACGCCTTTTCACAACGATCCCAACGGTTGTCTCTGTCTAATGCATAAAAACGTCCAGACAAAGAAGCGATCTGGCCAGTGTTCAATGTTTTCATTTTGGCCATAAGATCTCCAACGAAGTTTTTACCAGAATTGAAAAGTGCATCACGACCATCCAATACCCCATGAACAAAAACTTTATCACCCAATTTGTTTTGAGCACAAAAATCTAGCAAGGCATATAGATGGGTATCGCTAGCGTGAACATTTCCGATACCAAGTAAACCAATAAGATGTAAATTGGATTTATTTTTTTTAACATGTTCCATTGCTTCAAGAAGTGCTGGATTTTTGAAAAATTCACCATTAGCAATTTCGTTATTAATACGTGGACATGACTGGTAATAAATTCTGCCAGCACCAATATTTAAATGTCCGACTTCGGAATTCCCCATTTCCCCAAACGACAAACCAACTTCATTTCCAGAAGCATATACAGTCATTACAGGATAATTTTTGAAGTAACTTTGCAAATTTGTCATCTTGGCGCGTGTGATAGCATTACCATCTGAATCTGGAGCTACACCTAAACCATCAAAAATTGCGAGTGTTACTAATTTATATGGCATATTATATCAATGATTTACCGGTCATTTCTTTTGGTTTTTTCAAACCCATCATTTTTAATAAAGTTGGAGCGATATCGGCTAGTTTACCAGATTTACGAATTACTTTTTTTCCTGATCCGATAATTATACATGGAACTGGATTGGTAGAATGTTCTGTATCTGCCTCTCCGCTTCGAGCATTTAGCATCTCTTCAATATTACCGTGATCGGCCGTGATTATACCTTGACCACCAGATGCTGTCAAAGCCTGAACCAACCGACCAAGTTGTTTGTCAATCGATCTTACCGCTTCTTGAGAAGCCTTGTAATCACCAGTGTGACCCACCATATCAGCGTTTGCAAAATTACAAGCAACAAAATCATATTTACCTGATTGTATTGCTTCTATCACCACATCACATACTCCCTTAGTATTCATTTCTGGCTTGTCTTTAAAATTTTCTATATTTGGTGTTGGAACTTTGACCCAATCTTCATCGCAAAAATGTTGAGCATAACCACCGTTAAAAAAATAAGTGATATGAGCAAATTTTTCAGATTCAGCCACATAAAGCTGCTTTCTTGGACACAAAAATTGAACCAAACTATTATTAACATCACGACTAGGATACGCAGTCAACACACCAGGAAGATCAGGCCCAAAATCACTTAGTGCTACAAAACGAATATTATTTGGCACTCTAACTCGTTTGAACGCACCTGGATTTGTTTTTTCGAAATTTGGCTGTACAAATGCTTTGGTAATTTCACGTGCTCGATCGCTACGTAAATTAAAAAAGAAAACGGCATCGTTGTCTTTGACAACAGCGATCGGTTTCTTCTTTTCTAAAATAACAGTTGGGTATATATATTCATCCGTCTCTCCACGACTGTAGGCTTTTGAAAAAGCATCTTCTGCACTTTCGGCATTCAAACCTTTGCCAGCAACCAATGCCTCATAAGCCAATTTTATGCGTGGCCAATTTTTATTTCTGTCCATTGCATAAAATCTACCCATCACGGTTGCTATTTTTTCATTGTTATTTAAATGTAATTTTAATTTATCTAAATGGCGTGTAGCATCATGCTGAGAAGAATCCCTTCCATCAGTAAATAAATGCAGATATACTTTTTTGATCCCCTTTTGGTTAAATAAATCCAACAGTGCGTAGAGGTGCTCTGGACAAGAGTGTGCACTATTGTGGTTGGAGAGCAAACCAATTACATGCACGGCTGTATCATATTTTTTTACATGATGAATCGCCTGATTAAAAGCAGTGTTTTTGAAAAAAGTACCATCATTTATGGAATCGCTGATGTATAGTGCATCCTGCTTCACAACTCGGCCTGCTCCTAAATTGATATGTCCAGCCTCGCTGTTTCCTTCCTGACCTTTGAACAAACCAACCGCTTCACCGCTAGCTTGAATTTGTGTATTAGGATATTTTTTAAGAAAATCAAAATAATTCGGCGCGTTTTCTGGCGCTATCGGATTGAGTGTGTTTTCTTTTTTTCCTACACCCCAACCATCCATTATCACTAATACCGTGGTCATTTTATCTGACATATTAACCAGCCAATTCCATTTCAATTTCCATTAAGCGATTATATTTTTCAACGCGTTCTGAACGAGACAAAGAACCAGTTTTGATAAAATCAGAATTTACAGCTACGGCCAAATCGGCAATAAAGGTATCACTGGTTTCACCGCTTCGGTGTGAAACAGCCACTTTATAATTATTATTTTTGGCGAGCGCAATCGCGGCCATAGTTTCACTTACGGTACCGATTTGATTTAATTTTATCAAAATTGCATTACCAACTTTTTGATCAATGCCCATTTGTAAACGTTCCGTGTTGGTAACAAAAAGATCATCACCAACCAGCGTGGTTTTTCCACCCATTTCTTTGGTAAATTTCTGCCAATTAGACCAATCGTCCTCACTCAAACCATCTTCAATGGTTATGATTGGATATTTTTTGGTCCATTGCTTGTAAACGTCAATCATTTTATCTGCACTCCATCCTTGTTTTTTACTAACAAAATAATATTTTTTACTATGGAAAAATTCTGAAGCTGCCACATCTAATCCCAAAAATACGTGTTTGCCTGGAACCCAACCAGTGTACTTGATAGCTTCCATAATTACTTGAAGAGCTCTTTCATTGTTTAACAATTCCGGAGCAAAACCACCTTCATCTCCAACTGAAGTTACATAACCTTTTTGACTCAAAATATTAGCGAGCGCATGAAAAATTTGTGAACCCATGCGTACACGTTCACTCATCAATTTGTGACGAGGAATGATCATGAATTCTTGGATAGACAATCCGTTATCCGCATGACGACCGCCATTTAAAATATTCATCATCGGGACCGGCAAGCGATATTCCTTTTCAGTAATATTATAAACCTGACGTAAATATTTATAGAGAGGTATCTTTTTTGTTTCTGCACCAGCTCTAGCAACAGCCATAGATACAGCCAAAATTGCATTAGCACCTAAATTAGTTTTGTTTTTTGTACCATCCAACTCCAACATTTTTTTATCCAAATCTGGTAAATTTTCTACATCCAACCCAACCAATTTTTTTGATATCAAAGTATTAACATTTTTTACAGCTTTTAAAACGCCTTTACCACCATAACGTTTACCGCCATCGCGCATTTCTAGAGCTTCGTGTGATCCGGTAGACGCACCGGACGGAACTTTGGCCACTCCCACCACACCATTTTCCAAAACTACTTTAGCTTCGACTGTTGGATTTCCACGTGAATCAAGTATTTCCCTCCCAATAATCTGTTTGATCTTCATAATTTCTAAGGTTGAAATAATAAATAAAATGTATTTTATTTATTATGAGACCTGACAAAATTTCAAATTCCGCAGGAATTTATTATTTAATTATATATTAGCAATTATACCATATCAGAGAAATTAAAAAAAGAGGTTTTTACACCTCTTTTTTCTCTATTACTAAGGCAAAATTTCGTATGTCACACTAACATTCATGGAGACATCTTTACTACCTCCAGCTACAGCATCGGGACCGCCGCCGCCTTCAGCTGTACCAAAGGTCATCACTTTCATCGGATAGATATCGCCAGAACCTTCATATTCGTTGAAGGAAACAATTGAACCAAGCTTGATACCCAATTTTTCTGACAAATATTGAGCTTTGGCCTTGGCGTCGTTTAAAGCTTTAACACGAGCTTCTACTTTTAAATTTTCAGGATCATCAATCGTAAAATTCAAACCACTCACTTCAGTAGCACCATATTTACCAGCCAAACTTAAAATTTGTGGAATTTTGCTTAAATCACGAATTTTGATTGTTAGTTGGTTGGTAACTTTATAACCAATCAATTGCTGGCCAGTTTGCTGAGTGTAATTGTAATCTGGATAAATTGTATAATTACTTTGTAGATCTTTATCAGCAACACTCAAAGTTTTTAATTCGGTCATTATTTGATCCATCACTTTTTTATTGTCTGCTTGAGCTTTGGCCACGTCTTTGTCAGTATTGGAATAACCGATAGTGGTGACAGCAATATCATTATTACCATTTACTTTTCCATAACCAGAAACCACGATAGTACGCTCCATTTTGTCAGCCTTGCCAATATAGAAATATTTTTTACCATTGTTTCGAATGGCAGTTCCCATGAACACAATAGCATACACGAGCAAAATACCAACAAGTGTTTTGATAATTTTTTTACCAAAACAACTATGACCACAGCAACTGTTTTTTGCACCATCAGAGTTCATCTGACCGTGATTTTCCCAACCAGCACCACAGCACTCTTTTTTAGGTGCAGATGCAACAGTTGAGGTTTTTGTTAAGATAGGCATAGTTAACCCTCAATCGAACAAACAGCGTTCACTGTTCATTCGAAATTATTTAATATAAATTATTTTAATAATTTTTTTAATCCTGGTAGTTTTTTTCCACTCAAAAATTCTAGCATCGCCCCACCACCAGTGGAAACTAGATCTATGTCATTAAAGACATTTAAATGGCGTAGAATTTCTACTGTTTCACCACCACCACACACACCGTATGCTTTACACTTGGATCTACTAGCGAACAAACGCACCAGCGCATAGGTACCATGTTGATATGGTGATTGCTCAAACATACCCATCGCCCCATTCCAAACCAAAGTTTTAGCGGTTTTCAGATATTTTGCATAAAGCAAAACTGTTTTTGGTCCGACATCAAACACACCTTCGCCTTTATTCAAAACTAACTTTTTATTTAAAGAAACAACTCTAGCGTTTTTACCTTTATCGGTGCCAACAACCACATCTACCGGCAATATTATTTTTCTATTTTTCAAATTTTTCAGAACCTGATTTTTTAAATTTTTATCAATAACTGAAACACCAACATCATGACCTTTGGCCCATAGATACGTATTCATTATTTCACCTGACAACAAAACCCTACTAGCTTTTGGTAATAAATTTTTCAAAATCAATAATTTAGTTTCAATTTTCAAGCCACCAAGCATCAAGATCATTGGCTGTTTTGGACCAACCAAAACTTTAGACAAACCATCAATTTCTGATGTGAGTAATAATCCAGCATATGAGGGCAAAAATTTCGCCACCCCACTCACCGAAGCACTATCACGATGCGATACCGCAAATCCATCCAACACAAACATATCTGCCAATTGTGCCAGCTGTTTAGAAAATCTAATATCGTTAATTTCCTCACCTTTATTGAATCTAATGTTTTCCAACAAAACCAGCTTTTCACCCTCCCAATCATCGCGATCAGACAATTCAGCAAAACAAACTTTTACTCCAATCAATTTTTGTAATTCTTTGGCGACTGGTAAAAGTGAAAACTTTTTTTCTTTTTTTACTGGTCTTCCCAAATGACTAACTAAAATTACCCGCGCTCCGTTGTGTAATAAAAATTTAATTGTTGGCAAGCTTGCTTGAATTTTATAATTATCCATTACTAATCCATTTTTAACTGGAACATTAAAATCCACGCGTACCAAAATACGCTGACCAAGTATATGTTTCGCCTCTTTAATACTTTTTAATTGCATAACATATATATTATATCACAAAAATAAAAAACCCCAAAGTTATTTGGAGTTTAATTTATTTTATTGTGATAATTTATTATATCCATCATCTCCCGGCCAGGAATAATGTTCGAAAGCCCAAGTGGCCAAATCACGCGCTTCACTAAATCTAGCTTCCATAGTATCAGCCCCAAACACCACTGTGCGAATAGCACGTTTTCCACCATTGGAAATTCGTACTGCAAAATTATATTTCGAACTGTCGATATAGCCAGTTTTTCCAGCAATCGTCAAGTCACCAAATTTGTTTGGCACCCATTTTGTCAAAAGCCAATCAGTACTCCAAATACGTCTTGGTTTTTGACCAAGTGGTTGAGCGTAATATTCAGCAGTTTGCAAAGTGTTAAAAATTTTATCACTTTCCAAAGCGTATTTCAACAAACGAGCAGTATCGCGAGCATTTCCAACATTTCTATCGTCAATTCCAGTTGGCTCAACAAAACGTAAACTTCGCAAACGCAAATCCTT
This sequence comes from uncultured Gammaproteobacteria bacterium, assembly GCA_964639735.1. Lineage (GTDB taxonomy): Bacteria > Patescibacteriota > Patescibacteriia > Magasanikbacterales > GWA2-37-8 > CAIOJG01. The sequence continues at coordinate 15,290 of CAZXEV010000008.1, forward strand.
TGCTTTTTCATTCATTTTGGCAACAAAAATTTCTTTTTTAATTCCTGTACCACTCACCAAAGCATTGACAGCACTATTTGAAGAACCGATTAAAGAGATTCCCCACAAATCACCCATAGTAAATTTTTCTCCAATATTTACAAAATGGCTATTATTATCGTACACATCGGGAGTTATTTCTACTACACTTTTCCAGTCCGGATTTAGATCCAATAAAACCAAAGCAGACATGAGCTTGGAAATACTAGCTAGAGGACGAACAACATCGGCATTTTTTTCAAACAAAACAGTATCTGTCTTATCATCCATCAAAACAGCGGCCGCGGCAGTCAAATTCACATCACATACTGCCCCGTCTTTTTTCAAAGGAACATTTGGATGACTAATTGGTAAAACTTTTGGTAATTCATCTCCACCCACCATCATAATTCGTGGTTTTGATTTTGGTAAAAATGAAACTTTTTGTGAAACTTGAGGATAAGAAACTGAACCAATAAACAAAAAACAGACACCAACCAACATGATGCCAAAAGAAGATAGAAAATCAAATATTCTCTTATGCATAATTTTTATGACACCGATTCGTTTGTCTGGGTTAAAGTATTACTAATATGTTCATGATTGTGGAGCTTGTCATATTCAGGCAACTCATTCAAATTATTCACTCCCAAATGGCGCAAATAATCCATTGTTACTTCGTATTTTGGCAAAAGCCCAGAAGGATCTTCCGCTTCCTTCACGAGGCCGCGCATCATAAGATTACGCAAAATCAAGCTACAATTAACACCGCGAATTTGTTCTAACTCTGGTCTAGTTATCGGACCACAATACGACACGACTGTCAAAGTTTCTAGTTGCGGTCTAGTCAGCTCACCACTTACTTCGGCTTTCAAAAAATTCTCGGCCGATTCATGATTGTCTGGGTTGGCCACCATTTGCCATTCGTCATTATTTTGAATGATGACTATCCCAGATTCTTGATTATTATATTTAGCACAAAGATTTGCCAAAGCTTCTTGAGCCACAACTTCTTCAACTTGCAAAACTTTAACAATTTTTTTCAAAGACAATGGTTTGCTAGCCACGAATAAAATTGTTTCTAATTGTGCATTGATATTCATATAGACTAAATTAAATTTACTTCCATATTTCCAAAAGCGCTGTCTTGATTTATAAAGGCTTTTTGATCGCGCATTAATTCAAGCAGCGCCAAAAAACTTACAATCACTTCGGTCTTGCTTTCAGCCACTCCCAACAAATCATTAAAGTTCATTTTTTTGTGCTGTTTCAAAGCATTCCAAATAGAATCTACTTTTTGCTTTACCGACACCGCTCTGTCGATTGTGAATTTTGGTAACGGATTAAGTGGACGCAATCTCGAAACTAATTTTTCCATTGATTTCAACAGATCGCTAGTACGAGCATTGAGAGGCAAAACAAATTCAGTATTTTTTACCGGCGGTTCAATACGTCCATAGGCAATTCTATTTTGACTCCATAAAATATTTATTTTTTTACTTGCCAAAATATATTGCTGATACATTTTGAGTTGATCAGCCAGACTTGGCCCTTCCTCTTCTTCTGGATATAGATACGGCAACAATGTCTTGGATTTTAAATACACCAACTTGGTGGCGATGACCAAAAAATCCGCCAACTCTTCACTACGATCATTTTCTAATTTATCCAAAAAATGCAAAAACTGTTCGGTGATTTGAGACAACGAAACTTCGGTAATGTTCAGTTTTTCCAACTCAATTAGTTGAAGTAATAAATCAAGCGGACCCTGAAATTTTTCTAATTTAATTTCTGGATTCATTGTTTGTATTCTGGAGGTGAAATTTGTAAATCAATACGATTCAAATCACGTGGGAAAAGTGTAGCGTATTTTACATTATCAATTTCGAGTAATCTGGCAGTAAGACGTTCTAGTCCAAGGCCCAAACCACCCTCTGGTGGCATACCGTATTTAAATGCTTCCAAATAAAATTTGAAATCATCTGGGTTCAATTCTTTACGTTTCATGCTTTCTACCAATTCGTTGTAGTCATGGAAGCGCTGTCCACCAGAAGTAATTTCAATACCACGGAAAAGCAAATCAAAACTCTTGGTGAATTCTGGATTCTCTTCATCTGGATAGGTATACATTGGACGTTTGGAGGTTGGGTAATGTGTAATAAAAACAAAGTCAGAATCAAATTTTTTCTTGGCGTACTCACCCATGAAACGCTCTTCACTTGGCTCGAGATCTGGTTCGGCAGTATGATCCACACCAGTTTCATCTTTAATTATTTGTTGAGCTTCACGCAATTTAAAATGTGGAACATTTTCTGGAATTGATGGACGAACATAATTCCACAATTTCAATTCAGCTGCGCATGTATTATCCAAATGATTTAAAATATGACGCAACATTTCTACTTCTAAATTCATTACATCATGATGATCTTTGATCATGCCCATTTCCAAATCAAGACCAGTGAATTCGTTGAGATGGCGTGTGGTAGCGTGCTGTTCGGCACGGAAACAATTTCCAACCGCAAACACACGTTCAAAAACACCCACCATAATCTGTTTATAAAATTGAGGACTCTGAGCCAAAGTCGCTTTATTTTTTAAATATTTTACTTCAAACACATCAGCACCGCCCTCGGCAGATGCAGCCACAATTTTTGGTGCTTGAATTTCAGTAAAATCTTGACCGACCAAATAATCTCTAAAACCACGAACAATCTCGGCTTGTATTTTAAACACCGCACGATATTTTTCCGCACGTAAAGTTATAGGCAAGAAATCCAAATGCACATCTAAGCCAATTTTTTCATCTTCAAGATCTAGTGGTAATGTTTCAGCTTTGGCCATCACTGCAATTCCCTTGGCCAGCACTTCCACCATACCAGTTGGCATATTTGGATTTTGTTGTTTGGCACCGCGAGCGTTTACGATACCGCGTATTTCTACTACCCATTCAGGGCGTACTTCTTTGAGTAATTCGTTTGATACTTCATCAAGTTCTGATGGAACTCCAACAACTTGCACAATACCCTTGCGATCGCGCACATCCAAAAACACAATTTTGCCCATGTTGCGACGAGCATTCACCCAACCTTGTATTACCACTTCTTCTCCTACCTTGTTGGCTGTTTCAACTGTTAGAGTTCGCATATTATTTCTTTTAACAATTATGTAATAAATTTTAAGCGTATAGTTCAGCCATTTCTACCAAACGATGAGCGTATCCATATTCATTATAATACCAAGCAATAATTTTTACCAAATCACCATCAACCACATTGGTCAAAGATAAATCAACGGTACAAGAATTGGTATTACCAATAAAATCAGTTGATACTAATTGCTCGTTTGTAACCGCGAGCACACCTGCAAAACGTGAGGTTTTACTAGCAGCAACAAAAGCATTGTTTATGTCTTCTTTGGTAACTTTCTTTTTCAAAACAGCTGTAATATCCGAGAGCGAAACAGTTACTACTGGCACACGAATTGCCAAACCATCAAATTTACCAACGACACTATCCATCACTTCGCCTACGGCTTTGGCAGCACCAGTGCTAGTCGGCACAATATTTTCGGCAGCAGCACGACCACGACGCAAATCTTTGTGTGGACCATCTTGCAAATTTTGATCAGCGGTATATGCATGAATAGTATTAAGCATCGCTTTGGCAATACCAAATTTTTCTTCAAGCACAGCCATCACCGGCGCAATACAATTTGTAGTACAAGAAGCATTGTTAATCACTACTGCTTTTTCTTTTCCAACTTTGCCACAATTTACTGCGCGAACATATGTTGGCACATCTGTACCTTTGGCTGGCGCAGAGATAATTACTTTTTTAGCACCAGCTTTTACATGCAATTCAGCACCAACTTTATCAGTAAACCTTCCAGTACATTCCATTACCACATCCACTTTCAATTTACCCCATGGTAACATTGATGGATCTTTTTCTGCGAATACTGGAATTTTTTTACCTTTAACAATAATATTTTTTTCATCATAACCAACTTCCAAATTATATCCGCGATAAGCGGTATCGTACTTCAAAAGATGTGCCAAAGTTTTAGTATCAGTTAAATCATTGATACCGACAATTTTGATATTCTTTTTTGTGAAGGCGGCTTTGAAAACATGGCGGCCAATACGACCAAAACCATTAATGGCTAGATTCATAAAATAAATAATTATATTTCAATATTATACCGATTTTAACGAACGATAGCAAACACGCATTTTAGGTATTCACCTTCGGTAAAGGCAGCTAATTCTGGATGATCAATTCCATGTGTATAGGTTTCAAGAACTTGCACTGTGCGTCCAGCACGACCAGCAGCTTCAGATAGCATATGACGAAAATCAAGCAACGAAACATGCTGTGAACACGAAGCGGTCACCAAAATACCATTGGCTGGTAATGCGCGGATTGCGGCTTCGTTAATTTTTCTATATCCTTGTAAACCTTCTTTGATTTTATGGCGATCTTTCACAAAAGCTGGTGGATCTAAAACTATAACGTCAAAATCAAAATCGGTATTTTCTGGTTGTATAAATTTCTTAACGTCTTCACAAACAAGTTCCACTTTTTTGATATCAAAGCCATTGAGTTTCATATTTTCTTTGGCCATATCTAGGGCGGCTTGTGAGGAATCTACACTCACCACTTTTTTAGCACCCGCTCCCATCGCGTAAACACTAAATCCACCGGTATAAGAAAAACAATTCAAAACTTTTTTACCTTTGCAATATTTTTGCAAAGCATTGCGTTTGTCTCGTTGATCCAAAAAGAAACCGGTCTTTTGTCCATTGATTATATCAACATAAAATTTATAACCATTTTCCATTATTTCCACTTTTTCTGGAACCTTACCGGCCAAAACACCAGTGCTGGCACCACCTTCTTTTTCACGATTACCAACATCGCTACGTTCGTAAATTCCTTTTGGTTTCAAAACTTTGCTCAAAGCAGATACAATTTCTTTCTTCCAAAATGCAATACCGAGATTGTGAAACTGAACCGACAAATAATCATCGTATTTGTCTACGATCAAACCAGGTAACAAATCATTTTCACTATTTACCACGCGATAGGAATTTGTTTTTTTATCTTCCACCAATTCCTGGCGCATTTCATAGGCATCCTGAATTTTTTTCACAAAAAAATCTTCATCAATTTCATCTTTTTCATCCCAACTCCAAAGACGTACTGCAATCTGAGCGTATGAACTAAAATATCCTTGAGCCAAGAAAAAATTGCTTTCGTCGTAAAGTTTAATCGGTGTACCACTTTTGATACCATCTGGAATATTTTTTAAAGCTCCAGAGAACACCCAAGGATGACGACCGCGAATCGGTCCAACACGTTTTGTTAACACGGTTAATTTGTTCATAAAATGAAATTATACTGAAATTACTTTTAAATTTTACCTCAAACTAAAGAAAAATACAACCCTCTTACAACTAAAAAAGCCGAGAACCAATCTCGGCTTTTTTGAAATTTTTATTTCAACTGTTCCGCTACTTCATCAGCAAAGTTTTTTACTACTTTTTCAAAACCTTCACCGAGTTCAAAACGTTCAAAGCGTACCAATTTAGCGCCATTATCTGCCAATAATTTTTCAATCTTGATATCTTCGTTTTTGATAAATGGTTGTTCTACCAAACAAACTTCAGCGTAGTATTTGTCCAATTTACCTTTCACGATATTTTCAATCATATTTTCTGGTTTGCCTTGTTGTTTGAGCTGATCTACATAGATCTCTCTTTCTTTGGCTACCAAAGCTGG
>CAZXEV010000009.1:0-21024 GCA_964639735.1 uncultured Gammaproteobacteria bacterium
AGTAACAGGCATGTATTCTTCAGGTTGATAATAATCATAATATGATACGAAATAATGCACAGCATTATCAGGAAAAAATGTTCTGAATTCTTGATCGAGTTGAGCAGCACGAGTTTTGTTGTGAGCAATCACTAAAGTTGGTTTCTGTGTTTGTTCGATCACGTTAGCCACCGTAAATGTTTTGCCAGAACCGGTAACGCCAAGCAGAGTTTGTTTGGCAAACCCTTTTTTTACACCCTCTACCAACTGAGCGATCGCTTTAGGCTGATCACCCGCTGGTTGCATTTTTGATTTTATTTTAAATTTCATATTAGTATCTTCTCACTACCATACTCTCCGCGACCCCAATCAAAACAAGATTAATCATTAAAGACGACCCACCGTAACTAACAAATGGTAACGTCACACCAGTCACCGGCAACAACCCCAAATTCGCACCTACATTGATAAATAACTGACTGGCAAATAATATAGTTATACCACTCACTACCACCGATGCAAAATCGTCATCACTATTTCCAGCCAACAAAACCAAACGCCAAATCATCACGCTAAACAAAATTAACATTACCAACACCCCAGCAAAACCCAACTCTTCGCCGATTACCGAAAACACAAAATCCGTCTGGGCTTCTGGTAAAAATCGCAATTGACTCTGTGAACCAAAACCCAATCCTTTTCCAAAAAATTGCCCCGATCCAATCGCAATTATCGCTTGAGTAGTGTTGTATCCTGCACCAAGTGGGTCACGGCCTGGATCAATAAAAGTTAATATGCGTTCTTTTTGATAACCATGTAAAAGAAAAAACCAAGCAAAAACTGAAAACAACACAAACAAACTTACAAATGAAATAATCAATCCACGACGAGCACCAGTTAGCAACATCAATGAAAACCAAATTGTACCGAGCAAGACTGCCGAACCCAAATCTGGCTGCAACATAGTCAAACCGATTCCAGCCAACGCAATTGCCAGTGTTCCAAAAAAATATAATGGCCGCTCAAAGCGCCGACCAAAATTGGATATGGAATAAGCTAAAATTAATATCAAAGCAGCTTTGGTGAGTTCAACGGGTTGAAAAGAAAAACCTCCAAGGATAAACCAACCACGCGTACCACGAATAGTAGTACCTAACACCAAAACTAAAAATAATAAAAGTATTGAAAAAAAATACATTGGTTTGGCCAAAGTTCGAAAAAAACTTGCCTGCATCATACTAGCAAAAAATAGTCCGAACAATCCTATGCCCATGGCTATTAATTGTTTTCTAATATAACCAACTTCAGAACCACGCGACAACTCTACACTATATATTGCCGCCAAACCCAAAGTACACAAAAGCAAGGCTGAAAAAAACAACAACCAATCAAAATTGCGAGGGGAAAATTTGGCTAAACTAATCATAATTATCGTTGCGGTGGAAGATACACTTCTTGGTTGTAAATGTCAATCAACGGAAAAATTTGTACATCAGACACAGATAAATTATCTACAAAATTTCGCAGATCAACTTCTCGAGTTTCCAATGATTTAAAATCCTTCAAAATCACCGGCATTACCCCCACCAATCCGTTATTCTGCATCAGCCCAACCACAAACAATCCATCACGAAAACCGAAGGCTGAATTATTGGACAGTTTAAATCTAACAACATTGGCGGTAATTTCGTCACTTGTCTGTGAAGCTGAAGGGGCAAAGGAAAATTCTTTGGTCGAAAATTTCAATCGGTCTACCTGCCAACTGATAGGATCAGCGATAGTGTGAGCGGTAATTCTTTTCCAAGCCACATTCTCCATAACCATATTGATATCACCAGAAACACCGTCTTTAAAACCAAAGTATACCAATGGACGACTTTCTCCAGCCAATAAAAACCCTTTCTGATTTGGAGTTTTTTGATCACCAACCAAAAAATAATAGTCAAAATAAACAATAAAGTTCTTGTTGGGATTACTTACCTCTGCTACCAAATCATAGGTTTTTGAACCACCAACATAACCATTTACACCGGAAATTGTAATAGGGCTTGGGGCATAGCGCGCTTGAGCACCTGTATAATCAGGAAAGCTAACCAAATTGTTGTGCAAATCGATATCAGATTTTATACCGTTAATAACATAGTCGCCCCATCGCAACATACTAAATAACCATAACCCAATCGAGGCAACAATCAAAACTCCGACACTTATTTTATAAATCAAAACTTTGTGAGTGACATACCAAACACTACGCTTGAATTGTGATGTGGTGAATTCACCGGTCACATCTTCAAATCGACTGGCGTCAACTTTGGTTTTTTTAGTCGGTGCCACTGGCGGTGTCAGATCACCATCGTGATTATTATTTTTTTGATTATAAATATTGAGCATATTTCAAAAGCTATATGATAGTATACCTTTACAGTATACCGCATTTTTGGTCTTTTTCCAAACCTTGTCGATTATATCTGCTTATGGTAGAATATTTAATAGTTTTTAATCATTTTTTACTGTCTCAAACAAATACTTATGTCAAACACTGAAAAGGAGCAAAAAAAGGCAGAGGCTGGATATAGTGCCAAAAACATTACCGTACTTGAAGGTCTCGAAGCGGTTCGACGTCGTCCTGGTATGTATATTGGTAGTACTGGCCCAGCTGGTTTACACCATTTGATCTGGGAAGTTGTCGATAACGCTATCGACGAAGCCATGGCCGGATACTGTAATGAAATTCAAATCACTCTTTTACCAGACCACCAAGTTCAAGTTATCGACAATGGTCGTGGTATCCCAGTCGATATTCATCCTACTCAAAAAATTTCCGCCCTTGAAATCGTTATGACCATCCTCCACGCCGGCGGTAAGTTTGGCGATGGTGGTTATAAAATTTCTGGTGGTTTGCACGGTGTAGGTGCATCTGTTGTAAACGCTCTTTCTACTTTTGCCCGCGCTGAAGTACACCGTGAAGGACAAATTTGGGTTCAGGAATACAAAATCGGCAAACCACAAGGCAAAGTAAAGCCAATCGGAAAATGCAAAGACACAGGCACAATCATAACCTTCCGTCCTGATGATAGTATTTTTGAAACTATTGATTTTGATTGGAAAATAATCGTAGATCATTTGCGTCAATACGCTTATTTATCCAAAGGTGTAAAATTAATTTTGAAAGACAAACGTAGTCCAGAAGAAAAAGCCAAAGACAAAAACGCCATTCCATTCCCAGATCCTGCTTACAAATTTTTCTTTGAAGGCGGTATTGCTTCATTCATTCGCTATTTAAACCAACACAAAGAAATTCAGAATGAAAATATTTTTTATATTGAAAAAGAAGCTGAAGGTGTAAAAGTAGAATTATCATTACAATATAGTGATGAATATACCGAATCACTCTTTGCCTTTACCAACAATATTCACAATCCAGACGGTGGTACTCATGTCCAAGGTTTCCGCACCGCACTCACCCGCTGTCTCAACACTTATTCACGCAACAAAGGTTACCTAAAAGAAAAAGACCCAAACCTTACCGGTGAAGATGTGCGCGAAGGCCTAAACGCCGTGATCTCTATCAAAATTCGCGAACCACAATTTGAAGGACAGACCAAATCCAAACTTGGAAATACAGAAGCCAAAACTGCTGTCGAAACTGTAATGAACGAACAGTTCGCAATTTTCTTAGAAGAAAATCCAAAAGACGCCGAGGGTATTATCAACAAATGCTTGCTCGCCTCTCGCGCTCGCAACGCTGCCAAAATCGCTCGCGACGCCATCTTGCGCAAAGGTGCACTAGAAGGTTTCACATTGCCAGGCAAATTGGCCGACTGTTCTTCACGAGATGCTGAATTATCTGAACTATATATAGTAGAGGGTGACTCCGCTGGTGGTAGTGCCAAACAAGGCCGTGATCGTGAATATCAAGCTATCTTGCCACTACGCGGCAAGGTACTGAATGTCGAACGTGCTCGTATCGATAAAATTCTAGGTAACAATGAATTAAAATCTTTAATCATTGCACTTGGCACTAATATTGGTGAACAATTTGATATTTCCAAATTACGCTACCATCGGATTATTATCATGACCGATGCCGACGTGGACGGTGCTCATATCCGCACTCTTTTACTTACCTTCTTCTACCGTCACTTCCCTCAACTTATTGCTGGAGGCCACATCTATATCGCCCAACCACCACTATATGGTGTAAAGGTTGGCAAAGAAATTCGTTACGCTTTTGATGAAGAAGAACGAGACAAACTAATCGCCGAAGTCACCAACCAAAAAACAGAAAAAGCTGAAGCCAAAGGAAAAAAGAAAAAAGAAGAAGTTACTGTCGAAGCTGAAGGTGGCGGTGAAGGTGCTGAAGGTGAAAGTGAAGTGGAAACATTTACAGTTGGCGGTGTAAAAATAAATGTTCAGCGCTACAAAGGTTTGGGTGAAATGAATCCCGAACAACTTTGGACCACTACTATGGATCCAAAAAATCGCATCATGAAAATTGTAAACGTAGAAGATGCCGAGCTCGCCAATGAAATCTTCGAGATTCTCATGGGCGACGAAGTAGAACCTCGCAAAAAGTTCATTCAGACTCAAGCTAAATACGTAAAAAATCTCGATATCTAAAATACAAACAAAAATATTCCGACTCCATCGGAATATTTTTTATCTTCTTAAATATCCATTTTTAAAATAGACACTTAAGGGGACGGACTTTTTCAGCCGTCGACAGGAGCTTAAAAAACAAGCTCTACCGTCGACTAGTGCTGGGCAACTTAATGCCGGCAAAAGTCCCAAAACCAATTACGGACGCTTACGCTTGCGGCCGCCGAGCATTTCATTCCGCTCAGCTTGCAACGCGGCAACATCGGCACGCAGATGGTCGAGTTCGACGTCCTTGCCGTTGAGTTGGCACTCGGCCTCGACAAGTCTGAGCCCCATCGAAGTGATGTTGTCGGACAACTCGGCCGTAAGCGCTCTTTCGCGACCAAGTCGCTCTTTCAGGCCCCGGATCTCTCGATCCTTCTGCTCCAGGGCATCGTAGCGTTGTTTTTCGGCAAGCTCACGCTGCGAGCCGATCCAAGGATCTCTAGTCCAGGAAACCAGCGCTTCCCAAAACTCCTTGAGTGATGCCACTAGAAATCGGCCGAGCGTCGACATCTTCTGCCGCGCGGTCAAAGTTTGGACATACAACATGTTATCTCCCACACTTTTTGAGCCATGTGGCTTACCGTTGTTTGCGGCAAGTTTTTCTGGCTAGTTAAGCTAAGTTAGACTATACTTTTTTACAAAAATGTCAATCTTTACAACCCTAAATCACTGTGGACATTTCTATTGACTTTTGATGCTTATACTGTTATATTATCTCTATCAAGCAGCCACAGGGCTGTTTTAAAAAACCAAAATTATTGATTTTGGCTGATATTAGGCAAATATATGCAAATTGTAGAATCCGTCAAAAACTATTTCATCGGTTCTTATGCCGAAATGAAAAAAGTTACCTGGCCAACCAAACAACAGACTATCAATTATAGTCTTTTAGTAGTTGGATTAAGTGTTGGTGTAGCAGTATTTTTTAGTATATTAGACTACGTCTTCAACCTTGGTATTGAAAAACTTATTACTCGTTAATTTTAGGAGGAACATATGGCAAAACAAACCCTAAATCTAGGACGTCGCTGGTATGTATTACATACATATAGTGGCTACGAAGAAAATGTAAAACGCAATTTGGAGCAGCGTGTAGAATCTTTCATGATGGGAGATAAAATTTTCAATGTATTAGTTCCAAAAGAACAAAAAATTAAAATCAAAAATGGTAAACGCACAACTTTGGAAGAAAAGATTTTTCCAGGTTACGTACTAGTTGAAATGATTGTTACCGATGACAGTTGGTATGTAGTGCGCAACACTCCAAACGTAACTGGTTTTATCGGATCAGGTACTACCCCTACTCCAATCGATCAAAAAGAAGTTGAACAATTATTGAAACGCACTTCAGCCGAAGCTTCTCAACACAAGATTGATGTGGAAGTAAACGATGTAGTTCGTATCAATGACGGTCCGTTCAAGAACTTTGAAGGTAAAGTTTCTCACGTAGATTCTGAACGTGGTAAGATCAAAGTGATGGTTACAATGTTTGGTCGTGAAACACCGGTTGAGCTCGACGCTTTACAAGTTAAGAAAATTTAAGTAATATAATGCAAACAACGGCGGCCTTCATTGGCGCTTCTCGCAGTTGTACTATTTAATAAACTATATGGCAAAAAAAGTTCTAACCCAAATTAAGTTACAAATCATGGGTGGCGCTGCTAACCCAGCACCTCCAGTCGGTCCAGCTTTGGGTCAACATGGTGTAAACATCCAAGGTTTTTGTAAAGAATTCAACGACAAAACACAAGACAGAAAAGGCGAAGTTGTACCAGTAATCATTACTGTATACGCTGACCGCAGTTTCAGCTTCATCATGAAGATCGCTCCGATGTCTGAGCTTATCAAAAAAGAAGCCAAGATTGCCAAAGGTTCAGCAAAACCTTTACAAGAAAAAGTTGGTAAACTTACCAAGGCACAAGTTAAATCTATTGCCGAGAAAAAGATGCCTGACTTGAACGCCAACAGTTTGGAAGCAGCAATGAGACTAGTAGAAGGAACCTGCAAACAAATGGGTGTAACTATCGAAGGTTAATCAAAATAAACAAAAACACAGATCAATTGATCTGTGTTTTTTTGTAGTGCTATTTTTTCAACATTTTTCTTTGTTGAATCCAAGCGGATATATCACTTCTAAAAAATATATAAATTGCCGGCAAAGCAAATACCAAAGCCAAAACCATCTCCCACTCTTCTCCAGTCAAAGGTAAAAATTTCAACAACCCTTCGCTAAACATTTCCGCTCCAAAATAAATAAGTAGTGCTCCCAAAAATTTGAAAATATATTTTATCAAATAGTGAGAAGCAGCATAAAAAATTACAACGGTAGCTAATACAGATAAAACCATACCCACTAAGGCAATCGACAAAATCGAGGTTGGATTACTTTCTATTTTAGTTAAAATAAAAGCCGTCAACTCTACTCCTTCACGCAGCACTGCCATAAAACTTAAAACAAAAATTCCTAGATTGGTATTTTTTTCTTCTACTTGATTCTTTATTTCGCAAACAATATTTTGGTTCTGTTTATTCATCCAAACGATAAAATAAGACACTAGTCCAGCCGCCAGAAGCATCATGACACCTTCGAAAATCTCTCTACTCTCTTCACCCAAACCACGAGCTTCACTAAAAATTGCAATGCCAAGTAAAATACTAAAAATAAAACCAGACGCAGCTCCAAAATATACTGCGCGAACAAAATTATTACACTTCTTGTTTTTTAAATAAGTGATAATAATTCCAATCACGAGCCAGGCTTCAAACGATTCTCGAAATGATAACAAAAAAATATCTAGCATAAATTATAAAATTAATTATTATTTAATTAACATAGCGTCACCAAAACTAAAAAATCTGTATTTTTCTTTAACTGCTTTATCATAGCACTCCAAAGTAAATTCTCTACTACCCACAAAAGCACTTACCAACATCAAAAGAGTGGATTTTGGTAAATGAAAATTGGTGATCATCGCATCAATAATTTTAAAATTAAATCCAGGACTAATAAAAATATTCACATCCCCTTGCCATGGACAAACTACATTTCCTTCTAGACCTTGGGCAATACCTTCGAGGGTTCGTACGGTGGTTGTTCCAACCGCAATCACTCGCCTACCTTCTGCTTTGGCGTTATTAATAGTATGAGCATTTTTATCAGATAGCTCTACCCATTCACTATGCATTTTATGTTCCTCAATATTTTCTGTTTTTACCGGTAAAAAAGTTCCAAGCCCAACATGCAAAGTCACTTCGGCAAACTCCACACCTTTATTTTTTAATTTTTCAATTAACTCTGGTGTAAAATGAAAACCAGCGGTTGGTGCCGCTACCGATCCTTCCGTTTTGGCATACACTGTCTGATAGCGACCTGCCAACCCGATTGATTGATCAATTTTAATATATGGAGGAGTTGGCACTTCACCATATTTATTTGCCTTGGCACGCACCTCGACATCATTGTCGTTGAATTGCACTAGCACGGTTCCATCAGATTCTTTGGAAATTATTTCCGCTACAAAATCATCAGCAAAAACTACTTTCATGCCAAGCCTCAATTTTTTTCCTGGTTTAGCCAACACTTTCCATACTCCCAAATTTTCCATTGGACGCACCAAAAAAATTTCAACTTTTGAAGCATTTAATATTTTGTCCGTTGCATCACTGGGAATTTTAATTCCAGCAGTTTTTTCATCAAGCATTATTGTACCGTGCAACCGAGCTTTGAACACTTTGGAATTATTCCAAACCAACACATCTCCTGCTTGAAGATAATTAAAAATATCGTAAAAATGTTCATGTTTAAAATTTTTATTTTTTTTGTCCAACACCATTAGGCGTGAAGAATCGCGCGGTTCAATCGGTGATTGAGCTATCAATTCGAGTGGCAGTTCGTAATCAAAATCGGTTGTTTTCATACTTAACGTAGATATTTAAAAACGTTTCGATTGTGTTCATCCAAAGTCTTTGCATAATGCATAGTACCGTCAGTGCCACTCATAAAATACCAATTGTCATTTTTTATCGGGTAAATGGCTGCCTTTATGGCGGTAATACTAGGATTACTAATCGGACCAAGCGGCAAGCCAGGATATTTATAAGTATTAAACAGAGAATCAATGGAGCGATCTTTGTCTGTCACCCCTGGATCATTTTTACCAGTAATATAATTTACTGTCGCACATGATTGTAGTGCCCACTTTTTTTGATATCGTCTCCAAAAAATATCTGCTACCATGCCCATACTACCTGCTGTCGGGGCTTCTTTTTCTACTACCGAAGCCATCGCCAATATTTCTTCAAAACTTTTATTTTGTCTAGCAATTTCTGCGCGCATTTCTGGTGTTATTTTTTCATCTAAATTTGTAAATATTTTTTTGATTACATCTTCTGGTTTGGCATCTGCATAAACACGGTAGGTGTCAGGCAAAAAATAACCTTCGTAAGATAAATAATTTGATTTATCCTTGAAAAAATAACCCCAAGAAGAAGTAGAAAAAGAAAATAATTTTGGTGCCAATTCTCTATTTGCTTTGTAGTTATATGCCGGCTTCCCCACTAAATTATAAAATTCTTCAGGCGTACTAATAATCTTTTTTTCTACCCAATCAGCGGCAATCTGGCGCAAATTCCAACCTGGAATAATCGTAATATTCATTTCCGCACGTGGTTGGATGACCGTTTTCTTAGGACGATTAAAGTGGCGATATGTAAAAATACCACCAACAGCTACGGTTGCTATAAAAAATAAAGTTAAAATTTTATTCATGATAAAGGTTTAAAATTTTTATCGGCATGAGTATATTTTTCAATAGTATCGGTCGGATACCATTGACTATTATGATGGTGAGCAAACACAACACCGTCAGATGCTAATTTTTCAAAACAATCTTTTTCAATCATACAAAAACCGTCTGGCAAAACTTCCAAAACTTCTGATTCTAAAATATAACCACCGGCATTATTCAAATTTGAAGGCGCTTGTTCGACTGTCGGTTTTTCAATAAACTCCACTATTTTTCCATTATCCAAACGAGCAATACCGTATTTGGTAACATCTTCAACCGGATAAAGTTGTAAAGTAATTTTGGCATTATTTATTTGATGTGTTTTTATTGCCTCTGTCCAGTCAAAATCAGCTAGGTTATCACCGTTTATTGCCAACACTGTTTCTTTGATGTTTTGTGCCGCTTTTTTCAGAGCCCCACCAGTTCCTAGTGGTGTGTCTTCAATACAATACTCAATATTTACACCCCACTTATTGCCATCACCAAAATATTCTTTGATTTTTTCAGCTCGATAACCAATAGATAAAATAATATCTGAAATTCCGTGCTTTTTAAAATTCAAAATAGCATGCTCAATAATTGGCTTACCGCTAATTGGCAATAATGGTTTTGGAGTTTCGTCAGTCAGTGGACGCAACCTGGTCCCTAGCCCTCCTGCTAAAATTATCGCTTTCATATTTCAAAAGACATTAAATCAAATGTAAAAATTGTAGAACAAAGTAGCAAACTGCTGATAATGACCCTGCTAATGCAAAACCACCAATAATATCTAGTGGATAATGCACTCCAGCAAACACCCTACCCCAACCAACCCAAATAGCTAACGGTAATAACCCCCAAGCAGTTGGAAAATTAAAAAAGCAGCTAACGCATGATCTGATGGAAAAGATTTCCAACTAGACACAGGCCAAAATAAAATACGAATCTCTGGAAAACGTAGCCGCGGACGCACTTGTTTGACAAACAGACTAATAACATTGCTCAAAACCAAACCGACACTAGCACAAACTATAAAAGTTATTATAGGCAGATACATGGCGAATTTATTACCAAAATGCAAAATCAAACTTACGGTAATATACCAAGCCCCCATTCCAACAATTACCCATTCCGCTCCTGCCCGCCCAAAAGCATCCAACCAGCGATTTTTACCAGCATTGGAATTTAATTTTAAAAATAGTCGGTAATTCAAATTCATAGTGCTGTAATACTATCAATTTTAGAGGTAGTTGGCAACCCTTGAAATTTTCAATAAACATAGGTATAATGCCCATATCATGATAATGAACGCGCCCATAGCTCAGGGGTTAGAGCACAGCCCTTATAAGGCTGGGGTCGATGGTTCAATCCCATCTGGGCGCACTATTTAAACTTCACAAATATGTCGATACTTAGTCACTTTGATTCAGCTCAAGCCAAACCAGGAGCTTCTTTTAATGCTAAAAGTACTTATGGTTTTGCTGGAAAACTTCATACAGCTGTTCAACATAATTTTCATGGACTTGGAACATTAAAAAACGCACCGGCAGTTGTGGACGCGCTGAAATCTCAGGTGTTAAAAAACCAACATTTGATTCGTACCGGCGGGCTGAGCAAATTCCAAGCTGAAAAAATGATCGCAAAGATTCATCATGAAGCGGCCGCCAAAGGCGAACATCTAAGTGCGACTGAAAAAGAGGCTTTACATTCACTTGGAAAACACCTTACCAAACATATAATTCGACGCGCAGCACCACTTGACCAACAAGAACATCACGGCATCACATCTTTAAGCAACACACAACATGTAAGTTCTGTCCGACAGATTGGCGACCAAACCAGAGTATCAACTTCCGGACAACCAACACCACACGCCGCTGGTGGAATTTCTAGCCTAATGAAAAATAAAGGTTTGAACACTCCTACTCTACCATCTTCTAGACCAATGCGTCCTCCGACTATTAAATTATCCATATAACATGACAACTACTTCAAAAAAAATAACTTTTAAAGAGTCAATCGGAAAACGCTTGGATAATTTTTTTACTGAAAAATACAAAATTTCCAGATCGCAGGCTCAAAAAATGATCGAGGAAAATAATATTTATATCAATGGCAAAATTTCAACAAAAACCGGCCACCCACTGAAAACTGGTGATCAGATTGTCGTTGAACCAAAACCAATTATCAAACCTACCAAACTCGAAGCAGAAAAAGAGACAAAAGAAACAAAAGCCAAACTAAAAATAAAGATATTATCCGAAACAAAAGATTATATTGTGGTAGAAAAACCAAAAGGACTTCTCACTCACTCTACCGACAAAAACGAACCTGATTCACTAGCTGCCATACTTGTAAAAAAATACCCTGAACTAAAAAAAGTTGGTGATGATCCAAAACGCCCAGGCATAGTGCATCGTTTGGACAAAGAAGCGTCTGGCTTATTGGTAGTTGCTAGAACTCAAAAAATGTTTGAACACCTCAAAGAACAGTTCAAAAATCGCACAGTTGAAAAAGAATACATGGTGTTGGTTCACGGTAAAGTGTTCAAAGACTGGGATGAAATAAAATTCCCAATTGAACGCTCTCGTAACAACGACCGTATGGC
This sequence comes from uncultured Gammaproteobacteria bacterium, assembly GCA_964639735.1. Taxonomy (GTDB): domain Bacteria; phylum Patescibacteriota; class Patescibacteriia; order Magasanikbacterales; family GWA2-37-8; genus CAIOJG01. The sequence goes on from CAZXEV010000009.1 coordinate 11,998, forward strand.
GGCTCTACCAAGCACACTACGCGGTGAAGCAAATTTATCTGGCAAAGAAGCACTGACAGAATTTTGGGTAGAACAACGTTTTATAAATTTTTCTCTTTTACGTGTTAAGATTCATACCGGCCGCATGCACCAAATCCGTGTTCACATGTTGGCTTACGATCATCCGGTAGTTGGAGATCCTCTATACTTCCAAAAGAAACAAAAGGATAAATGGGACAAAGTTTGTGGTCGTTTATTTTTACATTGTACTCATTTAGCCTTTGTAGATTTGTCTGGTGAGCACCAAGAATTCAAATCAGACCTTCCAAAAGAATTAGTAAATTTCTTACCTTTACTAAAGTAATATGTCCGCACAAGGCAGTTTGGTAGTAATTTCATCTCCGTCTGGTGGTGGTAAAGATACTGTCATTTTTGCTTTGTTAAAAAAATTCCAAAACAGCGTAAAACTAATAACAACCACCACACGCTCGCCTAGACCAGATGACAAAGAAGGTATCACCTATCATTTTATAACTAAAGAAAATTTTCAAGAAAAAATTAAAAATGACGAGGTTCTTGAATACAACTTTTATGCAGGCAATTATTACGGCATCACCAAAACTGAGATTAAAAATAAATTAAATAATTTTGATCTGGTGTTTACCAACATCGATGTAAATGGACGAAGAAGCTTAAAAAAGGCCGGCTTTGAAAATCTTTCCATATTTCTCATGCCAGAAAATTTAAATGATCTAAAAACCCGCATCAGTCATCGTGGCGGACTAAGCCAGACAGAAATAGAAGAACGTCTTAAAACCGCCGAATTGGAAATTGGGTTGGCTAGCGAATATGATTTTCAAGTTGTTAATAAAACCGGCAAATTGACCGAAACTATTGACAATGTAGCCAAAATTATTGCGGAACACTTGACTGTGTAATTTCTCAACCTGGGATATTGACAAAATCGATTAAATCGGCTAAAATAAGCCCATTGTTTAAAAGATAATAAATTTTTATGACCGAGAATATTAAAGAAGCGATCATTTACAAGCCAGGTATGATTGTAAAGGTTCACCAAAAAATCAAAGAAATGAATACCAAAGGTGAAGAAAAAGAACGTATCCAGGTTTACGAAGGTACTATAATCGCTGCGAAACACGGCAAAGAAGCTGGCGCAACTATCACTGTACGCAAAACTTCTGAAGGAATTGGTGTAGAAAAAATCTTCCCAATCTATTCCCCAGTTGTAGACAAGATTGAAATAGTAAGACAACTTGAAGTACGTCGCTCCAAACTTACTTACCTACGCAACAAAGATTTCAAACGCAAACTTACTGATGTAAAAAAGGACGCAAAGAGAGCAGTAAAAAAATAATATAAATTAAAAAAACTGGCCTTAAAGCCAGTTTTTTGTTTTTCACTTTTTACATGTATTTTCCAGTCCAACTTTTTTTGTTGGCTGCCAAGTCTTCTGGCGAACCAGCAAATATAAGTTCACCACCACCTTTACCACCTTCTGGACCAAGTTCAAGTACCCAATCACAAGATTTTATAACATCTAGATTGTGTTCAATCACGATTACAGTATTACCCTTCTCCACCAATTGTTTGAGCACACCAAGCAAACGTTTGATATCTTCAAAATGAAGACCTGTAGTTGGTTCATCTAATATATACAATGTATTTCCAGTAGAAACGCGAGACAGTTCCGTCGCCAATTTGATACGTTGTGCCTCACCACCAGACAAAGTCGTAGCCGGTTGTCCCAGAGTGAGATAACCCAATCCAACATTGCGCAAAATATTTAATTTTTCAGACAACGTAGGTACGTTGGCAAAAAATTTGTATGCCTCCTCCACAGTCATGTTCAAAACCTCGGCGATATTTTTATCTAGATAATGGACTTCCAATACTTCTTGATTATATCGTGTACCATTACATTCGTTACAAGTCACAAAAACATCTGCCAAAAATTGCATTGGGATACGCACATACCCTTCGCCAGCACAGGCTTCACAGCGTCCACCACCTTTTACATTGAAACTAAATTTGCCGGCATCATAACTTCGCATTCTAGCTTCTGGCAAACCAGAAAATAGATCACGAATTAAAGTGAATATACCAGTATAAGTAGCAGGATTACTACGAGGTGTTCTACCAATAGCTACCTGATCGATAGAAATAACTTTGTCGATATTTTCGAGACCTTTTATTTCTTTATACGCACCAGGCTCTTCTTTGGAGCGGAAAAAATGTTTACTAAGTGCGGCGGCCAAAATATTGATAATCAAAGTAGATTTACCAGAACCAGACACACCAGTCACACAAACCATTTTATTCAGCGGAATGTCCACTGAAACATTTTTCAAATTAAAAGCACTAGCTCCCAAAAGAGATAGAAACTTTTCTTTCTTTACTACTTTTTTGTTATCCTTTTTTGGTTTTTCATAAATACTTTCGCGACCACTTAAATATGCACCTGTGATAGAATCTTTATTTTTCTTAATCTGTTCATAGGTACCTGCGGCTACAATTTTACCACCATAAATACCAGCACCTGGACCGACATCGATAAGATAATCAGCCGCTTCCATCATCGCACTATCATGTTCCACAACAAGCACACTGTTTCCAAGATCACGCAAATATTTCAAAGTGGCAATCAATTTATCATTGTCACGAGAATGTAAACCAACAGATGGTTCATCCAATATATATACCACACCGGTCAAACCAGAAGACAGCTGAGTAGCCAGACGCACACGAGTCACTTCACCACCAGACAAAGTGTTCATCGATCTATCCAAACTCAAATAATCCAAACCAACTTGCGACAGATTAAACAAGCGAGGTTTCAATTCTTTTAAAATTGTGTCCGCTACCTTAGCTTTTACATCTTGTGAATCTTTGGCAACAGTTGTATCTATTTTTTTAAAAAATTCTAAATTTTCAACCACACTCATGCCGGCAATATCCGCTACATTTTGATCATTCAATTTTACCCATAAAGATTCCTGACGTAAGCGTTTACCGTTACATACCGGACAAGTTTTTTCACGCATGTATTGTTCAATCTCTTTGCGAACGTACTCTGAATTTGTTTCGAGATGACGTTTGAGTAAATCTGAAACCACACCGGTAAAAGCTACTTTTTTGTGTTCCACTTCATAAGTATCACTACCAGTACCATACAACACCAAATCCAAAACACGAGCTGGTAGATCGGCCACTGGAATTTCTAGTGAAAAATTATTTCTTTCAGCGACAGCTTGTAATAATTTCTGGTACCAAGCTTGATTGCCAGTAATGCGCATCCAAGGTTGTATCGCCCCTTCAGACAAAGACAAACGAGTATTTGGCATCACTAGATCGGCGTCCACTTCCATAGTCACTCCTAGACCAGTACAGCGAGGACAGGCACCAAACGGACTATTAAAACTAAAACTGCGAACATCCAATTCCGGCATCTTACGACCACATTTTTTACAATAAGAAAAAGTAGTGAGATATACATCCTCGGTTTTGGAAGAAATTACGCAGGCACCGTTACTGAGATCCAATGCCACACTCACCATTTTAAATGGATCGTCTTTTTTAATATCATTTATTTTCCCAATCAAAATTTCCAGATCGTGTTTTTCTTCTGGCTCAAAATGACACTTTACTAAATCGTGAATTTTCATGGTTTTACCGTCGAGACGAACCGTATCATAACCACTACGTTCGATAGTTTCCAATATGTCTTGCAACACAATTATATTTTGGTGGATCAATGGAGACAACACCAAAACCGGAGTGCTTTTGCGTGCCATTTTACGAACTTGTTCTATAATTTCACCAGATGTACTAGAAAATGCAGGTACATGACATTCTGGGCAATATTGAGTACCAACGCGTGCAAAAAGCAAACGCAAATAATCATAAATTTCTGTCACCGTACCAACTGTAGAACGTGGATTTTGAGTTGAAATCTTTTGGTCGATCGCAATAGTTGGAGACAACCCTTCGATAGCATCCACGTCAGGTTTATCTTGCACATCCATAAACTGACGCGCATAAGCCGATAGTGATTCAGCATAGCGACGCTGTCCTTCAGCATAAATTGTATCAAACGCCAAAGAAGACTTTCCGGAACCAGACAAACCGGTAATGACCACCAATTTATTTTTTGGAATTTCCAGACTTACATTTTTCAGATTGTGGACGCGTGCGCCACGAATTTTCAACTTATCATTCATAACCAATTTTCAAAAAAATTAAAACTTATTCATTGGGTTAAATTGACTCTTGTCTTTTTTTATTTGCTGCTCAAACAACGCATCTTGCGTAACTGTAGAATCAGCATTCACCTGGTCACCAGTAGGAGTACCATCAACAGTAAACTTACTTGGCAAAATACCAGTATGATTTACCATATAACTTATCGCATCATCTCCAAGTGTAGCGTTTACTATCACTCCACCATCCAATTCTGCCTGACTAACATATCCGTTCTTTGAAATTGAATACCAGGATCCTGTAAATTTATTACTAGCAAAGAAATTTGCATCAGAACCACCAAACCAACCAGAGGCTTTGTCCATTTCGTTTTTCAAAACAAAACCTTCTAAGACATCAGTTCCTTTACAACCCCAATGATCATGATCATATGCAGGGTTTGGGGAAACGGTAGAAAGTTTATTTATTACAGCATAATATTCAAAGAACGGAGACTTCTTAATAGTATGGAAATCAAAACGGTCACCTTTATTATCCCAACCTTGCACCATATCACCGATATACAACAAACTAGAATTGTCTTTAACTCTTTTACAAACAGGCCTAAAATCAAAGATATTGTCATCAAGCCAATCCTTACTTCCAATATCAGATGTCCACCAAGTTAGATTTTTTAATAAACCAGTAACTCCCGGATCAATTGTATAGTGGACAATCATTTGCGCGTTTAAACAATTTGGCTGATTAATGATTTGATCACCGTTGAATGAAAATGGCATACAGGTTTGTCCTTTTTCACTACAACCACCACCCATACATGTGGCTCCGCCTCCACCTTCTAAAAAGAAGTTATCACCACAACCCATTTGGCTAGGTGTAAGTGCTTCCATCTTTAGATTTGGATCTTTCATTTTTTCCTTATCCACTTTTTCACCTTTTTTACTAGCCAAAGCAAATTTGGAACCTTCAGACGCATCCTTACAAAATTGTGGAGTAAGTTTTGATGGCCTTATTAAAAAATTTTGTGGCAATCGCAAATTGGTCAAGGCAGGATTTACCGTATTTAAAATAGTGTATGACAAATACGCAATAAGCAAGCCGGTTAAAGCACCACTAATTCTTTTTTTTGCACCAGTAATCATTTCGCTATTTCCACCTGATGTTACCCACTGTACACCAGCGATAATGATCATTATTACTGCCAATATTCCAGCAATTGTAAGGGCTAGATTATAATTTGTTTTTAAAAAATCTCCAATATTTTCAAATTTTTTCTGACCACCAAAAGATATTTCAGTGACGGTAGTTCCGGCAGGCAGACACTTACCCCAACCTTCAGCATTACATGGGTCTTCATGCTGTATCCAACCACTACTATCATTCTGCACTTCTTTTATAGTTTTATTTAAAATTTCCGCTCTAGTTTTTTCACACTCTTCTTTACGCCAACACATCATGTTAAATTCGGGGGCCAAATCAGTAGAAGCCGCCAAAGTCATTGATGGAGCAATCAAAGAAAAAAACATTAACCCAACTAAAATTTTTACCCTCATAAAATATATTGATAGTAGTGAGTTTAAAAAATTACTTTACATTATTTAAAAATAATTCCCAGGCACTAAATGGTATTACACCTTGTACTTTTTCACCATTGATGAAAAATGTAGGAGTTCCAGCGATTCCAAATCGGTATCCATCAGCAAAATCTTTGTTGACTGCAACTTTTGAATTTTGATCTAGAAGACATGCTTTCATTTTATCAGCATCCCAACCAAAATTTACAGCTAGTGAATCGATAAATTCAGTTGACAATTTTTCGCTCAAAGAATCTTGTTGTTCATACAACCAATCATGTAGTGGCCAATAGTAGCCCTGCTCATAAGCACACATCGCTAAATTTGAAAGTTGATTTGCGCCGGGGTGAGTACTTTCTACTGGGAAATTACGAACAATTAATTTAACCTTATTGCCATATTTTTGCATCACCTGACGTAAAATTGGTGCCTCTTCCTTACTATATGGACATTTAAAATCAATAAACTCAACAATTGTAACTTTTGGATTATTACTTCCCAAAAAAGGAGCGCCTTGAATTTCTAGGTCGGCTCGATTGACACTTGCGTTTGTGTTAGTGTTTTTTATATCTGCGCTAAAACCACCATAAATTTTATCAAAAAGAACTTGTCCGTTTCCATGTCGAATCTGCCAGTAATAATAACCAGTGGTTCCCACAATAAGTAAAAGAAAGATCACAATCGCCGAAATTACCCCAACCGCCATTACCCCGCTAAAACGCTGGTACCAACGCAACGGTTGTTCCAAGTTGTCATTTGCCATAAAAATTTGTTAAGTAACCCATATTATACCACATTTTAATTTAAATCAATACCGCCATTGACATTTTTGATGTTTAAATGGTACAATGAATCATATTTCCGTAAATTACTTCCAAATTAAATTGATATGAAAGAGATTATTTTAAACTCAGTTCAGCTAATCTTAGCCATTGTTTTGATTGTTATCGTACTGTTACAACAAAAAGGAACCGGTTTGAGTGGTGTTTTTGGAGGTTCAGGCAATGTTTATAGCACCAAACGCGGTTTGGACAAAATACTACATTATATTACTGTTGGTACGGTTGTGGCCTTCTTTGTTATTTCCCTCGTGCGCTTAGTTATCTAAACTTAGCCAAAATACAATCGAATTTTAATTTATTCTTCATGAGCTGGAATTTTTCCTCTTTATTTGCGCGTTTTAAACGCCCAAAGAAGTCCGGCCCGAGTAGTCATTACGACCTCAAACTTCTCAGGCAACTAAAACCACACGCTTTCCCAAGCTGGTCTCAATTTAAATATTTGGGCAGTTTTTTAAGTCCGTCTGAAAGAAAAACCATTTGGTCAGCTACTACAATTTTGATAATTACTCTTATCGGTTGGTCTGTTTACGCCATCACTACTCATTCACTACTTACCCCAAAAGCTGGTGGTGAATATTCTGAAGCGCTGATTGGACAACCAAAATATATAAATCCTCTATTTTCCTCAACAAACGATGTAGATGCTGATTTATCATCATTGATGTACTCTGGTTTGTTTAAGTACGACAATAACAAGAAATTGGTTATTGATTTGGCAGAAAACTTTTCAATTGGATCAGACCAAAAAACATACGACATTACACTAAAGAAAAATTTAAAATGGTCGGATGGTGAACCAATAACTACCGATGACATCTTGTTCACTTTTGAAACTCTGCAAAATGCCGAGACTGGTAGCCCACTCATTACATCATTTCAAGGAGTACATATTGAAAAAACAGATAACAACACTGTTCGTTTTACATTAAAAACTCCATACGCTCCGTTTTTGGATGCTTTGACTCTAGGAATTTTACCTGAACATATTTGGTCTGAAATTATACCGGCTAATATTCGTTTGGCTAAATTCAACATCCAACCAATTGGTTCTGGTGCTTGGAAATTTGAAAAAATGGCAAAAGACAACACTGGCAACATCCAAAGCTACAGTCTCATTAATAATGAAAATTATTACGGCAAAAAACCATATTTAAAAAATCTTACTTTTAAATTTTTTAACAACCAAACAGAAGCTGTGGCTGCGTTGCGCAGTCAAAATCTGTTAGCATTAAGTTTTGTTCCTCAAAATCTAAAAGATAAGGTTAGTGGAAAAAATTTAAATATTTTTAATCTACAGCTACCACAATACACAGCATTGTTTTTTAACAAAAGTGCATATTCAGAATTAAAAGAAGATAACCTAAGATTAGCACTAGCCCAATCAATTGATAAAAACATTCTTATCGAAGAATCTCTAAATGGAGACGGAACCGTGATCGATAGCCCTATTTTATCTGGAAATTTGGGTTATCATAAAGATGTAAAAAAAATTCCTTTTAATATCGCCAGTGCCAACCAACTACTCGACAAAGATTGGCCACGATTACAACCTGAAGAATATTTCAAAATTCGACATGATCAAATCTTGAAAAATTTAATGGCGGAAAAAGAACCTACTACAAACACATCCACCGGAAAGAAAAATTCCAAGGATGAGAAAATTAATATTTCTACCGAAGACGAAACAAAAATTAACGAATTAATAAGATCAGAAATGACTTCGGGGCAGAGTTTTTATCGCAAACTTGGAAAAAATGATATTTTGAGACTATCTATTACAACTGCTGATACTCCAGAATATACAAAAACTGCACAGCAAATTGCCAAAATGTGGCAATCCATTGGTATACAAACAAATGTTGTGACCGTTGGTAGCCGTCAAATTGTGCGTGATGCTTTGAAAGACAGAAATTATCAAGTGTTAATTTATGGAGAAATGATTGGTGCTGACCCAGATTTATATTCTTTCTGGCATTCATCTCAAAGCGAATATCCTGGTTTGAATTTAGCTAAATTTTCCGATCGTGACGCTGACAAATTACTCGAAGATGCTCGCACCACACTCGACACTGATATGCGCGCAAAGCTTTATCAAAAATTCCAAGATATTTTAGCCAAAGATTTGCCAGCGGTATTCTTGTATTCTCCGACCTATATCATGGCAGTTAGCAAAGACATTCACGGCATTAACATTGCCAACATAGTAAGTCCTGCTGATCGTTTCAGTACACTTAACGATTGGTACGTCAAAACCAAAAGACAGATCAAATAAGCCTCGGGCGAGTGGCGGAATTGGTAGACGCACAGGTCTCAGAAGCCTGTAGGAGCAATCCTGTGGAGGTTCGAGTCCTCTCTCGCCCACCAGAATGGAACTTAGCGGTTGAGAACCAACCAAGGAGTGGGCGTGCCGTAGG
>CAZXEV010000010.1:0-2323 GCA_964639735.1 uncultured Gammaproteobacteria bacterium
TCACCTTCAAAGCGCACTTTCTGATCTTTGCTAATCAACTCCTCGTAAATTGCCGACTCCAAATCCTTGGCATTAAGGGGTTTTTTGTCCAATTCTTTTAATTCTCCCTCTATTCGAACTAGAGGTAATTCGTTACCAACTAAGTGCAAATCAGAGGCATCAGCCTTTATAGCTTCCTTAAAAAACTCTTTGATGTTCATATAAACGCAAAATAACAACTAAATTAGTCTAAATTACAATTTGATTATAACACTAAAGACTAAGGTTGAAAAGAATCACCCCCTTCTTTTGGTAACAGGTTTTAGTTTTAACTTTTCTTCTATTAATCTTAAATATGACTCACTATTTTTTTTATATATTTCAGACATTTTTGCAGCCAACTCAAAATTAATTTTTGCTTTTTCAAACTGGTTAGTTTCAAAATATGCTTTTCCAAGTTCAAAAAACAAATCTGGCTCTTTGTTTAAAAATGGTTTAATTTGTTCTAAAGTACTGGTTGCAAAATTAAAATCTTTCTGTCGGCGTGCTATCAAGGCACTATAATATTTACCATACAAATTTACAGGATCGTTTAAGCTTAAATTTTTGGATATTTCCGATGCAATATTTAAAGAATTATTTGATATTGAATTTTTACCAATCGACAATGATTTATCTGAATTTATTATCAAGACTCGTACTGCATGACGCATCACATCAAAATTAACTGGAAAATTTTTAATAAGATATAAATAGCTTTCCGCTGCATCATTTTCAGAACCAGCAACATATGGAATTAAAAAATCATAAAACCTGGCCAATGCTAACCAGTTATCATAACTAGAAGTATTTAATTCTTTTGCTTTTTTATAATATCCAAGTGCCTCGCCAATACTATTTTGAAATAACTTACCTTCTTCACCCGATAGCTCTTTGTTTGCGGAAACACTTTTTTTAAGTTTAATTAATATCTCATCACCTAATTTTCTCCAATAGACATCATTTTTTTTGGATTGTTCTAACTGTCTTTGCGTCATAATTAATTTTTGTAAATTTCTTTGTCTATTAACAAGATACAAAATCCCGGTAAAAACCGACAAAAACACAACTAAAACCATCAATATATATAATTTTTTACGGTTTATTTTTAGGACAATAAGTTGATTTTTTAAAACCATAAATTTAATTAATTTATTGCTGAACAGTTACCTCCTGTTCAGAAATAGTAGTTTCTGGTGCCGGAATCACAGGTTCTTGAGTAGGCACAACTATATTTGAAAAATCTTCTACTACAACTACTGGCTCAACCACTGTCGAGATGGAAGGCAAAATATTTTCAGAACTCAATGTATTCGTATAACTATTAATCACATCTGTCGATGAAGAAAAATTAGAAAATGTTGATGTGGATTCACTCAGGACCACATTTGTCGACGACAAAACACTTCCACTTGAAATTGCATCATTAGATGCATTTGTTTGAAGTTGTGGAACTAAGTTTTTTTCCAAAAGTTCTTTTAATTGTTGTTCACCAATACAGGTTTCTCCAATACAAAGTTGTTTTACAAAAATTTTATCCACAAAAATCTCTTTTAATTTGGCAACTCCATTTTTCAAAACTAATCCCAATTTTTGCATTGAATTTTCAATGGTTAATGTGAATTGATCTAAAATATTTAACGTAGAAGATGCAAAATCTGGTAAATCGTTTGGTATATCTTTTTCCTCTATGTTTCCGATTGACCAGTGTGGGTTAACAAAAATTTCTAGAGTGCCAGTTGGACCAGAAATTAACGGGTCAAACGAAGTTAAGGCAGTACCAATAACTCTACCAGGATTAATAGATTTAAAAGCAAAACCAGGAACATCAGATGCGGCAATTTCGTCGCCGATTTGAATCGTTCCAGTATTTACAACAATTTTTACCGGCACACGACCGGCCAAAGCTACGGCGCTCAAAATTAATTCTTGTGAATCATTTAATATATTATCTGACTTACCACCCAAAACAAAACCTGGGTTGGTGGTAATCACTCCAAGAGTTTTCTTGCTATTTTTTTCAGTACATTTTTCAATATAATATGATGAAGAAACGTTGACTGAACAAACTACGTCCCCAGGTTCTGGACAACTATTGTCATACTTACAGTTAGTCAAAACAGGATAGCTTTCAGCCAAGTCGACCGTAGTTGTTCCTGTGATATAACTAGAGGCAATAATATGGCCATTTACCGCAATTCCATCACCATCTACACTTCCACTATCAACTTGTAATTTGTAATTACTACTACTAGCAAACGGTGTAGTAGTACCAACCAAAAGTCCACCACTAAAAGCAGCGTTT
>CAZXEV010000010.1:2333-19799 GCA_964639735.1 uncultured Gammaproteobacteria bacterium
CTAACATAACTTGTCCAGCAGGTGTCGGAATACTTATATTATCAACGTAACCAGCATCCGCCCCACTACTTGCTGAACTGTCTTTCCCATATAGCCACCTAAAGCTATGTGTACCTGCTGAAATTGGATAAGATACTTGAACCCAACCAACTTCACCACTAATACTACTAATAGAAGCGACATCTTTAGTACAACTACCATCCATATCATAACAAAATGCTAATTTGTCCCAATTTGATTCGGAACTTACCTTCCACCAAAAAGTAATATTTCCCGCAACTGTTTGCATATCTATATCAAACCAAGTTGACTGACCATGTGTAATTGAACCACTTTGGGCTGCGCCTGCGCCTTCGTAAGTGGTTACAAGATTTTGCTGCCACATAAGATCGCCACCACTTGACCAGCCGTTTGGTGGCCAAGAACCGTTAAATCCTTCAGTGAATGTTGAGCCGGTTGAAGATGGAGTAATGCTGAGATTTCCACTTGAATCAACTCCAAAAATTGCAAAATTTGAAGAATTGTAACTCAATTTTAATTGGCTAAGAGCACTACTCATCACTTCAAATTGAATTGCGGACGGAGCATTTGTACCAACTCCCAAAGTATTATTGACAGATAGTGAGGTAAGTTGGGCAGAACTTGACGCCACCCAATTACTACCAAAATAAGTCATAATCTGCCCTGAAGTACCAGATGGCAATATTCCAAGCGAAGATGTGTTTACCCAAGCCCCAGCAGCATTACCATCAGATTGCCATATTTGCCCTGAGATACCGGTAGTATTAATGAAAAATTGTCCAATATCAATTCCGCTTAATTTGTAAGTTCCACCCACATCCATATTTCCTGTGACAGATAAATTTCCACCAGATGTTAAACCTAATTTTTCAGTATTATTTGAACGAATAGATATTAAATTGTCAGTTGTGTTTGTTGCGGAAAAATTTTGCGCATTAAGAGTAAAGGCGGTATTTTGTGTTGAAGCATCGTATCCTAGAGAAAAATCGTCAATCACCATACTTTGTCCATGATAAGTACCAGGATCTGAACTTCCAACCATAAACATCAATGATAAACCTGCTGTAGACGAAGCGGCAGGAAGCGAAGTAAACGAAACACTATATTGCGTATAGATAGCAGACAAAGTAAAATCTTTTGCATAAAATGAATATGATGAACCAGTATAATTCACACAGTCCCATGAGAACATGGTGAAATTATAAGTCCACTTTTCACTAGCAATACCACAGCTGTCTCCAAAAAAAGAAACTCTAAACTTTTCACCAGCCAACTGACCTAACCCATAAAAACTCATTGTCATAGCGGTTGAACCTGGATTACTAAGTCCAGACTGTTGAACTGCTACATAATCACTCATAGCTCCAGAATAAAGTTGCAACCAATTGCTTCCACTCACTGGGGTTGGTGAAGATGTTCCAACAACGTACGAAGCACTTCCAGCTGATGCAACGTCAGTCCATGGAGCAATTGAAGAAACCGAACTTTCAAAACCAGTATTAGAAAGCAATTCAGTTGAACCAGACACACCACCTGAAACACCAGATATAAAAATACCATGTGAATTGATTATATTTCCACTAAAAGTCGAAGTAGAATTGAACAAGCTTGTACCACTTACATACAAAGTACTCGTCGCCTCCCATCCAGAACCTCCATATGCCAAAGTTTGTCCCAGAGAGCCTGACGGCATCGATCCTCCACTAATTCCAAGCGATGAAGTGGTAACCCAATGACCAACCCCGGTTCCAGATGATTGCCAAAGAGAACCAGCCGTTCCGCTAGAATCTATAAAATACTGACCGTAATCTGTACCGTTTATGCGGACTGTACCAGTTGTATTAATATCACCTGAAACAGACAACATATACGCAGGTGAAATAGTTCCAATACCAACATAACCAGTTGATTTGCTTACAACCAAACTATTTGAATTCACTACCAAACCATTTGTAATAGTGGTTGTGGCTGAATTGGATGTCCCTATCAACAAAGCACCATCTGAACCAACAGAAAAATCAGTATAATTTGCTGCCGAACCATCAGAGTCGTTATATGTTAAACGTAAATTAGCACCAGTGGCTGAATTTATTTCAAGCGCTTTCCCTGCGCCAGTTGTACCAATACCAATAGTGCCATCTGCACCAATTTCCATTCTAACAGACCCACCGTAAGCGGCATCAGCAGTAACACTGTTAGGTGAAGCTGTATAAAATACAAAACTGCCTTGATTTGCTTTACCATTACCCGGAATTTTCAGCACGGATCCTGAAATCGTAGGGTGAGAATTAGCAACTTTAAGAAGATCATTCGAAAGATAAACATTAGAAGAAAGAACCGCCGAACCATGCCAATCCGCCCCAAAATTAAAGTAATTAGTAGGAGTCTTTAAATTAGAATCAAATGTTCCTGTCCAACCAATTGAAACAAGAAATGTCTCAAGTAATGGAGTGGTGATTTTCCCTGACGTTGTCAATGTTCCAGAGACATCCAATTTTGCAGTTGGATTTGAAGTTCCAATTCCAACATTACCGCCAGTAGTCGCAAAAGTAGCTCCATAAGGGAATGTAGAAGTTGCACTACCATAAATTGTTGTAGTGGCCACACCATTTCCAATACTAACCCCAGTACCGGCACCAGATTGCAAAATATTTAAAGCGGGTGAAGCTGAATTGGATCTGATCGATAAAATATTATCAAATCTCCAAGCCCCAGAAATAGTTTCGTTAGTCGCAATTTTAGCATACGAAGAAGATGCTAAACCACCCAATCTTCCAGCCTCAAAAGCGGCGGGTACAGACGCAAATCGTTTGCGTGGCAACAGTGTCTCAAAAGCTGGAATACCCGTACCACCTACTTCCAACTGCAAATAAATATCTTGGTTAAAATCAATAGACGCAAGACTTGAGGTAGAAACCTCTCCTAACAAAATACTAAACAAACCATTTGTGACCTGAACTTTATTAGCGTCAGTTCTAGTTTCTGTCCACAAAACACTACTACAAGAGCTGTCAGCACACAATTTAACCCTGATATTATATGTTCCATCTGTCACCGCAGCATCACTACTATTGGTCAGCTTACCTTGATAATTAATCATCGGATTAAATACTGCTTCAGCAAAATCAAAACTTAAGAGACAGACAAAAACTGTCGCAAATATCAGAATAAGTTTTAATTTCCCAAAAAACATAGTCTAATTTTTAGTGGTTGTTTGAGAAGAAACCTCACTACTTGTCTCGGAATAAACAGTGTTAACAACAAAGCCAGTTCCTTTTTTGGATAAATTCATGTTTTGCTGACTACTATTTGATTGAATCATAACTACAAACAACAAAATTATCGCTACCAATGCAAAAATCATAACGCTAACTCTAGGCGTAAAATGTTTATTTGTTCTCTGTTTTTCTAAATTTTTGTCGTCAGTATTATTTTTTTCTAAAAGGAATTTTTGGAGATCTCCTTCTTTAACACACCACACTCTGCCAATCTTTTCACCATGAAGCTTGTTTTTTCTAATCAAAAAACTCAAATAATCCTGGTGGTAACCAGAAATAGTAGCAGCTTCACGAAGTGAAATTAAGCCGCTCATAGAGCCAAAATTTATGAATATCGGATAGCCGAGATTGATATATCGTTAGTCCGATTTTTAAAACACATCTATTATAACACAAAAAACGTTCTTTTAGAACGTTTTTTGTTATAGCAATAATTATTTGTGGATAACTAGCACTCCTAAAATATTTATCCAGTACTTTAGCAGTTTAAGAATTCTCACCACGATATCAAAGATCAGAATGTTTAGATCAACAATAAACCTGCAGATTGGTTTGAAAAAAATTGAAACTATAGATTTACTCTGCGTAATTTTTGACATAATAACTGATTTTTCTTCCGATTCAGGTACTTTGTGTTTTGTGACTTCAATTGTGCCACTCACCCTATCTAGAACAAGATTTTTTTCTCCTAAAAATGTAAAGACCATACCACCATTAGACAGACTAACAGCTGGAATAACCAACTGATAATCACCCGAAATTTCTCTTTTTAATAATAAGGTTTGAAAACCTTCGGCGCTCTCTATCGTTGCGGTTATCGCCCTAGTTCCTTCTGGAAGATCCTGTTTTCTGATAAAAATTGTAGTCGTAACATTTGGTTCCAAAACAAAAGATGTAGTACTATTTTTTTCAAATTTTATAATTGATTCTTTTTGAATAATTTGTATTTTAGTAGCTTTACTTGTGGTTGTGAAAGTGGTTTTTGGTAAACTAAGCTCGGGAGGCAACTTCTTTGGAGGTATGATCAAGTCGAGCAAATCATCTTTCATTTCATCACTTTGCGGTAAAGCATAAACCGAAGCACCTGAGGCAAAATTACCATTATTATCAAATAAATAAACCGTGTAAAAATACCAATGTCCATTTATTAGATTAATATCACTTAGGGAATATTGACTATCTTTAACAAAATCGCCTTTTCCTTTATACAATACTCCGCCACCACTAATAGTACTGACAGAAAAATCATCTGATCGCTTTATTAAAACACCTCCATAATTCACATTGTCCAAGATCTCCCATGACAACAATACATTTGAATCACCAGATTTAGCCAATAAATTTATCACATTTAAAACTGTATTTTGTGGCAAGACACCACCTCCGCCACCTCCACTTGTCACGTTAACCACCGGAATGGTCGAGGTAGTGGTTGTAGGAGTCACTACACAGTCCTGAGAGCAATTTACAGTTGTTTCACCGATTGCCGCCTCACAAACACCATTTACAACACATACTGCGGGACAATCATTTTCACAAGTTAAAAAACTTTCGTCAATTAAATTCTCACAAACATTATTATTATTGCAATTATTTATTTCAACATCCACTGAAAAAGTTGAAGTACCTGAAACAGCCAAAGCGCTTATTGGAAAAAGAATCATTATTAAAAATAAAAGATAACTTTTCATCTGCAAATAATCAGTTAACATGGGCAGTAAAAACAATATTTGCCGTGTAATTACCAGACGATTGCACATTTTGAACACCAGACTCGGCGCGAATATTTATAGTTGTAGTATTATAGACTGGATAATTTGCAATATCAGATTGACTTATTTGTGTGAATACTGTGGAAAAATAATCCCAGCAGCGATCAGAGGTATCAGTTCCAGCGATCTGATTACAACTCGAACCGTTGTCTTTATATTTTGAAATTATATCCGTTCCTTCAGGCGTAAACCCAAATGCACTAGATGTGACTGGTATTTCCCATATAAAATTTGGTATATCTCCACTAGTTATTAAATTTACAAAAGAGCTTGATGGAGATTTTAATGCCGGGTTTGTATTTGAGTTTAGATATAGAGAATAACCTGAGCTACCATTTGTCGAAACTAATATAGTTGCTTGTCCATCGGCTGTACCTCCAGTCAAACCACCTATATTAGGAGATAACGTGACAGAACTTGGAACAGTCATAGACAAAACGGTATTTTGGTCCATCTGCTGGTATCCACTATATATATTATATGATGTACTTGTTCCAGATCCTGAGGCAATTTCACCAACTGTATCCTCAATTCTGTAATTTGTAGATGTTCCAAGCGATCCACCAGTATTGATCGAATCAAATTCAACACGATAATTAGTACTAGACATTACAAACGCAAAAACGGGAGAATAGGTAAAAATTGAAATTAAAAACACAGCCATCGACAGATATAAAAAATATTTCCTGAAGATAGACATAAAAAACAATTTTAGACCTTTCTTTTTATTTCAAAATTATTTTTAAACCAGTCAATTACTGACTTAGAGAAAAATACAATCAAAAATGTAACAATAACGACTAATGAAATTAATTTCCATGGCAACACCCAAAAATATACAGATCGTTCGTCTACAATATTTTCATAGCCACGGTTTAGTTGTAATGTTGCTTTATAGCGCCCAAACATTACTGGTCGTTTGGTAAAAAATTCTTTTTGGCGCACCGATCCAGGCATAACAAAGTATGGATCAATTTTGATTTCATCTACAGTTGTTCCGATTATATTTTTAATTTTTAGTAGACCGTATGGGTTCAAATAGATGTTACCGGTATTAAGATAAAGTGTTTTGTAAACAATCTCTGGCTGAGAATAATAACTTTTATCAGTTGAAAAACCTGATAAATTCCCCTCTTCTTTTACAGGACCATTTACTCTAACAAAATATAGCGAGGCCAAGCGCGAAACAATAGTAACATTACCATTAGAAGAAGAATTGTTTAAAAAATCTGTTTTTATCACCGGTTTTGCAGAAACAATAATAGATCCATACAAACCACCTGGTTGAGAATCTTGTGGTATGTTTATTGTAATTGGAATTGAAATCCTATCTCCATGTTGTAATTTAAAAACAGAAACTTCAGGATGCAAAAAATCTTTAAGTGAATAAGGTCCTTTTTCTTGCCCCAATAAAACTAGTGGTTCTTGTGCATTATTTGAAGCCGAAAAATCTTCGATCTCAATTTTGAATTCCATTTCTTTACCATAACGGTTGGTAACCGTTAAAAATTTTATAACATTTTCACCAGGATTCAAAGAAATTTCATTTTTTCCAGGACCAATAACGTAATCACCAGCAATTGGTGTTTTGTCTAATTGTTCAATATTGGCAGCAAAAACTCTATTGTTTGGCAAAAAAACCAACAATCCGAGTACAAATAAAATTAATTTATTTTTAATCATATTTATTAAACTAAAACTACTCACTTAATATGTGAGTAGTTTAACACTTTAGAACAAATTAATCAATAAAATTCATTATTGATTAACAGCGGTAACTGTTATTCCAGCAGTATAAGTTCCAGTTGGTTGGTTGCGAGTCGAACCAACTTCAGCTTTGAAACCAATGGTTGTAGAAACACCTTCAGAAACAGTGGCTGAAGAAGCTGAAGATAAAGTAATATTACTAGTAGATAGAGATCTAAAACAAGCGGTATATGTAGCGGCTGTAGGACCGCCACCACAGACACCAGTATTACTTCTAAACGCCGATACAGCATTAGTAGAAGAAACAGAAATACCAAAAGAAGACGAAGCAGACGCGTTAGTCCAAGTATATTCCGGTGTAGCGGTTCTGTAATCATCAAAATACACAGTTGAGCTTGCTACATTTACTAAAGCCGGCGTAGAAGAAGCCCTTATGTACAATAAATAACCACCGACATTGTTACTTTTAACATTGCAGTCGGCAGCACTAATAGAAGACCCACCAGTCAAACCAGAGATAGAGCTCATAGAAACAGAACTCGGACATGTCAAAGACAATTCACTAGTGACTGCTACAGTCACATCAAAACTCAACGTAGATGTTGGAGTTGTCGAAACGGTTTGATCAGCACTAACTAACGCACCTTCGAAAGAAAAAAATATTACGGAGAACAAAAACAAGGC
The DNA here is from genome assembly GCA_964639735.1 of uncultured Gammaproteobacteria bacterium. Taxonomy (GTDB): domain Bacteria; phylum Patescibacteriota; class Patescibacteriia; order Magasanikbacterales; family GWA2-37-8; genus CAIOJG01. The sequence goes on from CAZXEV010000010.1 coordinate 9,796, forward strand.
GGTGGTAAACGAAATAATTTTTTTATCCATACGACTATTAATAACGCATTTATTATATTGTGGTTAGTATAACACTTTTTGCAAAATATATGAATCACAAAAGTGGATAACTCAAGTTATTTGATTGCGGCTTTAATAAGACCGACAAATAATGGGTGTGCGTTTGTAGGGCGTGATTTTAGTTCTGGATGAAATTGGGTTCCAATAAAAAATTTATGATCCTTTAGCTCAACAATTTCCACCAAATCTTTATCTTTGTTTACACCGACGACTTTAAGCCCTCCTTTTTCCATAGCTTCACGATATAAATTGTTAAATTCATAACGATGACGATGGCGTTCACTAATTTTTTTAGCTTCGTACAGTTTGGCTGTCTTACTCGAAGTTTCCAAATCACAATCATAAGCCCCTAGACGCATCGTACCACCATAACGATTATGACTAACATTTTGTGCTTGTTGAGGGTTGATGTGAATAATAGGATTTTTAGTTTTTGCGTTTACCTCCACTGTATGAGCATCATTTAGCCCCAAGACATTACGAGCAAATTCAACTGTGGCAAGCTGCATACCATAGCACAAGCCGAGATAAGGCAAATTATTTTCACGCGCAAATTTAATTGCGGAAATGATACCTTCAATACCGCGAGTTCCAAAGCCGCCAGGCACAATTAAAGCATCAAAATTGGATAATTCTTGTAATTTTTTTGGGGTTTTTTCAAAATCTTCACTATCAATCCAGGTCATTTCCGCTTCCGCCCCCAAACTCCAAGCCGCATGTTTTACTGCTTGAATAACTGATATATAGGAATCGGCCAAAGTGTAATTTCCAGTAGCAAAATATTTGCCTGCCACCGCAATTTTTACTTTCTTTTTAGCGGATTTCATTTTTGTAATAAATTTATCCCATTCTGCACTGTTGTTTCTTTTGTTTAATTTCATTTTTAATCTCTTGGCAAGCAAATGTCCAAATTTCTGTTTTTCTAAAAATGCTGGAATATCATAAATACTTTCTACGTCTGGAGCTGAAATCACATCTTCTTTGGATTGCATCCAGCAAAAGAAAGCCAATTTTTCACGACGTGGCTGATCAAGTTCAAACTGCCCACGAGCCACGATAAAATCTGGTTGGATACCACAGTTATTTAAAGTGCGAGCGGCGTGTTGAGTTGGTTTAGTTTTCATTTCACCTAGATGTGATGGTATTGGCAAGTAACTAACCAAAACAAAAGCAACATCATCTGGATTATCAAGCTTCATCATGCGAGCTGCATCCAAAAACAAAATATTCTCATACTCACCTACTGTTCCACCAATTTCTACCACCATCACATCAGCTTTGGTTTTTACAGCTGCTGCTTTGATACGAGCAATAATCTCCATTGGAATATGAGGTACTACCTGAACACAATGTCCTTTAAAACCCATGTTGCGTTCTTTTTCAATCACACTCAAATAGACACGACCAGTGGTCATGTAATTGGTTGAATATAGATTGGTATCCAAAAATCTTTCATAGTTTCCCAAATCCTGATCCGTCTCATCACCATCTTCAGTCACAAACACTTCACCATGCTCTACTGGATTCATTGTTCCAGCGTCAACGTTGATGTATGGGTCAATTTTAATAGCCGAAGCATTAAATCCATAGTTTTTAAAAATACGACCAATCGAAGCGGCGGTCACTCCTTTACCAACTCCACTCAAAACACCCCCGACAACAAAAATAAACTTTGTTTTCTGCATAATATATTAATTATTTATAGAATATTTTAAATACAAACAAATCAAAAACGGACAGTGATGCGTCCGTTTTTAGAGGGTTTCAACCCGGACCGAGATTTGAGACTCAAGTCCATGATTTAATTTTACTTTTACCGTGTATTCTCCCGCTTTTTTGATATTCAGATTTTGAATCTGACTTTTTTCGATTTTAAAACCTCGCTTATGAAGCTCCTGCGCTAATCTCTGCGGAGCCACACCGGCATATAAAATACCAGTTTCACTCGCCTTTTCTTTGATCAAAATTTCAAGCTCATCCAATCGACTAGCCATGCCCTGCAATTCTTGTAGTTCGCGCTCGGATTCTTTGGACTCTTTTCGCTTGCGTTCGCTTAATTCTTTGATATTTTTGTCCAAAGCCTGCACCGCCAAATGTTTAGGGAACAAAAAATTGCGTGCATACCCTTCGCTCACCTCTTTGATTTCATCTGCTTTTCCCACTCCTTTTACATCCTGTAATAAGACTACCTTCATAAACAGCTTGCTTTTTCCTCTAATTTACGCTAGTATTATAACACTAATGAATTTATAATGCAATTATGACCAAAGTGAAACATATTGAGGAGGAACCAACCATCAAATCCGGCTTTATTACTATGGTTGGCCGCTCAAACAGTGGTAAGTCTACTCTTCTTAATACCTTGATTGGTACCAAGATCGCTGCCGTTACTCACAAACCACAGACTACTAGAGACATTATACACGGGGTATTAAATACTGTGCAAGGGCAAGCTGTTTTTGTAGACACTCCTGGTATCTTGAAAGAAAGACACAACCCATTAGCCGGTAAACTCACCGAGCGTGCTCAAGAAGCCCTCAAAGATATTGATGAGATTCTTTATGTAGTTGATCCTACCAAAGCTATTGGCGCTGAAGAACGGTTTATTTTATCAATATTGCGTAAATCTGATGTACCAAAAATATTAGTACTCAACAAATCAGACTTACCTGAAAAAGAAAAACAATATTTGGAAGATTATAAACAACTCTCTGAAGAATTCGATGCAACTTTTGAACTTTCGGCATTGTTAGACCGTCATGTACAACCACTTAGAGACAAAGTGTTTGAATTGTTGCCAGAAGGAATGGCCATGTACGAAGGTGACCAAATTACCAATATTGGTAAAGGCAAATGGATCGCTGAAGTAATTCGTGAAAAAATATTATTAGCTTTGAGAAAAGAAGTACCTTATGCAGTAAATGTTGAGGTGAGAAATATTGAAGAAAAACCAGATATCATCGTGATTCAAGCTGTTATTTTGACATCTGATCCACGTTACAAAAAAATGATTATCGGTGCTGGCGGAAGAGCAATCAAAGAAATTGGCATTGCATCTCGCAAAGAGCTGACAACCGCATTAAATAAAAAAATATTTTTAGAATTGGAAGTAGAGACAGATCGTCACTGGGAAGACCGAGCCTAAGATAATAAAATAAAAAATCCTCCATTTAACTTGGAGGATTTTTTATTTTAATATAATTATTTTTTTACTGCTGCTACCGGTTTTGTTGTTGTTGGTTTTGGAAAGAAGATATCCATTGCTTTTTTAATCATTATATCTTCACCGATTTTTTCTTTAGTCCAATCTTCTTTTACTACCACATCAGGTTTAATACCCTGTTCATTAATATTTTTATCATTTGGAGTATACCAAAGTGCGACCGTAATTTTCAAAGATGAACCATCTGACAAACTTTCGTATTCTTGTACTGAGCCTTTACCAAAAGTAGTCTCACCTACTATCGTTGCTTTTTTATGATCTTGTAATGCGCCAGCCAAAATCTCTGAAGCCGAAGCAGAACCACCATTTACCAAGACAACTGTTTTGATATCTTGTAAAGGATGATCACCAGCAGTAAAGTGGTCATTTATATCACCGTTGCTATATTTTTCACTGACAATTTTTCCCTCAGGAATCCATTTACTTGCCAAATCAACAGCGGATTCTAAATACCCACCTGGATTATTTCTTAAATCAACTATCAATTTATTTATTTTTTTATCTTGAAGTTGTTTAACGTATTTATTGAATTGCGGCAAAGTATTTTGATTAAATTGCATAATGCGTAGATATGCAATGTTTTTATTTTTTATCGAATATGTAACTGATGGAATATTAATTTTCTCACGAATAATTGTGATTTCTTTTGATTTTGAAAAACCGCTTCTCATAATAGTCAAGACAACCGGCGTACCCGCTTGGCCACGAATTTTTTGAACAGCCACTCCTGTATCCATGTTAACTGTGATAGTTTTATCGATTGCGTAAATTTTATCACCAGCTAATAGGCCGGCTTTGTCAGCTGGTGTGCCAGGCAATGGAGCGATAACTACTAGTTCGTTATTTTTAATACCAATTTCAGCACCAATTCCACTAAATTCACCGTCTAAGCTTTTATTAAATTCCTCTGCGGCTTTTGGTGGAAAATAAACTGTGTACGGATCACCAACTCCTGCCGCCAACCCTTGCATCGCACCGTAAAATAGATCAGAATCATTTACTGGTTGTTTAGCGTACTTTGTTTTTACTTTTTGCCACACCTCCCAAAATTGATTGAACTGAACATCTTTGGTTAAATTTTTATCTGTTGTAAAATTTAATACGTTTGTACTCCAATCAGCATTTTCTGCAGCATTAGTAATACTTTTTTTCAAAGCCAAAAAATTACCAGTCAAAATTCCAAAACCAAACAAAACAACAGCCATAATTACAGTGAAATAAATTCCGGCATATTTTCTAGCACGTACTTTGATAGGATTGATGTTTTCTTCTTGCATATTTTTATTCATTGATAATTTTAATGTCTGCTCCAATGGAATTTAGTGTTTGATATAAATTTTCATAACCACGATCAATTGCATAAGTGTTACGCAATACCGATTTACCATTTGCTACCAACATACAAATCAATATATTGACCGCAGGGCGTAATGCCGGAGGACAAATAACTTCGTTAGCAATAAATTTGGTCGGACCCTCCACCCACAAACGGTGCGAATCAAGCAAAGTTACTGAGGCGCCCAACTTCTGTAACTCAAGTGCATACACTGCTCTATTTTCATATGCCCAATCATGTACTAGTGTGCGGCCTTCTGCTTGACTGAGTATAGGAATAAACAAAGGGAGATTGTCGATATTTAAACCTGGAAATGGTCGTCCGTAAATCTTGTCAGACAAGGCCGATAATTTACTTGGTAAAATTTCTATATCTACCAAATCAAATTTGCCATTTTTTGACTTTCTTTCATTTTTGATTTTATATTTTTGTCCCATCACTTCAAGCTTACAAAGCTCTAATTCTAAAAATTCTAACGGACAACTCTTGACGGTAATATTCGAACCAGTAGTGATGCCGATCGAAATATAGGTCATAGCAACTATTGGGTCTGGCATGATGGAATAATTTTGTACCGCTTTTAATTTACTAACGCCAGTAATTTCCAGAGTAGTTGTTCCAATGCCTTTAATTTTGGCACCAGCTTTATTTAAAAAATAACACAAATCTTGAACCATGTAGTTGGCAGAAGCCATTTTTATAACAGTCTTTCCTTGAGCTAAAACTGCCGCCATTACCGTGTTTTCGGTAGTAGTGTCACCTGATTCATACATGACAATTTTTGCACCTTTTAGTGTGGAATTTTTTACTTGATAAAAACAATCTTTGGATTCAACTTGAACACCCAATTTTTCCAAAGCATACCAATGTGGACGCACAGTTCTTTCTCCAAGATGACACCCGCCAGATTTTGGAATCTTGTAGGATTTTACTCTAGCTGACAGAGCACCCCACAAAAAAATAGATGATCTGGTTTTGGCAGAAGCATTTGGATCGATCTTGTCCATACTGAGTTCATGCGAAGCGTCTACCTCGAGCTTACCTTTTCCTAACCACTGAATTTTGATGCCAATACTTTGCAATAATTCAATTATTCTTTTTACTTCTTCAATTTCAGGCATATCCACCAAGACGGTTTTACCTTTTATGGCCGCACAGGCACACAAAATCGCCACCGCAGAATTTTTGGCAGATTGATTTTCGATTGAGCCACTTAATTTTTTACCACCGTTTATGATGAGATATGACATAGTAATGTCTTTATTTTTTTATTAATCTATACTATACTACAAACTATAATTTTTTGCAAACCACAGTTATGCTTATTTGTGGCTTAAATAACGACTAATATGGAATATCCTGGCACCCATTTCACTCGTCCTTGGCGAATTGCTTTTTTAGGCTTTTTTATTGTAGCTTTTCTAATTATCTCTCCGATATTGATCTTGTACACCTCTGGTTATCGTTATGATTTTAAAAACGGAATAATTCAAGAAACTGGAGCAATCAGCATAGACATACTACCAAAAAACGCCATTACCTATCTTAATGATTCAAAATTAAACGCCAAAATACCAATACGTTTAAAAAATTTGGCACAAGGCAAATATAAGGTAAGGTTAACAGCAGATGGATATTATGATTGGGAAAAAGAAGTTGTTGTTGAAAACAAACAGACTGTTTACATTAAAGAAATAAAACTAATTAAAAAATCTGAACCACAAAAAATATCTAGTAATAAAGTAAATAAATTATACCTTTCAACTGATCACGATTTTATCGTTTATCAAACCAACGAGACACCGACTGCTTTTTGGTTAAAAAATTTGAAGAACGATGAAGAAAGACAGATTTTAAAGGGCGTGGCTGAAAAGAATTATGAGGTAAAGTGGTCAAAATCAAAAAATAACTTGGTCATGATCACCTCAGACGATCTGTCTGATGTTTATATTTTTAATGCAAATAATATCGACAAGATTTTGAATGTTACCAAGACAGAAAAAAACAAAATTACGAGAGTACAGTGGAACGAATCTTCGCAATCAGAGTTTTTTTATTCGACAAAAAATCAGATCATGTTAATGAATGTGGACACGCAACAAAAATTATTGGTAGGAAAAAATACTTTTAATGATTGGTATGTTGAAAACGGTCAGGTCTGGTCACTTCAAAATTCATCAACAACCGACCAATTAATTATCATCAAAGATACTTTTGGATTCTCTAAAGAAATCTCACAATCTGGCAATTTAGTAAATAACAACACTTCTGATTGGAAATTTGCACATGCTCAAAATAATCAAATTTTGCTGAAAAAAAATGGTATATCTGACATGTTATTACTTGATCAAAACAAGCAATTCACTTTTTTTGGCGACAAAATGTTAGTTTCTGATTTCAATAATTGGTGGATAGCTTGGACACCATGGGAAATCACAACTTACAGCCAAGATGAAGATCCATTTTTGTTAAACCGTTCTGGCGAACAATTACAAAAAATAATTGTAATGGATGAATACAATACGCTAGGACTAATTTGGGCCGACAAAATGACCGCCTTGTTTCCATATTATTTTGTAAGCCACAATTTACTAAATACAAAAATCAATGATGCAGAGGCTGACACTCAAAGAAGAGAACTATATTTTTCTGCAAATTTAAACAATCAGGACGGATTGTGGAAAATACAATACTAAATTATTTTAACAAAAATATGTTTTTGACAACTTTTACAGATGGTGGGGCTCGCGGCAACCCAGGTCCAGCAGCACTTGGGGTGATAATAAAAGATGAAAATAATCACACTATAGACGCCTACGGTGAATATCTTGGTGAACAAACAAATAACTTTGCTGAATATTCCGCTCTTATTTCTGCACTTAAACGAGCCAAGAAGCTAGGAGCGACCGAAGTTGAATGTGTGCTAGACAGCGAACTCGTAACCAAACAAATGCAAGGTCTGTACAAAGTCAAAGAACCTACATTACAAAAATTATTTGTACAGGCATACAATGCCGCATCAGAGTTCAAGAAAGTAAAATACCGACACACACTTCGAGAAAACAATAAAGAAGCCGACGCCGAAGTAAATAAGATTTTAGATAAAAAAAATCTTCCCCACTAAGGGAAGATTTTTTATCAATAAATAATTACTGAGCAGGAGTGACAGCTGGAGTTGTTATTACAACAGGAACAGCAGTTTTCAAAGCTTCTTTGCCAGCTTTGAATGCAGCGTCAGCAGCCTTGATAGCGGCCAAACGTTTTTCGTTGGCAGCTTTCTTACCAGCAGCATATACATCTTTGGCAGCCTTTCTAGCAACTTTGTCTGTACCAGCAGCTTTCAAAGCAGCCAAATGATTTGTATTTAATAGTTTCAAAGAAGCAAAATATTCTTTTGAAGCAGTAGCCTTAGCTTCTCTACGTGTTTTTTCCAAAGCTCTGATTGCAGCAGCATTAACTTTGGCGGCATCTTTTTTGGCTTTCAATTCATCTCTTACTTTTTCCTTTTCAGTTTTAGCGGTTTCTTTTATATTTTTTACTTCAATTTTAGCTTTTTCTAAAGCTTCTTTTTTAACATCTTTTACTTTATCTAATTTTTCTTTTGTTTCAATATTTATTTTTTTTATTTCTTGTTTTATTATTGTTTTTGGAATTGTAGTAGTGGTCTGAGCAGAAGCAGGAGCTGCTACCAAGATTACACCGGCTACCAGCAATGAAGATAATAATTTTTTCATATATAACAATTAATTTTATTTAATATTTGTTCAAAACTTATTTAGAGAATTTGTCGACCTTTAAGAATAAAACTTTTCTGTATCGAAACACTATTCCGACCAGAAAACTTGTGACAATCAATAAAGCCAATACCCAACCCAACTGATCCAGTGGCAAAAAATCCACCAGATCTTCTTTGAAATCTACTACCAGAGTTGCGTCAATACGTAATGCGTCAGTTAGAATTTGAAGAAAATCAAAACTTCCCTCCTCTAGCATCTTTGTATATACAACCCATAACAGCGCCACCAAACTAGCAAAAAAGCCAGTCAGCAGTCCGTATAAATAATAGCGACGTTTTACTATTTTTACCGATCGCATAATATCGCGATGTAAATTTTGTGATATTTCTGACATATTATTTTAGTTTTTCACTTAAAACTTTTTTAGCTCGATACATATAAGTTTTTACCGTATTTATGGGTACTTTTAATACTTCGGCTATTTCTTCGTATGTCAGTTGATCTCGATAAAACAATAAAATGGCGCTTTTATAAACCGGTTTTAAATCAGATATTGCATTGTCAAAGAAGTCTTTATCCTCTATATTTTTATACGCACTACGCTCATCAATTGTTTCAAAATACGAGTCTGGATCATCGATTATAAACAGTTCTTTGTTATTTTTGGCTTTTCTTAGCCAATCATAGACAGTATTGGTTGCCACAGTAAAAAGCCATGTTTTGAATTTATATTCTGGATCAAAGCTTTTTAGACTGCGAAAGATTTTAATAAATGTTTCCTGCACCAAATCCTCAGCATTTTCTTTGTGGCTGACAAATCGTAAAACATACCTAAAAATCGGCTTCTCATATAGAAAAACCAACCGTTCAAAGGCTTTCATATCCCCTTTTATAGCCAATGATACTAATTCTTTGTCAGATAATTCTTGCATATAAAAAAGTATACCATTGCTGGTATACTTAATCAATTTTATTATTTTTATTTAGCACTACCAGTTGTTGTTTTTGCAGTACTATCAACAAAATCTTTTGGCGCAAAAATTTCAACTGGTTCGTTTATAGATTTATATGTCATCTCACTTAACACATTAACGTTTGCAACAGATTTTTTATCCTTTATAACAGTGGTCATTAAAACATTATATTGAACTAATTTACCAGAACCACTTTCGATCCAAATATCAAATTTAATACTTTTAATTTGCGCTATGATAGGCTCAATCATTTTATTAAATTCTTTAGTTGTGTTTTTCTTTTTTAGAAATGATCTATAAACTGACCTGGAAAGAGATGTATTTAAATCAATAATATAATGTTCTGTTTTTTTTCCTTGGACAACGCTGTCTGCCGCCTTTTTAATTTTTAAGTTTTTTGCAAAATTCTTGATTGTAAATTTTATTAAATTTGTTTTTTCTGTATCAGAAGCATCCTTATAGATCAAAGACTGAAACGCATCACCTATCGAACTGGTAGAACGAGCCCAAGTTAAATCCGATTTATCTCCAAATTTGGCCTTTTCATAAACAAAACCGTCTACTTTTATAGCTTCCATTTCCAAACCATCCATTATACCTCCTACGGCTTTTGAAGTAGTGTACGATTTTTTGTTGTTCAAATCAGAGTTGTCAACTTTACTATCGTTAAAAGA
>CAZXEV010000011.1:0-18786 GCA_964639735.1 uncultured Gammaproteobacteria bacterium
CAAGTTATTAGCGATATAATAGCACATTTTGCAGCAATTGTCAATCAACAGCCCTTTTTGGCTAACAAACCGCCCTATTGCATTCTAGATATTAAAGAAACGGACTCTTTTCGAAGACAAATCATATTCCAAAAGTTGGTGGTTTTTCATCAAAACCCAGTCGGTACCAGTCAGATTTAGCTTTTGTGAACAGGCTATCATCCCCTGCTCTTTATTGATCTTTGAATAAAAAATTGTTAAATATTTGTCCAAATGATTTTTTATGACCCGCTCATTTTTTGGATTATATTCACGCAACACCCAGAGATATTTGCCATTTGAAAACATTGAACACAAAGATGAATAATCCAAATTTTTACGAATTTGAACAATGACATTTTTTAACCGAGATCTAAATTCGCTCGGTTTACAATTATCCAGATTAATTCCAGACAAACAGGCATAAAAAAACCTTTCGGAATCGGTGGTGCCTTTAATATTTTTTGCTAAATTTTTGTTAATTTTCAATTTCTCAGATTCGTAAATAGTACCATTATGACAAAAAGACCAATTACCAAATTGAAACGGGTGAGAATTATTTAACGAAATTTTTCCTACCGAAACTTTGCGCAAATGAGCCAACAATATGTCTGGTTTTTCTATCTTTTTGAGAGTTTTTAAATATCGTTCATCGACAAAAGCATCTCCTGCATACTTCTGAAGAAAACTTTTATTTTTGAAATACCAAGCCATCCCCCAACCGTCTTTGTGTCCTGGGGATTCTTTGGATGGCACAACACCAGAATGAGCCAATTTTCTAAATTTATTTGAAACTGAGACAAATTGTTTTTGGTCTATTTGACCAACGATAGCTAATAATCTGCACATATAGTGAGAAAAAGAAAGAAAAGCGGTTGACAAATCTAGATAAATATGTAATAATGCGACGTTATTGAAAAATAATCAGACATACTATATCAGTGCGTCGGATTTTAATCAATAATGAGCGAATGTACTTTTAAAATAAAAACGTGCTAAAAACACTTTGGGTTGCTAAATGCTGATAAAAATTTGTCTGCAACTAGCAACCTAAAGATGTTTTGTCCATACTCACACGTAGTGAGTGACGAAGCGGATTGAAGTTGTGTAGCAAAAGAAGAGGAAATCATGAACCTTATCGTTCCCAATGGTGCCGTGCGTTGTGTGGCTTTGGCGCAGAAAACCACGCAGGTGATCGACGTGACGCGCGTCATCGCCGATTTGCGCAAATTCGGCAATGCACCCCTCGTGATCAGCGCTTTTGGCCAACTGCCCGAGATCGTCGCGCCGCACACGGTCAAGATGACCGAACACCTCGAACCCGGTGCCAACCACGTGCAGAACCGGGCCAAGGCTCGGCAATTGCGCAACGAGATCGACAGCGGCAAGATGCTGAACGTGGTCTACGGCCACGGCAAGATCGTCAACAAGCTCTACGGCAAGTTGATCGCGGCCACCCTCAAGAGCAAGAAGACGGTCAAAGCGACCAACCGCAAGGGCGGCATCAAGACCGACGAGATCGGCTTGGTCTTCTATGATAAAGAGGATCGCATGATCGGCATCGAGAAGACCAAGATCGCCGCGTAGCACACGCGCAAGTACAGACGCTCTTGAGGGGAAGGTTCGCCGACCCCTCTTGAGTGCTTAATATTTTTTATCAAGAATGTTGAGCACTAAAAACAACCTATTTTGTAGGTTGTTTTTTATTTTATTTATTTTTTTAAAGTTGTGATTGGTCTACTTTGTGTGATATACAGTTTTCCCTTTTCCATCGCCCACTCGACATCACATGGAAATCCGTAATGTTTTTCAATTTTTTGAAATAATTGGGCAGCGGCGATTATTTGTTTTCCGACCATTTTTTGTTTACCCCCTTCTTTACCAAGTTTCACCCAATGATTAGAATTATTTTCCGCGTCTATCATTCCTTTTTTCTTACCAATTTTACGAATCAATTTTCGATTTTGTTCACTTACATTTATTTCCATTATACTCATTTCACTTTTGCTAATCACATAGCTATCTGGAGTGATTTGTCCAGACACGATAGCTTCTCCCAACCCCAAGCCCGCTTCGATGATCATCTGGTCATAATCTTCAGTAACAGGATGAACGGTAAAAGCGATGCCGGAAATTTCACTCTGAATCATTTTTTGGATTACCACCGCTACGGATACGTAGTGATCTATTAGATTTTTTTCATAACGATAAAAAATTGCGCGTGGAGTGAACAATGAAGACCAACACAATTTTACTCTTTCCAAAACATTTTTCTTTTCTGTATTCAAATAAGTCTCCAATTCACCTGCCCAACTAGCTACTGCCGAATCTTCTGCGGTTGCACTACTGCGAACAGCCACAAATTTGGCGTCTAATTTTTTAAAGGCTAACAATATTTCCTTTTCCAAATCTTTTGGCATTGCACAGTCGTGAATCATATCGCGAATAACAGCACTGGCCTTATCTACCGAATTTGTGTCATTTGGATTTACTTTTTTTAATTGAGCCATAATGTCTTCATGCAAACCAGTCTCTTGCAAGAATTTATCAAAAGCACCAGACAAAACCACAAAACCTGGAGGCACAGGAATTTTGGCCTGAGTCATTTCTCCAAGAGAAGCTCCTTTGCCACCAGCGATTCCAACATCATTTTTTGATAATTGTTTAAAAAACTTGATGTGAGACATAATTAATTTCATTTATTAAAACAGTGTATTAATTATATCTTCATACATCATTTTTGTCCATATCTTAGCCATAATTAGCGCTTTATTATTGACAAAAGGGCTATTTTGTGCTATCATGTACTGTTTAGTTGATAATAGATATAGGTTTGAAAAAGCCTTTTTCTTAAACTAAATTGCACTTTTACAATTGGAATTTTCGTGAAATGGTGTACCTTTTTTAATCTATATAGGGTTAAGAGAAGTACACCGTTTCGCAAGTTGCGAACTAAGTGGAATGATCCCTGAACTCTGGCCTAGTCTGGCTGGAGAAGATGGGTGTCCTAATCGACACAGAAGTCCAACCGGAGGCGGTTGGCAAAAAGGAAGACATGAGCAAGACCAACAACACCGTCGTCATCAATGTCGTTCGCCATGGCCAGAAGGAGGGCGACGCGCTGACGCAAGTTGGCACCAACCAGATCTACGCCACCTCCATTGACATGGTGCAGAAGGAAGGGTGCGAGATCGATCGCTTTGTCTACTCTGGTGCGAATCGCACACGACAAGCCATCGAAATCTTCGCAGGCGTCGTGGGCATGTTCCAACCATACATCGAGATGGACGAGCGGTTTAATTTTACCAATCTGATCGGCCCGGGCGGCGGCAAGGACGTGGTCCTGGCCGAGATCGCTCAGATCCAAGCTCAGGGCGATACGGTCGCGCTGGCCATCGAGACCAGCGCGTACGCGCGCCTAGCGCGTGACCAGATTACCCACGCCATCCTGTCTCTGGCCAACGATATGGTCGCCAACAGCCAGTCACGCGCGGTGGTCACCAGCCACACGCCGTACAGCGAACTGGCTGCCGTCAACCCGGAGCAGATGCCCTACGGTATCTGCGAGGGAGACTGGGTACAGTACAAAGTGATGGAAGGGCGAATCGTATCGTCCACCCTCCATCGCTGCCCCGTCCCCGGCGGCCGCAACTAGACGTCGAGGTTCGTGCGAGACCGCTTTTCATCTCGCAGACGAACATCCGTCGAAAATTCCCAAAAGTGCAAACGCCACCGACTAATCATCGGTGGCGCTTGTATTTATAAGGAGTTTTTATTTAAATTTTTTTTACTATTCCAGTGTCCGCATCTACCTCGACCATATCACCATCTTTAAAAACTTTAGTCGCAATTTTTGTTCCTATTACACACGGCTTTCTCATTTCACGTGCCACTATGGCAGCATGACAAGTCAAACCACCCTCGTTGGTGACGAATGCTCCAGCCAATCTCATGGCCGGCAAAAAATTGGGTGCGGTCATAAAAGTCACCATTACATCCCCATTTTTTACTTTATTTAAATCATTAACATTGTTTACCACCTTTACAGTTCCCATGAACTTTCCCTTTTGAGCAATATTTCCTTTTACCTCTACCACCGTCTCTTGTTGTATTTCTTTTATCAGTGGTTTGTCAAAATAAAAGGCTTTGTCTTTATATCCAATAACACCAAACTTTTCTGGTAATCGCAGTGGCTTACCAGCGATTAAATTAGGTAAAGGATAATATTTTAAATCATAAAAATTTATACCATATTTATTTCCCAACGCTTTAAAAATAGGCCGAGACAAATATAATAAATCATAAAAGACATCTGTACGTTGCGTTCTAAAATATACTAATTCACTGGCTTCGGAAATTAATTTTAATAATTCTTTTGGAATTTTAATCGCTTCGTGCTTAAATGCCGGTTTAACATTTTTTGCGTAGGCCGTCATATCATCAATTGAATATGGGTCACAAAAACCGTCTCGACATCGTGTCCAACCATATTCAGCCACAACTTTTTTTAGCGAAACTCCAGACAAGATTGCTTTATCCATTTTTTCTGTCGCTGTTAATTTTTTTGGTGAGGTCGCCAAACGAATAAATTCATCCAACTTATCCGGCGATATATATACAGAAGCTTCTCTATTTAGTCGCTCGACAAAAATATGTTCCAAGCAGTGCGCCAACCAAATAAAAGTAGTGCAATATTTTAATACTTCCTGCGAATGCTTTGCTTTTTTAATCAAATTTTTTTCCGGATTTTTTGAATATTCTTTTATAATCTTTTTTTCTTTTTTATAATATTTTTCTAATCTAGCAGTTACTTCAACCAAAGAATGTTTTTTTAGCCATTTCTCTAACGCCGGCCTAATTTCCTCATAAAGCTCCTCACTTTGATACCATTGCGAACCATTACTCATCCACGCAGCATACTCGGCATTTGGAATTCCGAGTTTTTTAAAATATTTTTTTGCATTGCCACCTTCAAATAACGAGACCATGAAACCATAAAAAGGACGTGCCAGCCATGGTTTCCAATGGTATTTTTTTAAGATATCATTTGCGGTTACTTTTGAAGACATATTAATTTCTATTTTTTAACTTATCACCAACTTCCTCAATTGCTTTTTGCACTGTTTGCCTCAATGCCTCCAAATTCTTCCTATCATATTTACCATCATCATAGAATGCAGACATATTCATTTCCACTTGAATTGCATGAATTTTTAAATTATCTGAATCATTATTTTCATTACCGCTTGTCTCATTTTGTATTCCATTTGGATGACCAAAATATTCCACATTATGAAACCCACCCCAACCACGCCTAGAATCTGCAAAAGCGGTTTCCGATATATGCTTATACATGTCCGGAAAATCTTCTCTAGACGGCGCGTGTTGTTTCAAAGCTTCCACAAACCAATTCATAACTTCTTCGCTTGCTTTGGTATTTCCTTGACTACCCAAAATAAACATTGGCTTTGGATCAGACCCGACAACACCAAGTTTTGGTACATCAATAGTACCAGGAAAAGAATGACCGTCTAAAAACAACAACTCTTTATAGCCCATTTTCTCATGAAGCGAACCAATTAAAGAATGGAGTCCGCGATAATATGGTTCATAATAATCTTTAACGTTCTTTTTCATTTCATCTGCAGATGGCTCTTGTCCTGTTTTATACATCGGCTGTTCTTGTAAATCTCTTGTCCAAGTCACCGTACCACCACCAACCCCCATTCCTAACTCAAATTGATCAGGCTTTCGATTTGGATCGGTCACGACTCTTGATATATTATTTTTGATCGCCAAACTTTTACCATCTTCTTGAGGAGAAAATATATAGGCCGTGCCAGCATCTAAACCTTCGGTAAATATTTTTGGATCAACAACTCTATTCAAGATTTCCTGTGGCACAAATTCGCCCGCATGAGGAATACCAACAAAAACTGGTACCGCTGTATTATTTTTTAGAGCTTCTATATATAGCGTAGACGTTCTTTTACTGTCCATTGAAACAACATCTCTCTCGTCTACTGGAGCGCACGATTCAACCCCATTTAATTTGCACGCATTAATTACAGACAGGACTTTAAATTCCTTATCGATTTTTGAATCATTAAATACTTCTGTCATAATATTTACAATAAAAATTAATTTAAATTTTTCTAATAATCCCTATATTTGCATCCACTTCTACCAGATCACCGTCATTTAAAATAGCGGTAGCAATTTTTGTTCCAATCACACACGGCTTTTTCAATTCGCGAGCTACTATCGCCGCGTGGCATAAAACTCCCCCTTCATCTGTAACAAACGCTGATGCTTTTTTCATTATTGGTAAATATGCCGGCTCCGTCATCGAAGCAACCAAAATTTCACCATCAACAAAGCTTTCCATGTCGGACAAGCGCTTGATCAACCGAACTTTTCCAACTACTTTTCCACGATACGCACTAACTCCATTTATTTCTTTAATATTTGTATCTACATTTTCTTCTAATTGATGTTCATTTATTTTTTCATAGACATCATTACCTGAGCAATATTTTATACTTCCATCTGGCGAGTGGTGAATAAAAAAAATTTCCTTTCTTTTTCTGAGCTCTTCTGGTGACGGTAAATTCTCATTTTTTTCAATGAAAGCTATTAATTCTAAATAAACTAAGTAGTTTAGTTCTTCCTGCGTATACCCAACTAAATGATTTTCCGCCAACCATTTTAAATATTTTGGAACATAAATCATTTCACCAGTTTTGTATAACGGCTCTTCTTTTTTTCTAGTCTTTTCCGCCCATTTAAAAAATACATCACGTTTTTCTATGGGCAATTCATCTATCACTTCGACTGCATCCATAGCTGCCACCGACACATTTAACATTTTTTTGTAGTAATCAAACAACTTAACAATCTTATTCAAGTGAAAATTATGGTCATTCACAAAATTCCAATATTCGTCTGCAAGTACACAAAATTTTTTATATTCAGTGTCTAAATTCACCTTGTCTTGAGCTACTTTTTTTAAAAAATTACGTGCAATATTTAATCGATCAGACGGAATTTGATAATGGTGAAAAAGACCATTTCTTATAACCACAATTATATCGAGTGTTCCTCCATAAAAATCAATAAATTCTTTTTTTACAAATGAATGAAATACAGCAGTTGCGCCAACTACCGTGTATTCTCTGAGATGTTTTTCGTATTTTGACATATTAATTAAATTTTTCTTACTATTCCACTAGTCGCATCCACTTCTACCACATCACCGTCATTTAATAATTTAGTGAGTTTTTTAATACCCACTATACACGGAATTTTAAATTCACGCGCAACAATTGCTGCGTGACAAGTAATACCACCATCTTCCGTTACTATTGCAGCTGCTTTTTTCATAGCGGACAAAAAAGCCGGATATGTTGTAAGAGAAACCATTATATCACCTACTTCTACTTTTTTAATATCAGACAGCGAATTTACTATTTTTACATTTCCTTTTAACTTACCAGGATAAGCACACGTACCCTTAAATAAGCCTTCGTTAGACAAAACATCGTCTTCTAAAATATCTAAATTGTCGATTATTTTTTGGGCTTCATCACCATAATATATTTTTTGCTGATTTTCATTAGCCCACATGACACTAAACTTCCTTCGCTCATTTAATTCATCCTCATCGTAAACACCGTTTAAAAGAGCGCTCTCCGCTTCCTCTGTTGTAAAATAATTAGCCTGTTTGTGACTAATTAACAATCGTTTGGAAACTTCTTTTGTAATTTTATCCAAAACATAATGTCCGTGCCAAATACAATATTTACGATAGTCTTTGAGATGTATTATGTCTCGTGCTATCGCAAAATAATGCTGCAGATTTTCAGGCAAATTTATTTCACTTATTAACTGCTCTTGAATAGCCTCGATGTTTTTATTGCGTTCTTTTTCGTTTCGTATTAAATCCTTAATATCTTCTATACTGGCATTATTTTCAACCTCACTTATATAATGATTTATATCATATGCTGGACCAATATACCCATATGGTGTCCAACACCATTTTTTATAATGATTTTTCAACGCTAGCTGTTTATCACTTTCTGAAAAATCAGATTTCATTATCTCCATTAATTTCAAAAAATCTAATCGCTCTCTTTGAGAAAAATTCTCTTTGGTTGGTGTGGTTAGTAAAACAAAATATTCAATTGTTTTTACAGGGTCATTAATACCGATATTGAACAGATGCTTATTTAATTCATCTTTTAAATAATTTGAATAAACTTCACCATCACAATCCAAAAACCAAGTTGTGGAAATTGCAAATACGTGTCCTAAAAATTGCTTACTACGCAATTCTTTGTATACTTCGAACAAATCTTTGTTAGAAAATTTACTAAGATCTTTTTCACTAACACTCTTAGCAAAATTAAAATAATCTGTATTATATTCTTCAGCTTGCACGTGCAGAGAATCTGCCCATTCCATATCGGTAACCACTTTTTCTTTTATCCATTCCTCAACTTTCTTTATGGTTTCAATTGGAACATAAGCTACGATGTGATCATTTTTTAAAACCAAATACCACTCTTTAAACAATTGTTCTCCATTTTTTTTTGGGATATGCTTAATAAAACCACTTATGCAATAGCCAACTAAATTAAAATTAACATCATTTATGTCGAAATTTACCTTCCATTTCATATTATAACCCAAAACTCAAATATTAATTCACTAAAAAAACACCTTATTAAATTATAAGGTGTTTAATTTTATTCGTCAATTTTACTTACCTGTCCTGGCTGAATAGTTTTTGGACTTGTTTGTTGTACCGTCACCTGCGGTTGTGGTACGGTCGGTGCTAGCGCTTCTTGTTTTGGCGGCTGAGACGCAACCATATTTTCCACTTTTGGTTTTGGAGGTTGTAAGGTGCTTAGAGAAATACCTTTTTGAGACGGATCACCCAAAACCACTTGATTACCAGCAACAAAATTTTGATCTCTATTTTTTTTCTTACGACGTCTTTTTTTTGCGGATTTAGAAAGTGTCTGAGTTTGGTTGATTGGTTGATTATTATTTTGTATTTGATTGTTTTGAGCCGGTGCTACACTAGCAACAGTTTCTACTTTTACTACCGGTGGCACTATTTTTATTTTTTCTGGTTCTACTTTACTTACCACTACCACTGGTGTTGGCACTACTACAGGCGCTGGTGTTTTTACTACAATCTTTTCTGGTTCAACTTTTTTTTCAATTTCTTTCTCTTTTTTTACTTCCGCAAACATCGCTTCATCTTCATCTATTTCAAGTTCCGACGCTTCGTCACCGGGAATAATAACCATACCACTCCATCTGGCGATCTTATCTTCAATCTTATCGCGGCTAGTGGCATAGCGTTCTCTGGAAACTTTTACCACTTTATCAAAACTGCCTGTCGACACCGCAATTGGTGATAATGTGAGGGCGCTAAAAGGCTTGCTAGCTACACCGTCAATCATTAATTTCAAATATATATGGAATTTTGGCAAGTTCACCAAATCTTCTTCTACAAATGTTGGAATAAATTCTTTGGCCAAAATTTCAGCATCAGTTGAGCCAACACGGAAAGTCACCAAACTTCCGACGTTACCAATAACCGCGGCCAATACTTCTTCCTCAAGTTGTTCCATGTATTGGTGGGCCATGATCAGATCCAAACGATATTTACGAGCTTCAGACAAAATGTTGGCAAAAGATTCGGTCGCAAAATTTTGGAACTCATCTACATACAAAAAGAAATCTGGGCGCTTGGCTTCCGGTGTATCTACGCGCTCCATAGCCGAAAGCTGAATTTTGGTGATAAGCATACCACCGAGCAATCTCGAGTTGTCTTCACCAATTCTACCTTTACTCAAATTCATGATGAAAATCTTTTTTTCATCCATAATCTCGCGAATGTTGATACGCGATTTTACTTGAGCAACGATATTGCGAATCACTGAAGCGGACAAAAATTGACCAATTTTATTTTGGATAGGAGCAACTGCTTCCTGTTTATATTTATCATTATAGGCTGCGAACTCAGTTTGCCAAAAAGCTTTGATAACTGGATCTTTGGTATTATTTACTACGCGGCGACGATATTCAGCATCGGCAAGTAAACGATTGATACCAAGTAAAGTAGTACCTGGAAAATCCAAAAGCGCCAAAATAGTATTGTTCAAGATGTATTCCATACGAGAACTCCAAACATCTGGCCAAATCTTTTTAAATACTCCCATCAAACCAGAGGCTACCAAATGTTTTTGTTCAGGACGAATAGTTTCTAAAATATTAAAACCGATAGGATAATCCAAATCAGCTGGATTGAAATATACCACATCGTTGATACGATGGGCCGGGATATAATCTAAGATCTTTTCAGCTGTGTCCCCGTGTGGGTCAACGTAACCCAAACCATGGCCGGCGTAAATGTCGTTGAGCACCATATTTTCGAGCAAGGTGGTCTTGCCCATACCAGTTTTGCCCACGATATACATATGACGACGACGGTCATCTAGTTTAATACCGAATTTTCTGTTCTGATTGCGGTAATTGGCCAAACCAAAATAATTCACCTCTGGATCGGCTATCATGGCTGGTTTGATTTGTTCGTCACTAGACTGGTCTAACGAATTATTCATGGAAATATTATATCATTTTTTGAAAAAACTGTCATTTTTTATATACCACAACTTGTTTGGGTTTATTTTTTTTGAAGGATTTGTTTTTTGCAAACTCATTCTTATATCCTTGTCCAGGATATACCTTTGGATAATGATCAACATCATCATAGAGATAGCGCGCACTTAAATCCCCCATAGCGGCAATTTCAATACTATATTTAAAAAATACAGGATCCAACATGTATAAATTAGCAATATTTAAATCTCCATTTTTTAACATTTCAAAATATTTTTTCTTGCCAGCCTCATCAAAAACAGTTTTATCAGCACTTAGAGTTAATTGAGGAAAAAAACTGTTTAATTTTTTGCGTAAATTTGTAGGCCCATGAGCATAGGCCGTCAAACCCAAGAATTTGTCTTCAAAGTTTTTGAAATATCGTTTATCAATTTTAACACCAGCTTCTGTATTACCTTCTACACCCTCTATATCTTTTTTTGTGAATCCATTGTCACTAGCTGTACCCTCCCTTACTTGCATCATCCCAAGTGCACCGGTGCTTTCAGCAACTTTATCTTGATCAAAATTTGATTCCAGCGCTGCCTGTGCCACGACTAAAGACACAGGAATATCGTATTCTTTTGAATATTTCTCAATTAAATTTCTTACTTTTTTTCTATATTCAATATCTCCATAAATCTTTTTAAAATAACGGATCTCTCCGGCCTTGTTTGCACTCATTCTTTCTGAATACATTTTTGAACCAACAGCTTTTATTATATGTTTATAAGATTCAATAGCGTTTCTTTGAAAATCTTCGCTTTGTCCAGAGATACTACTCGACAACTCATCCAACAAGACATCTTGAGAATTTTGAGAAACTTTTTTTTCTTCATTGTTTTTACTTTCTAATTCTTGTTCTATTTGTGGCTTTGAAGTAGAAAGTTCTTCTTGATTTTTATCACAGGCCTCCGCTCCCAATCCAAGACTTAGAGTAGTCAAAATTGGTAAAGCTTTTTCACCAACTTTTTTTCGAATTTTTCCCAAGAAACTTTCATCACCATGGAATCCACCTTCTGAAAAACTCATATTTATCTTTTATTAATATTTAATATATCACGCACTAGTGTCCAAGCGGCCAAAGTTTGTCCACTCCAAATTTCACCACGCTTAATCATCTCATTTATTTCATCTGGACGGCGCAAGACCAGCTCGATATCTTCTACCGCATCCAAAGAATTTCCAATTTGGCTAGAAATTTCATTGGCAATAAAAACACTAGAACGGTCTTTTAAAATTCCGAGTGTTGGTTCAAATTCAGCCACCTTGGAAAAGTTCGTGGATTCCAAACCAGTTTCTTCGCGAAGCTCACGCATCGCCGCTTGCAGTGGTGTTTCGCCTGCCATTATTCCACCCATCGGGAATTCAATCCCCGATCGATCTTGTAAATAACGATATTGTCGAATTAAAGCAATACGACCATCATCTAATACCGGCACTACGATAGCGTTACCAGTAAGTTCACCATAAAAGTAGTCATATTCTTTTTCGTCGCATTTATATTTATCATGTTTATAAGTCCACCAAGGATTGGTTGCTATCACTTCTTCCGATAATTTTTGAAACTTTTTAAACATAATTTATTTATTTGTTAAATAGAACTGACACTTCTTTTACAGATTTATCTCCCGGATTTTTTATTATTGAGTGGATGCTACCACCGCCATCACCGTTAAATCTTGGGAGTATGTGAGCATGAAGATGTGGTACCACTTGTCCACCTGCTTTGTTTTGATTCCATCCTACATTAAAACCAGCTGGCTTCAATACTTCTTGAACTTTTTCTAATGACTTTTTTAGCCCAACACTAAAGTATATAAATTCTTCTTCGCTCATTTCAAGCGGTGTATCAAAATGTTTTTTGGGAATTACCACCGTATGACCTAGTGCGTGGGGAAAAATATCTAAAAAAGCCAAAACATTTTCATCTTCATAGACAGTAAAATTTGGAATTTCTTTATTAATTATTTTGCAAAATAAACAATCCATACAATTAATTTTAATTTTTGTATACTTTAATATTATCAAACTGGGCTTCTGGATTCAACATGTTATACTCCCCGACCAGATAACAACTATCGGTATTTAATAAATTTTTAGCTTGTACCAATGCTAAATCTGGTTGCGTTTGTACTAGTTTTTGTAATCTAATGAGTTCGGGTTGATTGAAATACAAATTCATCGGAAAACCACCGCCGACAATCTTTTTACCTGACAAGCCTTCTAAAATTAGAAGCGTATATGTATCCGACAAGACACATGTTGAAGTATTGGAATTTTTATTTTTTTGCCAAATATAATCGGCAGCTGAGTATTGTGAACTACTTACTATTTGAGCATCTGGACCCAAAGTATAGGAAGCGGTAATAGCTACCGAACACACTAATATCACCAAAATCAATATTGTTTTTTGTTTAAAAATATTTTTTTGAACAGAGATCATTTCATACAAACTATAACCTACTGGCAAAATAAACAGTATCGCCAAAACGGAATCAAGTCTTCTAGATAATATGTTTTCTCCTAGCAAAAAATATCGCGATATAACATAGCCACCAAACAGCCCGATAGTCAAAATTATCCAAACAGAATTTAAATTATTTTTTTGTTTATTTAACATTTTATAAACACCAAATACAAACGCAATCCAAAACAAACACATAAAACCGAATATCCACAAACGATTAGCAGTAAAAATATTTTCAAACAGAGCATTGAGTGGTGGTTGGTTGAAGAAAATATTTCCCGCAGTAATGTCTGACACACGCAAACCAGTTGCGACGTACCAGCCACTAAAACTGCCGGCTATTGCTTTTAGCTGTGTCCACCAACTTATTTGAGAATTAGTTTTAGAAAAATTTGTTATCAACTCCAACGCAGGAATCAACAAAACTGACAAAGTCGATGCGAATATTAATTTTGTTTTTTGATATTGTCCGGTCTTTTTGTGAAAACCAAAAAACGCGAATAAAACAAAACTTAAACCAAACAAAATAAGATAAAGAGAATGACCAAACAAAGTCAGAGATCCCAAAATCAAAATTGTGATTTGTCCTATCAAAGTAGTATTTTGGCTATTTTTAAATTGTAACAAAATCAACAACAACCAAAACAACAAACTCAAATTGGATGGTAGACTAAAACTACCACTCACCTGTAAAGCAAACGGTAGTAAAGATAACCAAACAAAAAATAAGGCTCGTTTTTTCTCCCAATTTAATGCTCGAGCAATTTCAAATAATAATATTGGCAGAACGACCGACCAAATGATCACTATAAAATATCGCAAAAATACTACCAGATCTAAACCACATACAAATTTAAACAATAATGCCAATGAATTAAATTGTGCATATGCCAAACTACCAAAATTAAAACGCTGCCAAAAATTTATTGGATCTACAGAAAATGTTAGTGTCTTCCCTACCCCTTCCAACAACATACTATTTTGGATCGCTAGATGACGCCAACCATCAGCTCCATAAAAAAACGTGTGGCTCAAAGGTAAGTATGAATGTAACAAGAATGTGTGAACGATAAGAAGAAACAACAATGTACCAGATTTTAATTTGGAAAAAAGCAAACTACCCAACACCGCGGTTGCCGCAAAAAAAAGATAAATGTATGAAACTGAAATAGTCTGCCACGGAGACGACAAGCCAATATCGGATTTGCTAGAATTCAAAAAATAAAAACTAAAAAATATTAACGCGACATAAATTATCAAACCGACTTTGGCAGACGGCACTTCTTCAATCACCTGTTTTTGAATATCTTCAATTTCTGGTGTCGATTCATCAGATTCGCCTGTCATTATTTTTAGGGAATAAAACATGAAGCCCACCAAAAAAAATGAAATTGATAATACGATTGGTGAGGTTTTAAAAAACCAAGAAAAAATACCGGCTATAAAACCTAAAACAGATAAAACTAGAAAAACAGAGATAATTCTGATACGGAAAGATTCAGATAGATGAAAGAATTTTATCAGAAAAGAATGGGACAATTTGGACGTCCACAAAATAAATATTACCAAAATCAGCCAACCAAGCAACGCACTTTGGAAAGAAGTAATATTGAAATAAATTATACAAGAAAAAGCTAGAGCCAAAGCCCCACCTTTTATTAATTTTTTTATCCACATATCGCTGTTATTATAGCAGGATAGAGGGAAAAATCAAAGCCATACACACTTTAATCACAATGCATGCACTTTTTCTCTTGCCCAAAGAAAGTCTTTGATATAACATATACGAACTAACCCAATCAAATGAGCAATAATGATGAAATAGACAAAATACCGCCCCAAAGTCTAGAAGCTGAAATGTCACTTTTGGGTTCTCTGCTTTTGGACAAAGATGCGATGTTAAAAATCGCCGATCTTATTCGTTCTGAAGATTTTTACAAAAATGCTCACGCTAGAATTTTTGAAATTATTTCTGAACTGTATTCACACAATGAACCAGCTGACCTTTTGACTCTCAGTACACGCTTGGAAGAAAAAGGTATTTTGGAACAATGTGGTGGACGCACATATCTTGCATCTTTGGTAAATGCGGTACCTACGGCCGCCAACATTATCAACTACGCTAACATCGTTCATCGCAAGGCGGTACGCCGTAGATTGCTTTTGGCTTCGCATGAGATTTCTCGTCTTGGTTATCAGGAAGAAAATGATATCGAAAAAGTATTAGACGAAGCTCAGTCTAGTTTGTTTGCTGTATCTCAAATTCATTTTAAACAAACTTTTACACCGATTCGCAATGTGCTTTCGGATGCTTTTGATCGTATTGATGAATTACACAAAAACAAAGGACAATTACGCGGTCTCCCTACCGGTTTCACCCAACTAGATAATCTGTTGGCTGGTTTGCAAAAATCTGATTTGATTATTTTGGCGGCTCGTCCTAGTGTGGGAAAAACATCATTAGCCCTCGATATCGTTCGCCATGTGGCAACCAAGCAAAAATTGCCAGTGGGAATGTTTTCACTGGAAATGGGTAAAGAACAATTGGTGGACAGAATGTTGTGTTCTGAAGCTGGAATCGATTTGTGGCGTATGCGTACCGGACGTTTGTCTGATCGACCTGAAGACGACGACTTCCCTCGCATTGGACATGCTATCGGCGTACTTTCTGAAACCCCTATATATATCGATGATTCTGGCAGTTTAAATATTTTACAGTTGCGCACCAAAGCTCGTCGTTTACAAAGTGAACATGGACTTGGTTTGATTGTGATCGATTATTTACAGCTCATGGAATCGACTTCTGGCAAAAGCGACAATCGCGTTCAAGAAGTTGCTGAAATCAGTCGTGGTCTAAAAGCATTGGCTCGTGAATTAAATATCCCTATTTTGGCTCTGTCTCAGCTGTCTCGTACAGTAGAACAAAGCAAACCGGCTATTCCAAAACTTTCTCACTTGCGTGAATCCGGTTCTATCGAACAGGACGCCGATGTGGTATTATTTATCTATCGTAAATCAGCCGATCGTAACTATCGCTTGGAAGAAATTCCACCAGACGAACGCAATATCGCCGAAATTCATATCGCCAAACACAGAAACGGTCCAACCGGCTTGGTAAGAACAGCTTTTGTGGAAGCGATGGCCTCGTTTAAAAATCTAGACACCAACCATACCGCTCCAAGTGCTGGAAGCTCTGCTCCTCAAGCACTAAAACCAAAATCTGCATTTACCAACTCTGGCGGTGGTGGCTACAAAGCGCCAGACCAACCTGAATACTAAAATTATTTATTAAATTTTAATAAACACACATATGTCCATGTTCTCAAAACTAAAACAGTTCAAAGATTTACGTGATCAAGGAAAAAAACTACAAGATTTAATCGGTGGTGAAACAGTAACTGTCGACAAAGCTGGCGGTAACGTTGTAATCACAATGAATGGCAACTTAGAACTAACCGGCGTTGCTATCGACAACAGTATGTTGATGTCAGATAAAAAATCAGAATTGGAAAAAGCAATCAAAGAAGCTCACGCTGAAGCACTCAAAAAAATGCAGAGAACGATCGCTATGAAAATGCAACAATCCGGTGAATTTAATATTCCAGGCCTAAGTTAACATGTACTCCCCAAGCATAAATAAACTTATTGATGCTTTTAAAAAACTACCGTCTGTTGGCCAACATACCGCAGAGCGGTATGTTTTTAATTTATTGAAATCAGGAAGAATTGAAGTAAACGAACTAAGAAACGCTTTGGATAATTTATTAAAAAATACTAAAAGTTGTGAGGTTTGTTGGAACTTTTCTGATTTTAATCCTTGCGAAATATGTGCCAACAAAGATCGCAACCAAACTCAAATTTGTATTGTCGGCGAAGCCACATCCGTACCAGCTCTAGAAAAAACTGGAATGTATTCTGGTGTGTATCACATATTACGAGGAGCAATTGACGCTAGTGACGAAGATACTTTAAAAGAACTAAAAATCAAAGAGTTGTTACAACGTATAAAAAACAACCAAGCAATCGAAGAGATAATCCTTGCTTTGAATCCAGACATCCTCGGTGAAACCACAATGTTGTATCTGGAGAAACAAGTCAAATTGATTAACCCACAAATAAGAATCACCAGACTAGCTAGAGGCTTGCCGATGGGATCGGATTTACAATACAGCGATGAAATAACGCTGGGCAGTGCTTTGAAAAATCGCTTTTCAAATTAAATTTGAATAACAAAAAAACCCTCGAATTACGAGGGTTTTTATTTTGATTATTATTAAACGATCTGAACTTCTGTAAATCTTTGTCTTTGACCGTGTACTTTATGGAAACGTACTTTACTTTTGAATTTTTCAACGCGTAAAGTGCGAGTTTTTCCTTGGCGCAATACTTTGGCATTTACTACTTCTCCTTCCAAGTAAGGTTTACCAAGTTCTACCAAATTTCCTTCTTCATCAGCTTTCAAAAGCACTTTGTCAAATTTGAAGTTTGTGTCAGCTAAAACATCAATACCTTCAACTTTTAATTTTTCAAATTTAAATTTTTCACCGGATTTAACAATATATTGTTTTCCGCCAGTTGCGATAATAGAGATCATAATTTGAGTTTAAATACCCTTTTTCTAGTCCATCGAAGTTGTCCTAGTTGGGCTTACTTTAGATATAAAACGTGTTAATTATAACAAAAATAAACAAAATGTCAAGTGGTCAGACCTATTTATGCTCAAGTTACCTCAAAACCTCCAGTTTATCCCCAATTTTAAGATTGTATTTTTGAGCCATTCCGGCCGGAATTTCTAGTACCCGATCGGAATTATCACGGGCTGGATATATAATTAGCTCTTCTTCAGTTTTACCAGGTTCTATCGGTAAATTTGGAGCGATATCTACTATCACACCATTATTGAACCAGATAATATCCAAAGGAAATTTCATATCCCTCATCACAAAAACGTGCTGTTTGGAATCTGGAAATACAAACAGCATTCCATCATATTTACCCAGATCACCACGCCCACCCAAACCCTTTTCCCAACGCTTAAAATTATCAGCCACCAACACATTCAGAACTGTATCATTAATTTTAATACCAACTTTTGGCCAATAAAATGAATAATATATTTTCAAAGCAATTGTAAAAATTAGAATAAATCCAAGTAACCACAATTGCCATTTTTTAATTTCTGATTTATTATTTTCCGACATATTTTTGACGTTTACGAACACTAATCTCAATAACCACAACCACCCCTACTAATAAAACCAAAGAAACTATTTTCCAAACACTAGTCATATACAAAGCTGAAAAACCAAACAAGGCGGATAGACCATAAAAAAATAAAACTGCCTGCCACTGTTTGAAACCGATATCCACTAACCTAAAATGTAAATGTCGACGGTCACCAGTAGACAAGGACTGACCGCTGGAAAACCGAGAAGACATCACCCAAATTAAATCAATAATCGGTACTGCCATTACGAGCAATGCGGTGGCGATCTTACTACCGGCGCTAATTGCCAAAACCCCAATCATCAGACCTAAAAATTGCCCACCACCTTCACCCAAAAATATTTTGGCTGGATAAAAATTTAAAAATAAAAATCCAAAACAGCTCCCAGCCAATA
>CAZXEV010000012.1:0-16502 GCA_964639735.1 uncultured Gammaproteobacteria bacterium
TTGTATTGGACAAAACCAACCTGCAAAATTTCAAGCATACCTAGGTTGCTTTACTGGAAAAGATGATTATAAGAGTTGTTTGGCAAGTGCTGGTATTTCTGAAGGTAGTTTAACTTCTTGTGTGAATGCTACCAATGCAAAATATAAAATTTTAGACAAGTTTAATGATCAAACAACTTGGTTGTCTGGTCGCTATCCAGTTTACCCAATTCATGAAGATTTGAATACAAAATATGGTGTTCAAGGTTCTCCAACTTTGGTTATCAACGGTGTTCAAGTAGATGGTGTAAATCGTACAGCTGAATCTGTAAAACAAGCAATCTGCGCTGCTTTCAATAATCCACCAGCAGAATGTGCTACTACATTGGCTTCGGCCGCCTATGGAGCTGGATTTGGTTATGACACCAGTGGAAATGCTGGATCAGCCGCAGACTGTGCTACCAACTAATCTGAGAGTGTGGTATAATATATTGGCTATACATTAATTGTTATTATATGGGTAATTTTAAACGAGGTCTTGTTTTGGGAGGGGCTTTAGGAGCGTTTTTGACTTGGCTCAATGTAACTCCACAAGGCAAAGACATGCGTACTAAAATTTTTCAGCATTTGGAACCATTATATAATGAATTAAAAGTCAGTATTAAACAGCTCGAAGGACCGACCCAAGAGATGTGGGATGCTTTAGTAGAGAGAGCGGTAGAAGAGTATTCTAGTAAAAAAGAATTGGCTGAAGAGGTAAAAATCAGCCTCATCAAACAGTTAAAAAAGAAATGGATTCAATTACAGAAAGAAATAAAAAAATCTTAAATTAAAAAAAGCACCTTTATAAGGTGCTTTTTTTAATATCGTGTATTGTCATTTGAAGTTCTCGGTTGCCATTCCACTCATTGACCGACACACAAAAAGCAATATCGATTTTATCTCCAACATGAAGATTATTTTTCCAATCATCTGGATGTCTGTTTGTATCTCCTAAACCAAAACCAATAGTTTTTTTGATTGTTTGAGAGTTGTGTTTTAGGTTTAAGCGCAAGTGTTTTCCGTCTTGTCCTACCGGATCAATGTTGATAATGGTTAAACCGTAAGCAGCGTAAATTGGTTCTTCGTTGTTCATCCCAAATGGTTCAAACTTTTGTAATAAATCATACATTTTCCAATTAATTTCATCAAGGTCTACAACAGAGTCGATATTTATTTGCGGAACCAAATCAATCCCGAGTGTTTCTTCTGGGACTTTTTTGTTTAAATATGCTTTAAACTCTTCAAGAGAATCTTTTGATTTTAAAGTAAAACCACATGCTTGTGGGTGTCCTCCAAATTTATCAAAAAATTCTGGTCGCTGTTGCATGGCAGAGATGAGGTTGAATTCAGAAATGCTACGACCTGACCCGACTATTTCTCCACTAGCACTTTTGCCCATTGCTAAAGCTGGTTTATAAAACATATCCTTAAGACGTCCGGACACTAATCCAAGCACTCCAGTTGGCCAATCTTCACCATATGCAAAAAGTGCTGAGTTTTTATCTTGATTTGTATCTTTGATTTGTTTGATAGCTTGATTAACTAAATTCTCAGTCAATTTTTGACGTTCTATGTTACTTTGGTTTAACGCCCAGGCTAACTTTTCTGCCTCATCTTCATCAGTTGCGCTCAATAGTTCGTAGGCAGCATTAGCGTGATTCATGCGTCCAGCGGCATTGAGGCGTGGAACAATTTGAAATCCTACAGTGTGAGCGTCAATCGCACCTTTTTTAGGTTGGTAATTTTCATCCAATATTCCCGCTACAAATAACAATTTTTTTAAACCAATATTTTTTGTTTTATTTAAAACTGTCAATCCGAATCGAGTAATAGTTCGTGACTCACCAATGAGTGGCACCATATCTCCGATGGAAGCAATGGCTGCCAAGTCCAGCAACCATTTTTCAAAAGCCTCGTGAGATTGTCCATCGATTAATTTTGGATTTTTTTCATGATGTCGTCGTAGTAGTGCCTGTACCAATTTGAAAGCGACCGCTCCGCCACACAATCCTTTGTCTGGATATTTTTCACCTGGTATTTTTGGATGAATAATTGCATCTGCTGGTGGAATTTCAGCTGGAATGGAGTGGTGATCGGTGATTATTACAAACATACCCAATTCTTTTGCCAATCTTACTTCGTTTGTATTGCTCACACCACAATCACAAGTAATTATTAAATCTGTCTTTTTTTCTTTTAAATTTTTTACTGTATTTAAATTCAATCCATATCCGTCCGTTTCACGATGTGGTAAAAAAACGGAAACATTTTTCGCACCAATATTTTTTAGACAACTCACAATGATAGTAGAAGCACATACGCCGTCAGCATCGTAATCTCCGTGCACCACAATATTTTTTTGTTCTTTAATACACGAAAATATGGTCTCTAAAGCTTTTTCTATGTCATTAAATAAAAACGGATCATGAATATCTTGTGAATAGTCTGGATTTAAAAATTCATCAATTTGTTCTTGTGTATGTAAATTACGATTGTACAATAAGCGAGCTACCGCTGGCGGTAACTCTGGAAATGAGTTTGTAAACTCAGTTGGTGGGGTGGGGGAGATAATCCATTTTTTAGGCATACTATTCTTGTTCCGAAAATTTATTAATAATTTCTTCTAGTTTGGCAATACAAACTTCAAAAGTCGGACGTTCGGCTGGTTTGTCAACAGTCATTTTTTTACTAAAATCTCTTAATTTTTCCCAAAACAAAGCCAATCTATGGTTGTTAAAGAAATTTTTTGATTTAAAAAGTTTGTCAGCCTGAATATTTGATAAATTTAAAATAGATTGACCAATTTCCCAAATCATTGATTCGGATGTCGTTTGCGCATTTGTTGATAAATCTGTAACAAACTGCCTATACTCTGGTGCGTATAAAGAAATGGAAGGTCTTCCAAATGTTGTATTAGGTCCTAATATATACTTTAATGTGGACCCAACTTTTTGAATTCCATCTAGATCAAAAAGTAAACCATGACCATTTTTTCTATTTATACCAAAATTCTTTCCAATTGGTTCGGTGTTTAAATCAGTGATAGTCAATCCATTTTGGGCCAAAAACCACGATCCCTTTAAGCAATCTAAAATACTAATCAATACCTTTTTTGCGTCATGCTCATCTAATTGTTTATATTCGATTTCCCATCCATCATCTGATTCGACAAGAATATTGTCAACTGGTGATATATCCTTTTTTTCTGACAAATAACTTAAGGAGCTTTTGTCTGGGTAATAGTATTTAGTGCTTTGCCCAAGATTTTCTGGTATTACAACAAATGGCATTTTTTTTCCTTGCTTTATTAGTTCTTCCTGAGCTTTTGTCAATATTATAAAACATTCTTCAATTTCTTTGTGTATTTCACCAAATGAAAAACTACTTTCTTTTAAAAAATACTCCTTTTTTGTAATTGGATCTATAACAAAACTCTTTTGGTTAAAATGAGCAGCTTCTTCGTCTATTTTTTTGGTCACAAAATAATACAAATCATCCGGCAGATATATTTTTAATTCATCAATAATTTGTTTTTTTATTCTACCCACCCAATAAGCTGTCATTTTTTCAATTTCTTCAATATCCTTTTCGTTTACATTCGCTGCCTCACTATGTGTTGATAGTCTATCTTTTATTAATTTCTTTATACTTTCATCTCTTAGCAAATCCATTATGCATGCTTTTTGAACATTCTGATCTTCATTTAAATTTATTTTTGCTACAATGTTATGAACATAATTTTTTATAACTTCCGGTTTTAGATTGTCAGCGTTTTTAAATGTGTCGGCTAATTGCCCTACAGGTTCGTATTCAAAAACGTGTCTATCGTATGGTACGTGCTGGTAAACTATATTTTTCTGTTTTTCAGTCATATTATTTCTTTAAGCTTTTTAAAGTAATACTGACAAAATCCCAATATGAATCAGCTAAAAAAAGTGTAAACACAAAAAATAAAGCATTAAGCGACCAGTAATCTTTGGCTGGTATCGGAGTGGTGTATGTGGAAAACAAAGATATTCCGAGCAGTATCCAGTAAATCAAAGACTTGGTGGTGAGGCTGCGACGGTCGGCGATAGCTATTTGACTGCGAACTTTGTAAATATAAACTGTGTAAAAAAGAAGTAATGGTCCAGCCATTATCCATTCATATCGGTGTGGATCGACTCCTAAATACTTCAAACCATAAAAATATGACCACATGATAAGTATCAGTGCAAAAAAAAGAAATATAACATCAAGTTGATATTTGCGTAGGACCCGCATATTTTTTATTGGAAGATTGGCAAGATGGAAAAAGACAGCATAGCGAGGATGCCGATGATTGCAACTACTGCCCAAAGTTGTTTTATAGTTTTGTGTTTCATAAGGTGCTTATGAATTAAATTATCTTTTTAATACGGCCAAATATGCTTCTGATGGAATATCAACTTTACTGTGGGCCATCATACGTTTTTTACCTTTCTTTTGTTTCTCCAACAGTTTCATTTTACGTGTCACGTCACCGCCATAAAGTTTAGCAATAACATCTTTACGTAATGCGCCGAGTCTTTCGGAAGCGATAATTTTTCCACCGATCGCTGCTTGAATTTTTAATTCAAATTGTTGGCGAGGTAATGAATCTTTTAGGGATTCGCAGATTTTCTTGCCGATGTGAAATGCGTCTTCACGCCATACTAAAGTAGCGAGCGCCTCGACTGGTTCTTCGGCCACCAAAATTTCAATTTTTACTACATCGGTTTTTTCATAATCTATAAGTTCGTAATTCATGGAAGCGTATCCAGATGTAACAGTTTTTAGCTTGTCATAGAAATCTGTGATAAGCGCAGCTAGTGGAATTTGATAATGCAAAAGTGCGCGCTGATCAGAACCAGTACTTAGATATTCAGTATTGAGATAACGGCCGCGTCTTTCGGAAATTAAAGTCATGACATTGCCGACATATTCTTTTGGAGTGATGATATCTAGCGTCATCCAAGGTTCCATAATCGAAAGAATGTGGTTTGGTTCTGGCATTTCTTGTGGACTGTGAATGGTCAATTTTGTTCCATTTGTTTTTTCTATTTTGTAGGCAACACTTGGAACAGTAATAACTACTTCCAAATTGAATTCTCGTTTTAATCGTTCTTGAAAAATATCCAAATGCAACATGCCTAAAAATCCACATCGGAAACCAAAGCCCAAAGCTTGTGAATGTTCTGGTTCGTAAATCAAAGCGGAGTCGCTCAGTTTCAATCGATCGATAGAGTCTCGAAGCTGTTCGTATCCATCACCTTCATTTGGAAAAATTCCTGCATATACCATTGGTTTTACTTCTTTATATCCAGGCAGCGCTTCTTTGGCCAACCCAATTTTTTCTGAAGTGAGAGCGGTAATTGTATCACCAACTCGACAGTCGCGTACTTCTTTTAAACCAGTCACAATATATCCGATCTCACCATTTTTCAAAACAGTTGCGGGTTGAAATTTTGGTGTGTAATATCCAAGTTCCAAAACCTCTGCCGGAGTTTGTGTAGTCATGAGATAAATTTTGTCACCTTTTTTTATTTCTCCATCGGCAATTCGAACAGAAGCAACTACACCTTTAAATTCGTTGTACGAAGAATCAAAAATTAAAGCGCGAGCCGGTTGATTATTCAAGTCTATTGGTGGAGGAACTTTTTTTACGATAGCTTTCAATATATCTTCTACGCCCTGTCCGGTTTTTCCCGAAGCCAAAATAATTTCATCCGGTTCACATCCGAGTAAATGAATAATTTCCGCAGTAGTTTTTTCAATGTTAGCAGCGGGGGAATCTATTTTGTTTATTACTGGAATTATTTTTAAATTTTGTTCAATTGCTAAATAGAGATTACCAATAGTTTGTGCTTGCACTCCTTGAGTCGCATCGACAAGCAATACCGCACCTTCTACAGCCGCTAGAGAACGTGATACTTCATAATTAAAATCTACGTGTCCAGGAGTGTCGATGAGATCCAAAATATATTCTTCGCCGTCCAATATATATTTCATTCTCACGGGTGTTAATTTGATAGTGATACCGCGCTCACGTTCTAGATCCATAGAATCAAGAAGTTGATTCTTCATATCTCGTTTGGAGACTGTGCCAGTGACTTCTAAAAAACGATCGGCTAAGGTCGATTTGCCGTGATCGATATGGGCGATGATACAAAAGTTTCGTAAGTGGTCATTCATAAAAGTAATTCAGCTTAATCTTTATTTTCAATAATTTCGGTCGCGTTGATATTGCGAGTTTTTAGCCAACGTTTAGCAAAACTGTCTTTGAGTTGCATAAATTCTGGCACCCTTAATATATAACATAAGAAAAAATAAACGACAATGCCAACCGTTCCGGCAATCGCTCCTTGTCCCAAAATACCCCAGAAAAATTGTTGGTTTAATAATTTTGCTAATGGATATTTCAAAACTTGAACAACTATACCCATAACTAAACTAGCCAATGAAACCTTGTAAATGAGAGATAAAATTTCAGACTCGTTTAGAGTTTTGGTTTCGCTTCTTAAATTTATCCATAATAAAATCAAATTAATGGTAACACCAATAGAACTAGCCAAGGCCAACCCGGCAGCTCCAAGCGATTTCATCAAAACCAAAGCCGCAATGATACTAATTAATTCAGAAATAATACCAATTACAAATGGTGTCTTGGTGTTGGATAAGGCAAAAAAAGCACGCGATAAAACTGGAATCAAGGCTTGGGCAATAAGTCCAAGAGAGAAAAAGGCGAGCGTGTCGGCAGTGTTTATGGTGGCGTTCCAATCGAACTCACCACTACCTAGTACTACGCGAACAATTTGAGCACGTAATAATAATATTAAAATAGCTGCTGGGATAATTAAAAATAAAATTTGACGAATAGTGTTGGATAAATGATTGGCGAATTGAACCATGTCATTTTCAGCGGCGGCGGAGGATAGAAGCGGAAAAATAGCCAATGCGAAAGGTATGGCCAAAACCCCAACCGGCACTGCCTGTAAATTGTTTGCATAATTGTAAACAGCAATACTGCCAACTGGCAAAAAGGATGCTAGCATGGTCACAATAACCTGGTTTAGTTGAGTTATAGCCAAGCCAAGTGTACGAGGAATCATTAGTTTTCCGACCGTCTTTGTATCGTTATCTTTGGTATCAAAATTAAAATGAAAACGCCATCCAGCTTGTCGAGCACCATAAATCAGAATGGCACAATGAACAAACGCGCCCAAAACCACGCCCCAGGCAAGGCCGTTTTCTCCCAGTATTCGAACCAATGCAGTGGCGCCAAATATGATGCCGAAATTATAAAAAATCGGTGCTATCGCATACAAAACAAAGCGACGCAAAGATTGCAATACTCCACCCATGAGCATGGATATTCCCAAAAATATTGGAGACAAGAACATTATGCGCGTGAAAGCAGTTAATCTAACCAAGCTCTCATCGTGAAAACCAGGAGCAATAATTTTATTTAGAAATGGAGCGAATATTATACCTAGTGAACACAAAATCAACAAAGATATGCCCAAGATATTTAGTAAGTTATTGGTTAGATGCCATGCCCGTTTATTTTCATCCTTTTCATTTAAAAGTTTGGTGAACGTTGGAATGAATCCAGCGGTCAACGCTCCAACTATTAATAGGCTGTAGATTAAATCGGGAATTTTGAAAGCGGCATAATAGGTGTCCATTACAGGTCCCGCTCCATAATAATGGGCTAAGACGCGATCGCGAATTACTCCGACTAAACGAGACAATAAAGTAGCGCCCGATAAAATGATGGCCGCTCCAGTAATACTTTTAGATTGGGAGTTTAAAATTTTTAGCATTATTTTTTTGGTAAGTTCACCGTCATGATCATATAATCAGTTCCGGATTTTTTTTCGTCGTTTACTTGTGCGAACACTGAACCGTCCAGACCGTCTTCACGACTAAATGAAAATTGTTGTATTTTTTTACCGGCTGATTCTATGTCGATTTTAAAATTTTTCTTTTTTAATTCTTTTTTATAGTAGGCAATAACAAAACTTGGATCAGCATTTACTTGTTGCCATTCGATTTGGATACTATCACGATAATTGTTGGTTGGAGAAGAAAATGCCTTCCAAATATTTTTTAACGAGTCGTTGTCCGTAGAGTTATCTGAGTTGTAAAAAATAGGCGATAATATTAATTTAGGTAAAATTGTTGCAATACCCAAACCTCGTTCTTTGTAGCGAGCAGAAATAATGGTAATATTTTCAATATTATCTTTGTCATATACTGGAATATCGGTTGGGAAATTTCCGGGAATACCTTTGCTAGTTTCTGGTCCATGGCCAACATAAAAACGTATGCCAATAATAGCGGTAATTGCCAAAACCACAAAAAAAAGACAGCTAGTAAAACAAGCTCCCTTCCACGATCTTTTTTTAGTAAGTTCTCCAATTGGCGGTTCTACTATTTCAATATCTTCTAAATTGCGACGCATAGTTGCTATTTTAATGTTGTTTTTTTATATAGTTTATGAACCCAGACTTTGAAAATATTTTATCATAAAATTGTGAGCTTGTATATAGTTTTGTAATAGGGTAAAATTGGACTGTTAGGGCTTGAAATTATATAAAATTATGAAAATAAGTTTTTTAGGTGCAGCCGGGGAAGTTACCGGTTCGTGTAGTCTGGTAGAAAGTGGAGAAATGAAAATCTTAGTTGATTGTGGCATGTTTCAAGGTAGTGATTTTAATGAAGGTAAAAATCATGATGCGCTACCTTTTGATGCCAAAGAGTTATCTGCAGTACTGGTGACTCATGCTCACCTGGATCACACCGGGCGATTGCCACTTTTAGTCAAAAATGGTTTTACTGGATTTTTTTATGCCAATCCTGCGACTATTGAATTGGCTGAATTGGTTTTGCACGATGCTTTGTCGGTGATGAAACATGATAATGCAAAGTTTGGGATGCCGATTTTGTATGATGAACAGGATGTAATTGGTGTAATGCAACAGTTCAAGGAAATAGATTATCATCAGTGGACAGATTTGTTTCATGACAAAAAAGCAATGGTATACCTTCGTGACGCCGGACATATTTTTGGTTCATCGTTTATTGAGTTGGTTGTTGAAAATAAACACATAGTATTTTCTGGTGATATTGGTAATGTTAATGTGCCTATTTTGCGACCGACCGAAAGTTTGCCGCCAGGCATTGATTTGTTGGTTTGTGAGTCTACCTATGGAGATCGACTACACGAATCAGATCAAGAACGACGATCGATCGTGGAAAATGAGGTGGTAGAAGCGGTTAAGCGAGGTGGGGTGATGATGATCCCATCATTTTCTTTGGAACGTACTCAAGAACTGTTGTATGAATTAAATGATTTGATCGATCGAAGTAAACGCATTCAAAGAGTTCCAATATTTTTGGATAGTCCTTTGGCAATTGGGGCGACCAAAGTCTATCGAAAATATATTAAATATTATAATTTAGAGGCGATTAGTCTTTTAAAATCTGGGGATGATATGTTTGACTTTGCCGGTTTAGAAGAAACTTTGACCGTGGATGATTCAAAGAAAATAAACAATGTTCCTAGTCCAAAAATTATTATTGCCGGAGCAGGTATGATGAATGGTGGTAGAATTTTGCACCATGCTATGCGCTATTTATCTGATCCAAAAAGTACTTTGCTTATCATTGGCTACCAAGCCCAAGGATCACTTGGTAGACAAATTTTGGATGGACATTCTCCAGTACAGGTAATGAAAGAAAAAGTGGCAGTAAAGTGTAAAGTTAAAGCCGTCGGTGCCTTTTCCGCACATGGCGATCAAAAGAAAATGCTGAGTTGGATAGGAAGCAGTGATATTCCACCAAAAAATATATATTTAAATCACGGTGAACCAGAAGCAATAAAAGTTTTCGCGCAAAAAATAAAAGATAATTTTAATATCGATGCCAAGTTGGCAGAAAGAAATTTAACAATAGAAATTTAATTTTAATTTATATATGAATTATTTTAATTCGTTTGGTTTGGGGGCGTATGGTTTGTTTGGTTTGACAGGTTTGTTTTTTACTGTAGTCATGTTTTGGTCGTTGTATTGGAAGGGTAGAGCTCTTTGGCTTGCAGCTCGAAAAAGTAGTCTGTATTGGTTTATTGCTTTAATGTTGATAAATACCGCCGGTATTTTGGAAATCGCTTATGTTTATTATTTTAGTAAAAAAGATGGTTGTTGTGAGGGTGGAAAGTGTGAAGCAAAAAAAGACGGTGAATGTTGTGGTGGTGGAAAGTGTGATGACAAAAAAGAAGAATCGTGTGACTGTGGGCATGAACATAAATAAAAATATAAAAATAAAAACCGCGCAATTGACGCGGTTTTTTTATTTGCGCAAATGGAAGCGCCGCCCGATGGGGCGGCGCTAAGGGGCGGGTGACACTTAGGCACGAATAACTGTGTCTAAGTGTACATGGCTGAGGAGGTCTAGCGAGACCGAGTGATGAGGCGGTCCAGCGCGTACAGGCCGATCACCGGACCGATGAAAACGCTTGACAGCGCGATGCCGAGGACCGTGTAGGTGGCGTTGGCTACCTTTTCCTTGGCGATCTTGGCCGACTTTTCGGCGAGTCTGGATGCGGCGTCCATCATCGCTTCGGTTGGTGAGAAGTGAATGCCGAAGGTTCTCATGACAAAGTCCCCATGCTCTCTAAGAGCAAGGTGATATTACAATATTCTTAAATAATATACAATAATTTTAGATAGTTATCCACACATTTTTAAAATGTGTTTTTTTGTTTTGTTTTAGCCAAAATTAGTAGGGGATAGATTGGAGAAAATTGTTGACCAATGTATTAAAGTGGTGTAAAATGGAATGTAGTGGAGAAAAGTGGTGAATTTTATAAATATGTTTATTGGCGAATACACCCACAATTTGGACGACAAAGGCCGATTAGCCATACCGGTTAAATTTCGCCGTGATTTATCCAAAGGTGCAGTAGTAACTCGCGGATTAGATAATTGTTTGTTTCTTTACACCAAAACAGAATGGGAAAAGCTGGCTGAAAAATTAGCCACTTTACCAATCAGTCAATCTAACAGTCGTGCATTTTCACGTTTGATGTTGGCTGGTGCTATGGATGTTGAAGTGGATAAACAAGGACGTGTAGTATTGCCAGAATATTTACGAGAATTTGCAAGCTTAAAGAAAAATGTAGTTTTGGCCGGTCTCTACAATCGTGCTGAAATCTGGGACGAAGAAAAATGGAAAGCTTACAAAAATCAAACCGAAGCCAACAGTAATGAGATAGCAGAAAAAATGGGGGAACTTGGAGTTTAAGAAATTAAAGAATATATATGTCTAGGCACGTACCGGTTTTATTGACAGAAGTAGTTGAAGGTTTGCAGTTAAAAGCAAACTCTAAAGTGATTGATTGTACTTTGGGGGATGCCGGACATAGTGAAAAGATTCTAGAAAAAATCGGACCAAAGGGAAAATTGCTTGGAATTGACGCTGATCCTGAATCATTATTACGCGCAAAAAAGTTTTTGGACAAATTTGGTAAACAAGTATTTTTTGCAAGAGATAACTTTAACAATTTAAAAGAGATAACTAAAATAAATGATTTTGAAAATGCAGATGCTATTTTGATGGATTTTGGTTGGTCTACGCCACAGTTTAAAGAACGTGGCCGAGGATTCAGCTTTGAAAACAACGAATCATTAGACATGCGTTACAGTGGTGTTTCGGGAGAAAGTGCAGCAGATATTGTCAGCGAGTATAGTGAGGCTGAATTAGAAAAAATATTGCGTTATTACGGTGAAGAAAAATTGAGTCGAGAAATTGCCAAAGATATTGTGGGGGCAAGAGCGGTAAACAAAATAGATCACACCGCTCCGTTGGTAGAAATAATTTTGGGAGTTTATCGTCGCAAATTAAAAACTGACAAAGAAGTACCTTGGGTTGGCGGAATACACCCTGCCACCAAAGTGTTTCAAGCTTTGAGAATTGCTGTAAACAAAGAGTTGGAAGTGATAAAAGAAGTCTTACCACAAGCGGTTGAAATATTGAGTAGTGGTGGGCGCTTAGCGGTGATAACTTTCCATTCTCTAGAAGATAGAATCGTAAAACAATATTTTGTAAAAAATCAAAACAAAACAATTAAAATTATTAATAAAAAACCGATCATTGCGAGCGCACAAGAGCTAGAAATTAATCAAAGTAGTCGTAGTGCCAAGTTAAGAATAATTGAAAAAATTTAAACTTTATATGTCATACAAACGCCAACTACAAGCTCATTATCGCAATCTTCTTAACGCTATTTTTACAATCACTATCCCAGAATGGGTGAGTGGTCGTGCGATGCGTGCTAGTCTAATGGGTGTTGTAGTGGTGATGTCTGTGGCTTATATGATCCGAATAAATTCAGCAGCAACTCGTGGTTATGAAGCGCATAATTTGGAAAAACAAGTAGCTCAAATGAGTGTGGATCTACAAAATTTACAAATAAAAATCGCTGACGCTGGCTCAATGAATAGCATTGAAAAAAAATTGGCAGATGTAAACATGGTGACAGTAGAAGAGTTTCAGAGGTACAATACTGCAGGTGGCGTTGTGGCTATGGCTAAATAATAAATCTAAAATCCGTCCTGCGACGGATTTTTTGTTTTGATAATTTTGTGGTATAATAATCTCGTAATAAAATTTATGTGGTTATTGATATTTCAACGCATTTTATTTGACGCAATCATCGATGTTTTTTATTTTCCGCTTTGGTGGTATACCGGCGGAGTTTTGCATTCTTTAAAATGGTGTGTTGGTTTCTTTTTGGAAGGAAATGAAAATTTAGCCCCTGGTCTTTGGTTTCAAAATTTGTTAGTACCGATGTATGGGCAGTATGATTGGCAGGGGAGAATAATTAGTTTCTTTATGCGTTTTGTTCAGTTCTTCTTTCGCTCGATCGCTTTGATGGTTTGGATGTTGGTTTGTGTTACTTTGTTTATAATTTGGTTATTGTTACCAGTATTGGTGATGAGTGGTTTAATTATGTCGTTTTTAAAATAGTATGTTATTCGAAAAACCAGAAGCCATCTCTTTGTTATCGTGTCAGACCTGTAAGGCAACTGGCTTTGTTGGGTTTACAAAATGCAAAGACTGTCGCGGGATGTCAGCTGGTCATTTTGATCGCGGTCATTGGTTGTATTGGTTTTATCCACTCACCAGGTATCATTTGCATTTAGCTAAGGCGCGACGTGTTTTTAACAAAGTACGATTTTTTTCATTGCTACTTCTTTGGCTAAATGCTTGGGGTTGGGGAGTGTATTTTGTATTGAGAAATAGTTCTGCTTTTAGTTTATTTTCCAATCCGTCATATTTGTGGTATCAGTTCGTGAATATTGGAGGGGTAAGTGCTGTTTTATTGTATAGTGGTGCTTGGATTTTATTATATTTGTGGTATCGAGTAATTGTAGAAAGAATTAAAAAAGATAATGTTGAGCGCTATACATATAATGAATACGGAAATAATGAGCCAGAAGAAAAATTAGATATTTCTGAATGGTCTCAAGCTAGAAAAATTAAATCAAAGAAAAAAATTAATATCGCGGATACATTTACTGATGAAGCTCTCACAGTATTGGGAGAGGCTTATCTTGTGTCAGATAAGAATGGTTTGAACAGCGTGACACCTGAACACCTATTTTACGCACTGCTTGGATCAAACAGAATTTCAAATATTTTTACACGCCTCGCAATTCCATCTAGTTCATTGCAAAAATCTTTAGCTAGTGTTTTGGGGGTGATGGCAGCGGGTGACGTGAAGCGAGATAAAATGACGATGCCGTTAGTTTCCGAAGAGTTTCAGCAAGTGGTGTTCAATGCTTATGAAGAGGCTTATGGTGCTCA
The DNA here is from genome assembly GCA_964639735.1 of uncultured Gammaproteobacteria bacterium. Classification (GTDB taxonomy): domain Bacteria; phylum Patescibacteriota; class Patescibacteriia; order Magasanikbacterales; family GWA2-37-8; genus CAIOJG01. Next base: position 13,891 of record CAZXEV010000012.1, read on the forward strand.
TCAAGATTATGTGAGTGTCACGGAACTGTTATTGTCTACTATAAAGCACTCAGAAAAAATACAAGAAATTTTATATGATCTGACAGTAGATAAGCAAAAATTATTGAACGTTGTAGAGTGGGCAAGAATTCGAGAGCGACTATATCGTCAATATATGAAATTCAGCAAAGCCGCCTCTGGACGCTCCAAGACCGGCATGGACAAAGCGATGACTGCGGTTCAGACTCCATTTTTAAATAATTTTAGCGAAGATCTGACTATTTTGGCACAATTTGGTAATTTGGATAATTGTATTGCTCGTGAAAAAGAAATCGAAGAAATTTTTAGAATTGTAGAAGGTGGAGGACAAAATGTTATTTTAACTGGTGATAACGGTGTTGGAAAAACTAGTATCATTGAAGGTCTGGCTCAAAAGATGGTTGAAGATGACGTGCCAAAACGTTTAAATGACAAGCGCTTAGTGCGTTTGAGTGTGCCAAAACTTTTGGCAGGCACAACTCCTGCTGGGGCAGTAGAGAGATTGATTGGCATCATGCAAGATATACGTCGTGCTGGTAATGTGATTTTATTTATCAACAATATACATGAATTGACGGGCGTGTCAGCTGGTGGAGAAAGCGGAAGTTTGGATGTGGCTGGAACATTAAATGAGTATTTGGGAAGCGGACAATTTTTGACTTTTGCTACTACTACTCCAGATGAATATTCTCGACATATTGTCAGCTCTTCACTTGGTAATTTATTTGCCAAGGTTGAAGTAAAAGAAATGGATGAAAATCAGGCAATTCAAGTACTAGAATCCAAAGTTGGAACGGTAGAATATAAACAAAATGTATTTTTTTCATATGATGCTGTGGCAAAATCTGTTCAGTTGGCGATGAGATTTTTACATGAATCGTATTTGCCAGGAAGTGCTCAAGGATTGATGACGGAAGCCGCATCTTTTGCTCGTAGTAAGAAAGGTTTAAATAGTTTTGTAACAGCCGAAGAAGTGGCAGCGGTGGTCGCTCAAAAAACTGGAGTTCCGGTGACGACTGTTTCGGCTGATGAGAGTTCCAAGTTGATGCATCTAGAAGAAGAAATGCATAAACGGGTGATTGGTCAGGTGGAAGCAGTAGATTTGGTTGCTAACGCTTTGCGTCGTGCTCGTGCAGAAATCAGATCTTCCAAACGTCCAATTGCCAACTTCTTATTCCTGGGTCCAACTGGTGTAGGAAAAACTGAACTGGCAAAAACTATTGCCGAAGTTTATTTTGGTGGCGAAGAACGCATGGTACGTCTGGATATGAGTGAATATCAAGATAAAAGCAGTATCTATCGTTTGATTGGTACACCAGGCGAAAAAGGTAGCGGCATGTTGACGGAAGCAATTCGTCGCAATCCGTTTTCTTTACTTTTACTTGATGAAATGGAAAAAGCTGACAAAGATATTTTGAATTTATTCTTACAGGTCATGGACGATGGTCGTTTGACAGATAGTGTTGGTCGCGTGGTAGACTTTACCAATGTGATTATGATCGCGACAGCCAATGCCGGTACTTCATATGTTCAAGAGCAATTACGAGCAGGTGTAACATCCGATGTTATCAAAGATAAATTATTGCACGGTGAATTAAAACAATATTTCCGTCCAGAATTTTTAAATCGTTTTGACGGAATCGTTTTGTTCAAATCTTTGAATCGCGAAGATATAATTCAAATCGCTGGTTTGATGTTGAAACGTGTAGCCAAAGATTTGGATGCCAAAGGTATTGAGTTGAAAATCGAACCAGCGGCGATGGAATTTTTGGCCGATGTTGGCTTTGACCCAGAATTTGGTGCTCGTCCAATGCGTCGTGCTTTGCAAGAAAAAGTAGAAAACCAATTGGCAGAGTTATTGTTGTCCGGTAAATTAAAACGTCGTGATACAGTCGTTATTGGTGAAGGGGGAGAAGTAAAAGTTGTGTAATTTGGTAGTTATGATTTATTTTTTAGTAGCGACTCTTTTAAGTTTTGTTTTAACGTTGTTAGTTAAAACATTGGCAAAAAAGTTGAATATTTTTGATGTTCCAGACAAAGACAGAAAACTCCATACTCGCCTAACACCATTGCTAGGTGGCACGGCTATTTTTTTATCATTTTGGTCGGTTGTGTTTTATTTGTATAATTATAGTGGGGTATTATTTAAACACTTCAATTCTAAACAATTGATTTTATTTTTTTTAGCAAGCTTGATACTGATGGTGGTTGGATATTTTGATGATAAATTCAGAATTGCATATCACTATCGTTTATTGTTTTCCGCGGTCGCTGTTGTAATGGTATTAGCTGGTGGTTTAAATTTTGACGGTATTACGAATCCCTTTGGTGGTACAATCGGATTGGATTTTTGGAAAATCAACACTTCCTATTTTGGAACTGTTTTGGTCGGTGTAGAAATATTAGCGTTTTTATGGTTGATGGGTATGATATATACAGTAAAGATTTTAGATGGTCTTGATGGTCTGGCTCTGCAGGCCCGACTTGTTCGCCACCATGGTCCCCGCCCCCGCGGAAGAGAGGATATGGGTGGTGGATACCGGCATGCCGGTCATGCTGGCCACCCCGATGGAGGCAGCAGCCGTGATCTGGGC
>CAZXEV010000013.1:0-16148 GCA_964639735.1 uncultured Gammaproteobacteria bacterium
ACCGCCGATAGCCATTTATGGCTATTTAAATGTGAATATCCACGAATCTAAATCGTTTTATATCTATATTCTTCTATTTCCCATAATTATTCAAGGAATTAGCTCTATATTTTTAAATTTGAAATATCTTAAAGTAAATTTAAAACAATCTATAAAAATTTGGCTAGTTTATTTTTTGGCTTATCTTTCTATATCAGTTTTTGTTAGTTCGGTTTGGTTATATTTATTAAGCCAAAGTACTTAAAAAATAATTTTGTATATCTATGATTACATCCAGAGAACTTCGTCAAAAATATTTAGAATTTTTTGCTAGCAAGGAACACAAAATTATTCCTAGCGCCTCTTTGATTCCAGAAAACGACCCAACTGTTTTATTTACTACTGCCGGTATGCATCCATTGGTGCCATATTTGCTTGGCGAAAAACATCCAGAAGGTACTCGTCTTACTAATATCCAAAAATGTGTTCGCACTCAGGATATCGATGAAATTGGTGACTCACGTCATGATACTTTCTTTGAAATGATGGGAAACTGGTCTTTGGGAGACTATTTTAAAAAAGAAGCAATTGAATGGAGTTTCGAATTTTTAACATCCACAAAATATTTAGGATTGGATATTCGCAAATTGGCGGTATCTGTTTTTGCTGGTGAAGAAGAAAATAATATTCCTCGTGATGAAGAAGCGGCTGGAATTTGGAAAGCTTTGGGGATGCCGGAAGACCGTATTGCTTATTTGCCTCGCAAAAATAATTGGTGGGGACCGGCTGGACAAACAGGTCCATGTGGTCCAGACACAGAAATGTTTTTTTGGAAAGGAGAAACTGAATTTCCTCCAGAGGGTAGTAATCCAGGTACGGATGAAGATAATTGGCTCGAGATCTGGAACGACGTCTTCATGCAATACAATAAAAATAAAGAAGGAAAATATGAACCGCTCTCTCAGCAAAATGTTGATACTGGTATGGGGCTGGAAAGAACTCTCGTTACTCTCAATGGTTTTGTAGATGTTTTTCAGATAGATACTTTTTGGCCATTGATTCAAAAAATTCAAGAATTATCCGGTCATGAATATATTGAAAACACCGAGATTACCAAATCTATGCGTATTATCGCTGACCATATTCGTACTGCGACTATGATCATGGGTGATGATAAACATGTGGCGCCAAGTAATGTGGATCAAGGATATATCGTGCGTCGTTTGATTCGTCGTGCGGTGCGTCATGGACGCGTGTTGGGAATCAATGAAAATTTTTGCGACAAAATTGCCGCCGAAGTAATTAAAATTTTTAAAGATGTATATTCTGAAGTAGAGCGAAACAGTGAATTCGTAATGTTTGAAATGGCTAAAGAAGAAAGTAAATTCAGAAATACTATAGAGCAGGGGATGAAGGAGTTTGAAAAACTTTTAAATGGTTTTAGAATTGCTTTTGAAAAAACCGGCAAAGCTATAACTGAAATTTCCGGCAAACAAGCTTTCAAATTATTTGAAAGTTATGGTTTTCCTTTGGAAATGACTTTGGAAATGGCTCGCGAAAATAGTTTGTCAGTAGATGTGAATGGTTTTGAAGAGGCTTACAAAGCTCATCAAGATGTATCTCGCACCGGTGCGGAACAAAAATTCAAAGGTGGTTTGGCAGATCATGGTGAGATGTCGGTGAAATATCATACTGGAACACATTTGTTAAATGCTGCTTTGCGCCAAGTGCTCGGTTCTCATGTGGAACAGCGTGGTAGTAATATCACTTCCGAACGTTTACGTTTTGATTTTTCTCATCCAGAAAAAATGTCTGAAGAGCAAAAACAACAAGTCGAAGATTTGGTGAACTATGCTATCGGTCATGATTATCATGTTTCATTTGCGGAAATGACTGTTTCAGAAGCCAAAGAACAGGGTGCGATGGGTGTGTTTGAAGATAAATACGGAAATAAAGTAAAAGTATATTCAGTAGGTGAGCCAAATGTAATGCCATCAGCCACAATGAATTCCCAAACATTTAGTAAAGAAATTTGTGGAGGTCCTCACGTTGAACACACTGGTGATATGGGAAAATTTATAATTGTAAAAGAAGAAGCGGTATCATCTGGTATTCGTCGTATCAAAGCGGTTCTACAATAATTTTACATGATCAAAGATCTTGCTCAAAAAATTTGGTCCATGCGCGTTCAGTTTGCCAAATATTTTACCATTGGCATCGGGGCGGTGGTTTTGGATATCTGGTCTTTACATTTGTTGGTAAAACTTGGTTTTGGTCCGATTTCATCTATAGTGATCAATCAGGTCGTGATTGTGAACTTAGTTTTCCTATTTAACAAATTTTGGGCTTTTGGTGCCAAAGGGGTAACCCATGAGCAGATGTTAAAGTTTTATTTAGTGGCCGGTTTTAACTATTCAGTGGCCATAGGTTGGATGTGGTGTTTTACTGATTTAATCAATTTACATCAGTATTTAAGCCATTTTAATGTTTCTCAGGCCAGTTATTATCTGGTGGTTAGGTTAGTAAACGTCGCATTGGCAGTATCGTGGAATTTCCTACTTTATAAGTTTTTTGTCTATAAGTCAGTAGCGGCGGAGAGTGTGAATAACCACCCTCTTGACTAAATTGATTTTTTTAGCTAAACTAATAGAAATTAATATTTCTCCAAATGGTTAGTAAACAAGACGTAATCGAATTAAAGGGAGTAATTGAAGAATTACTACCGGCTGGCACCTTTCGAGTAAAGCTCGAAAGTGGACAGACGATCATTGCCCATTTGTCTGGTAAAATGCGCTTAAACAAAATACGTTTAAGTTTAGGTGACCAGATAAAAGTAGAGATGACACCTTACGATTTGACCAAAGGAAGAATTACATTTCGTTTCTAGACAATTTAACTTTAAGAATATCAACCATTGCGGTGTAGTTCCTCACTTTTAGAGGGGCGTCGATATCGCGGCAGTGGTTGGTATTTTTGCTTTACTTAATTAATTTTTTATAAGTACCGTATGAAAGTACGCGCATCAGTAAAGAAAATTTGCATGAAGTGTCAAACCGTACGTCGTAAAGGCCGCGTGTTTGTCATTTGTGAAAATGCAAAACATAAACAACGTCAAGGTTAATTAATTTTTTATTCACCCCTAGAAATTATGAGAATTGCTAGTACCAATATCCCAAATGAAAAGAAGATTGCCTACGCATTACCGTATGTTTACGGTATTGGTCTGACTTTGGCAACAAAAATTCTTAAAGATGCCGGTATCGATGGAAACATCCGTGCCAAAGATTTAACTGAAGCTCAGCAAGACAAATTGCGTGCTATCGTTGAAAAAGATTACAAAACAGAAGGTGATTTGCGTCGTGAAATCATGAGTAATATCAAGCGCTTGAAAGATGTTAAGTGTTATCGCGGTATTCGTCATATGAAACACTTACCAGCTCGCGGTCAGCGCACCAAAACCAATTCACGTACTGTTCGCGGCAATGTTCGCAAGACAGCAGTAAGTGGCAAAAAATTGGCTGGTCAAAAGACTTAGAGTAGACGCTTAATTTAATACCAGAGATTTAAAAATATGACAGAAAAATCTATTAATAAAACTGAAGGTGCTGCTGCCAAAGCTACTACAGCCAAGGTTGGTACTGCAAAAGCCAAGAAGAAGAAAACGGTTGACCGTCAAGTTCCTCGTGCTAATGCTTACATTCAAGCTACTTATAACAATACTATCATCACAATTTCTGATCCAAACGGAAACGTTTTGGGTTGGTCTTCAGCTGGTGTAGTCGGCTTTAAAGGTCCAAAAAAAGCTACTCCTTATGCAGCTTCTCTAGTTACCAAAGATTTGATGGATAAAATCGCTGCTTACGCGGTAAAAGAAGTTAGTGTATTTGTGAAAGGTATCGGCGGTGGTCGTGAAGGTGCTATTCGCGCTCTTCATATCAATGGTTTGAACGTTGTTTCAATCAATGATGTCACTCCAATCCCACACAATGGTTGTCGTCAACCAAAAAGACGTCGCGTATAATTTACCCTATTGAATTAAAATACTATGGCAAGACAAATCGGACCAAAACACAAATTATGCCGCAAGTACGGTGAAAAATTGTGCGATTCTCCAAAATGCCCATTGACTAAAAGAGCTTATCCAGCTGGTCAACACGGCCCAAGTAAGAAACGTCCAAAAGTTTCCGGTTACGGCAAACAACTTTTAGAAAAACAAAAAGTAAAAAGAATTTACGGAATTTTGGAACGTCAATTTTCCAACTATGTTGCTGAAGCTTCTAAAAAAGTTGGTGATACAAGTAAAATTCTTGTTAACTATTTAGAATCACGCTTAGACAATGTTGTTTATCGTGCAGGTTTGGCATCTTCTCGTGCTGCGGCTCGTCAGATGGTAAATCATGGCCATATCACTGTTGATGGTGAAAAAGTAGATATTCCGTCTTACCGTGTGAAAGTTGGTCAAGCTATTGCTGCAAGTACTATTTCAAAATCCAAAAAATTATTCGAAGGTATTGGTGAAAAACTTCAGAAAGTTGAAGCTCCTTCCTGGTTGAGTGTGGATAGTAAAGCCGTCGGTGCGAAAGTTTTGAATGCGCCAACAGTAGAAAATCCAAATTTTAATCCAAAAGCGATTATCGAGTTTTATTCTCGTTAATTATAAATTTTTAATTTTATGGAGAACTTTCTTTTGCCATCCAAAGTAGAATTTAAATCCGGAGAAACTGAACTTACCGGCGCTTTGGTAGTTACCCCATGTTTTCATGGTTACGGTACCACTCTTGGTAACGCTTTGCGTCGCGTTTTGTTGTCCTCTTTGTCCGGCGGTGCTGTTGAGGCTTTCAAAATAAAAGGCACACAACATGAATTCACTACTGTTGAAGGTGTACAAGAAGATGTCGTGGAAATTATTTTAAACTTGAAACAATTGGCAGTAAAAGTTTACGGCGATGAATCAGTAACTTTGAATTTAGTTAAAAAAGGACCTGGTCCAGTAACTGGAGCTGATATTGAATCCAATAGTAATGCTGAAGTTATCAGTAAAGATTTGTTAATCTGCAACCTTACTACCAACAAAACTCTAGAAATGGAAATTATCGTTGGTAAGGGTCGTGGTTTTGTGCCAGTTGAAGAAAAAGATAAGAAAAATTACCCATTAGGTACAATCGTGATCGATTCTGTTTACACACCAGTAAAAGATGTTGGTTATCACGTTGAGTATACTCGTGTTGGTGATATTACTAACTACGAAAAATTAACTGTAAATATTGAAACTAACGGAACAATTTCTCCTCAAGATGCAGTTAGTCAGTCCGTTAAGATTTTGATCGATCATTTCTCAATTATTTTGTCTAGTGTTGCTTCTACACAACCTGAATTTGTTGCACAGGAGCCCGAAGTAGCGCAAGATGAAGTAGTCGAAGAAAGTGAAGAAGAAAAACCAAAAAAGAAAGTTTCTAAGAAAAAGTAATTTTTAAGGATTTTTATTGATATGCGCCATTTAGTAAAAAAAGCTACATTAGATCGTAAAACTGCGGCGCGTCGCTCGCTTATGGCCAACTTGGCAGAGAGTTTGATTATCTATGAGAAAATCAAAACTACAAAAGCCAAAGCCAAAGCCTTGCGCTCGCTCGTAGAAAGATTAATTACCAAAGCCAAAACAAACGATTTGGCTACCCGTCGTCAATTGATGCGTGTTCTTTACACTAACAACGCTATCAAAAAGATGTTGGAAGTAATTGGTCCTCGTTATGCCACAAGACAAGGTGGATATACTCGTATTACCTTACTTGGTACTCGCAAAGGCGATGCTGGGGAAGAGGCGATGATTGAGTTTGTTTAATAGTTAACTGATTATTATGTCTACAAATAGAAAGACTATTGAAATCGATGCTACTGGACAAGCTCCAGGTCGCTTGGCAACAAAAATTGCTACGCTTTTGATGGGTAAACACAAAGTTAAATACACTCCACATATTGATGCCGGAGATAAAGTTGTAATCACAAACTGTGATAAAATTGTTTTTACTGGTAAAAAAATGGAACAAAAACTTTATCGTCACCACTCAAATCATCCAGGTGGTTTGAAAGAAAAGCAAGCCAAAACTCAAATGGCTGAAAGTCCAGAAGAGTTGATGAGACTTACTGTTGCTAAAATGTTACCAAAAAACAAATTACGCGATCAACGCATGATTCGTTTACACTTTAAGAAATCATAATTATGACAAAACTCAGCACAACTGATTCAAATCGCGCTGTCGGACGTCGCAAACGTGCTTCTGCCCGTGTACGTATCACAAAAGGTACTGGTAAAATTACTATCAACGGTGTAGATTACAAAACATTTTTACCATATTTTGAATATCAAGATATCGTAATGGCTCCTTTGAAGGCTTTGGCCAAAGAAAAAGATTTAGATGTTTCTTGTTTGGTTCAAGGTGGTGGAAAGAAAGGTCAAGCTACTTCAGTACAGCTTGGTATTGCTCGCGCTTTGGTTCTTTGGAATGAAGAATTGAGAAAAACTTTGAAGACTCAAGGTTATTTAACTCGCGATCCACGTATCAAAGAAAGAAAGAAGTTTGGTTTGAAAAAAGCTCGTCGCGCTGCTCAATGGTCAAAACGTTAATCTATATATCAAAAATCCTCCAATTTATTTGGGGGATTTTTTTGTTTGTTTGTAGTTGATATATTTGTATGTATGTTTTAAGTTAGAGATAACTTGCTGGGGGTGTGCCATGCCAGACGCCAAAGAACGTCCGCTTGATGAGGATCTTTTCGTATGCGTGGAACATGGTGAGCTGTCGCTCGGACAGTGTCTAGAGGATTATATGAATGCAAATGCATTCAAGAACAGCAAATCACCATGCTTTGAATGTTCACAAGGAGAGTCAAACCGGTACTGCTTTGGCCGGGGTTTGCCAATTCCGGGGCAAATCAAGCCCAAGGAGAAGGTCAAAATCGGCTACTAGAAGCAAGAAAGGCAAATGGGTGACCGCCAGAAGTGTCGCCCCAACTACAAAACACCCGACCAATTCGGGTTTTTTGTTTGTTGATTATAGTGATGTTTTAAGGTAAAATAGTATTATTGTAATAAATTTTTATGAATGAATTCAATCGCGCACCACACGAAAATAAAGTAATCAGTTTGGTAGAAAGAAGAAATAAAGAGATTGATAAATCGCTTCAGTGGCTATTGTACGAAGTCGCAATTACTAAAGGTGGTATTCAAAAAGAACTTGATGAAATTAAACTACTTGCCAATTTAGAGGTTTTGGAAGACCCAAACATTGGTGAGAATGTGGTGGATTTAGAAATTTATAGGAGTAATAAAATTTTATTAGAAAAAAATGCTGGATGGGCAGCTGGAAAAGGTGAAGTAAAAGAAAGTATTTATATACTGGTTAAAAAAATTAGAGATGCGATGGACAATTTGTACAATGTTCAGTTCAAAAAAGCGATGGAATATTCTCACGGGCTTAGCGAGACAGAGTTGAATGTAGAATATGATTATGCAAAATCCGGTGAAGAATTATTTAGCGATCAGGATTTGGCAGATAAACCAGTAGTAATTTCTTTAAAAATATTCATTCCTCGTTTTGTAAAATATTTAGAAAATGTACAGGCGAATATCGAGGATTTGTCTGAAAGATTTAAACAATCAAATATTAATCCGGATGAAACAACAGATGAGTTGTGTCAGTTGCGCAATCAAATTCAGAGTGGTTTGCACTATGTGGAATATTATCAATTTCTTTTTGAAAAAAATAACCCTAGTAAATAAATGAAAACTTTTACAGTCACTCAAAATACATCATTTTTGACTGCTGCTTCAATATTACAAAAGGTAATTTCTTTTGTTTATTTTACGATAATTGCGAGAGTTGTTGGGGTGGAGAATACTGGTGTTTATTTTTTTGCCATTACTTTTACAACTATTTTTACTGTGGTAGCAGATTTTGGTATGGGTCCGGTTTTAACTAGGGAAGTAGCTCGCCATCCAGACAGAAGTGAACAATATCTGCAGACTGCATTTTGGTCAAAAGTATTATTTGGAATTCTTAGTTACGGACTGGTGGTATTTTTTGTTAATATTTTGGATTATCCGTTTTTAACAAAACTTTTAGTTAGTGTTTCGGGTATTACAATGTTTTTTGATAATTTACATGCCGCATTTTATTCTGTGTTTCGTGCTCGTAAAAATTTGATTTATGAGTCTATTGGCATAGTGATGTCTCAGGCGATTACTTTGGTAGTTGGTTCGTTAGCCTTGTTAAATCATTGGCATCTATACTGGTTGATTTTGGCTTATACTATTCCGGCCTTTTTGAATTTTATTTTTTCTGCATATTTCTTAAAAAAAACATACGGACTATCTTATCGTTGGTCATTTAATAAAGATATTTTTAAAGTGTTTTTAGGTTTTGCTTTGCCGTTTGCACTAGCTGGAATTATTGGCAGATTGTACTCATATAGCGACTCATTGTTGATGTCAAAAATGTTGTCAGCTCAAGAATTGGGTTGGTGGAGTGTGCCATATAAAATTACTTTTGCTTTTCAGTTTGTACCTGTTGCCTTGTCGGCCAGTATTTATCCGGTAATGAGTGAGTTGTTTTTGACTCAAAAAGAAAAAATAAGTGATCTTTTTTTGAAATCCTGGCGTTATTTATTCACTATTGTTTTTCCTATTTCGTTTGGTTTGATCGCTCTGGCCACTCCTGTCATTATCAAATTATACAAACCGCAATTTGCTCCAGCCATTCCAGTACTGAGAATATTATTAGTAAGCTTGATATTTGGATATATAAGTTTTATTACAGGTGCTACTTTAAATGCTAGTAATAGACAAAAAACCCAAACTTCTCTTCTTGGTCTTTCTTTAATTATTAATGTGATTACCAATTTAATATTGTTGCCGAAAATAGGTATCATGGGGGCGGCCTTTGCTGCGCTTTTAAGCAATTTTACTTTGAGTGTTGGTGGTTTTTTGTTTTGTCGCAAAATTGTATCGATTGATCTAAAAATGTTATTTAAATATTTTAATCAGACATTTTGGCCAGCAATTTTGATGGCCGTGCTTGCATATTATTTATCTACCAAAATTAGCTTTTTAATTATAATCCCTCTCAGTACTATTTTATACGGCGTTTTGTTGTTTGCTTTTGGTGGTGTAGATAAGACAATTATGTTAAAATTTTACAATAAAGTTTTAGATTCAAAGAAAGTTGTATGAGAAAACTAATTATTACTTTAGAATATCCACCCCAAGTAGGCGGTATTGCTAGTTATATTTTTAATCTTGCTTCTCACTTGCCGGTCGAAGACATTGTTGTTTACGCTCCTGAAAACAAACAACAAATTGAATTTGATTCAAAAAATCCATGGAAAACTTATCGCTTGAATCCTTATTGGAGCTTAATTTGGCCAAGATGGTTGAGAATGTTTTTTCAAATTACAACTTTAGTAAATCAGGAAAAAATAGAAATGTTATACGTTAACCATATCTTTCCAGTTGGATATGTTGCTTATTTAATAAAAAAGTTTAAAAAAATACCATACACTTTGTTTTTTCATGGTACGGACATTACTACAGCTATTGCTAATAAAAATAAAAGAAAAAAATTTGTCACTATTTGTAAAGAAGCAAACACAATTGTGGTAAATAGCGAATTTTTGAAAAACAAACTTTTGGATGTTGTTGATGGGTTAAAAGATGTTAGGGTAGTGTACCCTTGTCCAAATGATTTGTTTTACGATTCCGCGGTGGATGAAAATGAAATAACTACACTTAAGGCCAAATTAGCTTTAGGTGGAAAAAAAGTAATTTTAACAGTAGCTAGGATGGTAGAAGGAAAGGGTTTTCCACATATGGTACGGATGTTGCCAGAAGTTTTGAAACAAGTTCCAAACGTGGTCTGGCTGGTAATAGGTGATGGCCCAAAAAATAAAGAAGTTTTTCAAATGGTTCAAAAAAATTCTCTTCAAAATGTAGTTCGTTTTTTGGGTAAAGTTGATCAACAAGAGCTAAGTAAATTTTATCGTTTGGCTGATCTGTTTGTACTACTGACACACAAAGATGAAAATCATGAAGAAGGTTGGGGGACGGTATTTTTAGAGGCAGCAGCATGTGGATTGCCGGTTGTGGCAGGAAGGGTCGGTGGAGTGGAAGAGGCAGTATTGGATGGGGAAACTGGAGTTGTGGTTGATGTTTATCAAGATCAGAGCGTGGTGCCAGCTATTGTTGGATTGTTGAAAGATCCTGAATTTGCCAAACAACTAGGTGAGGTTGGAAAACAACGTGCTACCAACTATTTCCGCTGGAAAAACGAAGTGACTAAATTGATATGAAAAATTTGATCAGTATTGTAATTCCAATATATAATCACGCACACACTTTATCTGATTGTTTGAAATCAATCGTGAATTGTGATTCCGATTCCTCAAAATTTGAAGTGGAAATCATTGTGGTTAATGATGGTAGTGTAGACAACTTTCAAGTGGTAATTGGTAATATTTTAAAAAACGACCTTTATAAATCAAAGATTAAAAAAATTATAAATCAAGAAAATAAAGGTGCCCCAGCTGCTCGTAATCGTGGTTTTAAAGAGATAGGTGGCGAATACGTAATTTTTATTGACGCCGACACTATTTGTAGTAAAGACATGCTTACACAAATGCATGAAGTTCTGCTTACGAATCAGCAGGTCAGCTATGCATATTCTCAGTTTAAATTTGGTTGGAAAAAAATGAAGAGCCATATATTTGATATTGAACTCCTTAAAAAAATTAACTACATTGATGTAACTTCGTTAATACGGGCCAAAGATTTTCTGCTATTTGACGAAAATATAAAACGTTTTCAGGATTGGGATTTATGGCTGATGATGCTTAAACAAAACAAGATTGGATATTTTATTCCAAAAGTTTTATATAAAAAAATAGTTGGTGGAAGACAGGGGATTAGTAGTTGGTTGCCAAGCTGGCTATATAAAATGCCGTGGAAAACAAAAAAAGTAAAAGAGTACGAAGAAGCAAAAAAAATAATCTTTAAAAAACACGATCTTATATAAGATCGTGTTTTGTTTTGTCTAAAAATTGTATTAGTTGTTGGTTTTTAATTATCTTTAGACACTCATCCAATGTATACCAACGTGCTTCAGGGTTAGCCGGGTCATGCGGTTGAAGTTTTGTGTCTTTTGTTCTAAATAAATATACAGTGTTTTTTTTAAATTTGTATTTCTTGATCTTGGTTTTAAGTAATAGCTCGTTGAAATAACCAAGCTCCTTGATGTATTCGATATTCTTTAATCCAGTTTCCTCAAAAATCTCTCGCTTGGCTGCTTCTAAAGTATTTTCATTTTTTTCAATCCCTCCTTTTGGTAGTGACCACCAATCTTTGCTAGTGTTATTAACCAGAACAATTTTGTTATCCGGTCCTATTATTATTCCACCAGCGGTTTTTTTATACTTCAATCCAAGAGGAGACAAAATACTGATAATAAGCAAAAGTCCAAACACATGAAACAATGCTGGGCTGGTAATATTTATAACCAACAAAGCAATTAACAGTGAAATTAAAATATTTCGATTATACCCGTGTTTATTTTTAATAGTTTTGTAAAAAATACAAATAATTAATGCTAGCCAAGTTAGCAATCCGTAAAGTCCCGTCTCAGTCAAAATTTCTAAATAACCCCAATCAAAATGCGGTGTAGTAATATTGGTTTTAAATATTGGACTATATACTGTCACAGTATCTCCTAAACCGGTACCTAAAAATGGGTGACTTATTATTTTTTCCAAAATCTTAGGTAGTAGCAGTAATCGACTCAGCGAACTGTCTTCGATTTGTGGGCTGGTAATACTTTGTAACCTAAGACCGAAAATCTCTAATCCAAAACTTTGACCACGACTGGCAATCAAGTGAGTTGTAGTAAAAATACAAACAAATCCAAACAGAGTAATTGCAGATATGGTAAACCAACGTTTGAATTTTTCCTTTGAAAATTGCACTAATAATCCTGCCGCTAAAGCCAAGATATAAATTCTAGTAAGATTGTTGCTCAAAATAAACAAAAGACAAATCAAGACAAAAACATTTAATTTGGTAACTTTATTTTTTATTGTGTCACCGATAAAATACAAAGTAATTGGTATAAGAAGTAGGTGTTCATTTAATACCAAACGATAAAAATTTAAGTTTAAATCAGTGATTTTTCCGAGAGCAACGTCGCGATACCAATGATAGTAGCTATCTTGTAGTACTATTAATCCAGAAGACAATCCAAGTTGAGTTATAAAGATCAATATTGCATTAGCGAAAATGGCTGCGACAATAGCATGTTTTGTCAATTCACGAAAACGATCAGACAGCCAAAGATCCCAAAGAGGGAAGAAATATAATAAAAATAAATACGGTATGAAATCTGAAATTACAACACCGCGTTCGTGGTGTAAAAATAATCCTCTCATGGCGGCTAGACCTGCCACGCCTATAAGTGCAAACAACAGCCAATGCTCAGATTTAAATTGTTTAAAGAACCCAAATTTTTCGGAGTATATTTTTTTAATAAAAAATATAGATGTTGATACTATAAGTAAAGCAGTTCGTAATGAAACAAATTCAAGTTTTAAATAACCGCCAGATCCGCCAAGTATAATTTCACCAGCGATTATGTACCAGCCACGCTCGTCATTTTTTATAATCCAGTATATGGATAAAATAAAAATTAACACTGAAATAATAGTGTTAATTGGGTTTTGATCCAAAAGTGGTGTTTGAGGGCTAAAAAAATACGAGAACAATCGAACCGCAAAATATAAAACAATGAATTTAATAATTGTGGTTTTGGAAGTCATTTATTTATAAAATGTTTTTGAAGCCGTTGATAAATTCTTTTGCAGTCATTGGTTTTTTGCCTTCGAGTTGTATTTTAGTAATCTCGATAGAGGTGTCTTGTCCGCATCCAGCAAATAATTGGTTTTGATCGGCAACTATTTTTCCAAGTTGAACGTTTTTGCTAGACGATTTCACATCTAGGAGTTTTAATCGTTTACCAGCGTACTCCGTCCAAATACCAGGCCAAGGAGTTAATCCGCGGTAGAGATTGTGAATTTGATTGGCAGTTTTGTCCCAATTTATTTTACCATCGTCTCTAGTAAATTCTTTACAAAAAGTGGCTTCTTCATGTGCTTGAATTTGAGATGAAATTTTGTTGGCAATATAATCTTTGGCAGTAGTGATAAGTAGTTCGGGGGCAATGTCTAGAAGTTTTTGATTTAGTGTTTCGTAGGTATCTTCTGGGTCTATTATTGTTTTTTGTTGACGTAATATATCGCCGTGATCCATTTTTTCATCCATCAACATTATGGTGACCCCGGTTTCTTTTTCTCCATTAATTAAAACGGATTGAATAGGGGAGGCGCCACGATATTTTGGAAGTAATGATGTGTGAACATTTATAGATCCTCGGGTAGCGATCTCAAGTACGTTTTTTGGGATAATGAGACCATACTGACAGGTGATGTTTAGGTCGGCAATATCAGAAAGAATGTAGTTTTTTAAAGTTTCCGGTTGATCGATCCTTAAGTTATGTTTTTGTGCTACTAATTTAACTGGTGAAGCTTGAATTTCTTTCTTTCTGCCAACCGGACGGTCTGGTTGAGTGATGACTAGCTTAACTTCAAATTCACCGCTATTGATTAGTGATTCTAAAATGTGGGCAGAAAAATGGTATGTTCCAAAATAAACTACAGAAATCATAATTATAATTCTTGCTCGGTAGATTTTATTTTTTGTAATTTTCTGGCTTTTTCAATAAATAGGACGCCATTTAAATGGTCTACTTCGTGTTGAACGATGCGAGCCGGAAAATCTTTGGCTTCAAATTCAATTTTTTCACCATGTTGGTTTAGTGCCTGTACCTTGATTTTGGTATATCGTTTTACTTCACCGTAGATTAGAGGAACTGACAAACAACCTTCAGTGTCCCAGGCTTTCAAAATTGACATTTTTTTCCAAACTGGATTTACCAATATCAAGTCTTCATTTTGGTTGATAGGTGAAAACTTTTTTGCAATTACACATAATTGTAATGATTGTCCGACCTGAGGAGCGGCGATGCCAACACCATCTTTTACATACATAGTCTCGACCATGTTTTTTATGAGTTTTTTCATTTCAGGCTTACTCAATTCGGCCACGGTGAGATCGCGGCCTTTTTTATGCAAAATTGGATTTGGTTCTAAAGTGACTTCAAGCAACATATTAAAAAGATAATAGATTATTTGGGTTTGGGTCAAACTTCCAGTTTTCTGGTATATTTTGAGCCAAAAACTTGGTTGTTTGTTTGTATTTTTCAAAACTAACTTTTACGATAATCCCATACCATTGTAGCCCGCGAGCATAACTAGGGGAAAACGGTAAAGGATTGGATATTGTAATATCATGACGGTTATTAGTCAAGGCTTGTAGGTGCCCAAAAATGGCCTGTGCTGCCCGTCTGGAGTCCTCCAAGGTCTTCTCACCATTGTATAAACGAACCAAATAGCTAAGTGGCGGATAGTTAAAGGTTTTTCTCTCTTCGAGTTCCTCGTCGTAAAATTTTTGGGGTGATAGTAAATTTGAAAAAATCCGATGTTCTTTGTGACCGGTTTGGATAATTAATTTAGTCTGTGGTTTTAGATGATACTGGACACTGCGTAGTTGAGTCCATAAATTTTCTGTCATTTTGTATTCGGGAATAAATAGGGGGCTGTCTGCGTCAACGAAAGCCATTAATCTAATTTTTGACCAGTCAACCTTGTCGAGCGCAATTTGTGTCCCGATAATAATCTTGTCACCCGTATAATCCTTATTATAAATAGTAGCGGTGTCGCTGTCGATTCGAACTATTTTTTTATTCAGTTTGTTCGTTTTGACCAATTCTTTTTCCAATGATTGAGTTCCAACACCGTACATGATCATATTGACTCCACGGCATTTAGGACAGCTTAAAAACATTTTATTTTTTAAATTACAAAAATGACAATCGAGCGTGCTAGTATTTTCATGATAAACTAACCCTCGAGAACATTGAGAACATTTGGCTACATAACCACAATCTCGACATCCAACATATGCACTACTACCTTTTCGATTTATAAAAAGAAAAATATCCCCAGGAATATTTTCGTTGATCGCATCTTCTAAATCCAAACTTAAAAATCCATAATTTCGTCCGCGTCTTTCTTCCTTCATATCTACGATCTCTAAATCTGTATCAAAAACAGGTACTTTTTGTTCAGTATTGTAAACTTTGTGTTGTGCAAAATACCAACTTTCCACACTAGGGGTGTGAGCGGTCAAAACACATTGGGCTCCGTGAGCATGAGCGAGCATCATTGCTGCTTCGCGTGTTTGAATGCGTGGTGCCATATCCCAGCTTTTGTAGTTCGAATTTGATTCGTCGTCTACTACTATTGTTTGCAAATCACTCCAAGGCATGAAAAGCGCTCGGCGGGTTCCAATAACAATTTTTATTTCCTCGTTGCGAATTTTAAACCAAATATCAAATAAATCTTTCTCAGATAAATCAGCGCTTATAATAGTCGGTTTTAATTCATTAAATAATTCAATATCAGAAGTTGCACTTATTTCTGGTACTAAAATCAAAGTCTGTCCCTGGTTTGAAATAATTTTTTTGAAAAACTCTTTTTTCTCATCTGAATTTTTGTATAATTTCAGCTCCGGTTTTTTTCTTACCGCCGGTTCTAGCCTGTCGATTGTATTAATGGTACTTTTTTTAATCTTTGTTTTCTTTAAAGGTGGTAGACAACTCTGTAATATAAAACCAAGTGGAGTGTTATAAAATTCACTTATTTCAATTATAAAGCCAATTTGTTTTAGAGTAAGGGCTGGTTTTTCCCAAACAATATTTTCAATTGATTTTAATTTTCCTTTTGCTTCTTCGGTTTCGTTTTCTTTAAATTCAGTGATGAGACCATACACTAGGCGATTACGAAAAGGCACATTTACGAGCTGTCCAATAGTTGCTTCTTTTTTAAATTGTGGTGGCACCAAATAATCCAATTCAGAAATTTTTTTTGGCATGCGGCGAATCAGTGCAACTTTAGCAATCATAACTAATTAAATAATAAAATTGGCGGTGAGATACCCGACTCCAAAAGGCGCTTCG